>PBET01000020.1 GCA_002719815.1 Methanobacteriota archaeon | reverse complement strand
AGCGGGCGTGTGCAGATTCCCATCAATTCAGAATCTGCTTGAACTCCACACGATACCCTTCGATGAAACGCCTGTCGCGTCGCTAGCGAGTGTACTGGGGGACTGAACACCCATTGTACTCCTCCATAATGTCTTAAGGGGTTTGGAAAAACCCTTGCGATTTCGTGGGAATGATATGTCGGTTGACTGTATCAACCCATAGGAGACGGTGTGTATTTTGGTACAATAATTGAGGATTTTTGTTGAAGCGCTTGTCAACTCTTCAAGTATATGGTATAATTGAGGGGCAAAATGTTAAATTAACAGCCTCAAATTGTCTTCTATGTCACGTAGTGAGATGAGCGATACGCTGCTAGAAATCGCAGAACTCGAGGCACAATATATCAGCCCAGAACTCGCAAGAAAGGTTGTTCTATCCTGTGAGACAGAAGACGTTATGAATGTTTTAGAGACATTATTGAAATGCGAAAATAATTACTTCACGCGGTACATCCTGCCATGGCTGCCTGGAAAAAAGACTACATCACATCTTATTGATATTCTTGAAACATTCAATCCGGATTACTGCCCTCACATTAGTAACATCATCTATTGTTTATTGGACAGTGGTATTGAAGGTTTAGAAATAGAGTTCACAGCAGTCCTGAAAAAATTGATATCATTCCAAGATGAAGAACTAACAGAGAAAGTCTTGCCAGTATGTGCCCGTTTTATCACAGAAGAATTAGGAGATTTTTTAATCGAGAATTATGATGATGAACTGTCGGGTATCGTTGAAGCGATTATTTTCAACACGTCAATTGAAAAGGTACAACAAAGAATTCAGAGCCTATCAGAACTTGGCCACGAACCAATCATTCGCAATCCTATTTTCAAATCCTTGCTTCTTCAAAATCCCGACCAAGATCTGAGTGACATTTTTTCGATGTTACTGGAGAGTGATTTGCTTGCTTACCCAAGCATATCATGGGGGAACGGCAATGGTAGCTCTATTTTCATGTTATTGTTACAATATGGTAGCAGTCAGCACGTCAATATCCTTGACTTGATACCTGACGAGGTATCATTGGAAAACGGTGGTTTGATTCAAAACCTTAGAGTGGTTCTTAACTCTAGGCATGATTCAGAATTGAGTAGTTCTTTCATTCCTCTTGAAACATTTGAGGGTTGGGAAAAATTTGCAATCAAGGATAACAGAGGATTTTCTGAAACGAAGTTAAGAGGATTTTACATGGGGCTCAAACATGGCCCGCAACCATTCAATACTCGCCAAAATATCTTAAATGAAATTTTGAACTCCACACTCTGCCCGATCCATAGTTCAAGATTGAGGCCTGATTTTCCTCAGGGAACGGGAAGGTGGGCCACTGCATATCATGCCACATTCTACCTTCTTGGAGACGGAAAATACTCTGATTTTAGAAAAAGAATCTCCACTGCGTCAAAATTTATTCGTGAAAAACCTCATTCTCCATGGGGCTACTACGCCTATGAGATTTTGAACATGGATAGATGGGAGATTCTAAGCAAAGTTGGTCTTTCCATTGGCTTAATTCCATTCATCGAATGCTCTCCCCATGGTGTTGGATTGATGGAGTGTAAGATCTTGGCTTTGAAAAATGTAAATCAAGGTTCTGACATGCCAAAATGCTGTGATGCCTTTTATCCGAGATTAACCGAAGAAGAAATGACATGCTCAAATTGCAACACAACGATCTCAAATTTTTCGGAAAGCTGGGATGAGGCGAAACATCGATTAGGATGTGATGAAAGTGAAGTATCTAGTGCTGTAAACCTCAAGCTTGAAGGGGATGACAGTGAATTCATAATCACCAATTCTTCAGGGAAAGAGACGAAATTAACACAACGAGGATATCAAAAACTTCGAGCTCAATTAAGAGAATTCATGCCATATTTACCAAAACCAAGTTGGGACCATCTCGCAGCGATGCACGCAGACATTGAAGAAATGGCAGGCATTTCGGGAGACCCGATTAAAAGATGGGGCCTTGATTAGAAGTAATCCTGAGTCTTCAAACCAACTTCACCAAACCCACTGTATACCCTCGCGTGAGATGTCTGTCTTGACGGTACCGACGCGTGGAGTGTCAGTACAGAGGGTGTCGTGAGGGTAATTTCTGCTTGCCGGAGGATTTCGAAACATCCTGAAATCAAATCTGATTTTGTAATCTACTACTATAGTAGTAGGCTAAAATCACAGATTTCACAATCATCGCCACAATGGCAAATTGTACTTCTCTTGTTAAGAGAGGTGACGTACGTATGATCTAAATGGTTGAGATAAAACAATCATCATCGACTTCGATGAGTCCACCGGTCGTCAAGAGATAATCTATGGCTTCGTCGATTTCTTCCTCTTCGACTCCATGTTCAAGCATACGCTCGAAGATGACATTGATGGTTGCAACAGGTTCACCCTTCTCAATTTCACCATCGACGATCATGACCACCAATTGACATGCAACAGCGAGGAGTGGGTCATCGACTTGGTCATCTGGTAGGAGTTCGATAAAGGCTTCAGCTCCATGTGCTTCGCCCTCCTCGATCCGTTGCTTTTCACCACGTTGTGAAAGCCCAGTGAACGTGTTGTCCTCGTCCAATCCAAAACAGTCGAAAATGGACATTTGATGCTCGTCTTTCTCTTGATTAGGGTTGATTCGTTGCTCCAAATCATCGAGACGGAACTTGCGTTGTTCCAAGAGCAATCGTTCTCGTTTGAGATCATGACGAAGCAGTGCGAGTGTTTGCTCTGCTTGTTGTGTTAGCCAGCCGTCGATGGACCATTCAGGATCGAGCCCTGTCATGACCTCTGCCATGCGTCGAACAGGTTCAGGAAGTGCGTTGACATCAATCAGTCCGCGAGTTTCTTGACCATCCTCACTCATGGAGAACTCTCGGAGTTGACGGCCTTTGAAGCCTTCCCAATGAATTCTCGAAAGATTCATTCTTTTGCTTCTGAAAATTTGTTTTTCATTCCAGCGACGATGGTGTTGAGAGCGTCTTGAAGCGTTTGATGATGATCGTATGATTTGACTGAAGGAAGCTCTTCCGCATTCAGCTCGAGCATATTTTCCAAACATCGAGACAATTCGTCTACGATGGTCATGCTACCACGTTGTGACGATCGTGAAAGCGGATTCAGGTCGATGACAATGACCGTCTTGCCCATGGCGACGAGTGCTTCACAACGGTCTCCATCTTCAAGTGGAACGAGGATGGTATCAGCACGCAGGATTCCCTTTGATTCGCATTTCGCACGAGGCCCTTTGAGTCCAGGAATGGTTGCATCAGGGTTTGCGCCAAGGATCTCCACCTCAAGACCGAGCCGTTCCTTTCGTTCGTTCAAATCCGAAAGTAAGGCTTCCATTCGTTCAGGCGTTCGGTAGAAGATGTTGACTTCGAGCGGACATCCGATTTTGTCTGCAAGTTTGAGCATCTCATCACCGGCGAGCGCCACGACGTTTCCGTTCACAGAAAGGACAGGATGTTCAGCTTGCATCAGTGCGTTTAGTGCAATTTGTGTGGCAACATCAGCGCTTGGAATGGTTGTCTCACCAAGGAGATAATCGTAGGCTTCACCTCGGCCATGGGCGATCATGGCTGAATCTGCAAGCATGCCTTTCTTGGCTGCAACTTCGAGTCGGTGACGCATGAGCAATGAACGATATCGTGGATGCGATGGGTCAGCAGCGTGCTCCATGGTTCCACCTCACTGGTCGATGAGCATGCTGACATCGAGAGGAGTCGTTCCTCGATTGATGGCGCTTGTTGAGAGAACATCGACACCACATTCCCGCCATGCTTCCAAATCGTCGAAGACGATGTTTCCGCTCGCTTCGAGAACGACCGCATCGCGCAATCCCATATCGGTGAGTTCACCAACCATCGCCTTGCTTCGCTCTGGACCAAAGTTGTCCAACATGAGGACAAGTGGTGGCAGTGAATCACCTTCTTGTCGTTGCTTCCATGTGGATGCAGCAACGATGGCATCTTTCTCGTTGGTTACTTCCAGTTCAAGAAAGGCGCCACAGTCATTCACATCGATGGTCGAAAGAAGTTGGACAATGGCTTGCATACCACTTTCTCCAGTTACAGCAAGGTCGTTCTCTTTGATCATGGTTGCATCATCTTTGTTCAGTCGATGTGTCAATCCGCCTCCAAGATGAACAGCCCATTTGTCGAGCATTCCCCAAACTGTTTTTCGTGTCGCAGCAACTTGTCGAGGTGCGATGGTTGCCCAATGGGCTGCATTGGTTGCAATGCCTGAGAGTTGGCCAAGCAAGTTAAGAATTGAACGTTCCATACGCAAAACAGATTCAGAATCGCCACTGATCTCGACGATGACATCACCTTCACTTACACGTCTGCCGTCTCCAGCTTTCCAAGAAGTCGACAGACTAGGCGCCCATATTTGGAGCATGTAATCCACTGCAGATGCTCCTGCAATCGTTCCGTCTGCTCGTGAGGTAACTTGAGCAGTTACTTTCTCGCCGAATCCCATGACTGGTCCGTCGATACCGTCATCACCGACGATTGCAGTCGTCCAGCGGTCCATGCTGGAGATGAGCATACGACTGGCTCCATCTTCCGCAGTCCACAGAAGATGCCCACGGTCATGTGGCAACATCGCGCGTTCGCCCATGGGTGTTGCTAGACCTATGAGGACTTCAAGCAAACTGTTGGCGCGGAGGGATTGATGAGGAGGATGGTTTCGGGTAAGTATGGCCAGAGTCCTTGTTATCGGTGCAGGACTATCTGGACTCTCTGTTGCGATGGAGGCATCAGTACGTGGCCACCACGTCGTCGTTCTCGAGAAGCGTCCAACCATTGGTGGTCGTGCATCAAGCGAATCAAGAGATGGATTTCCAATTGGCTATGGACCTCATTTTTTGTTGAAGAAAGGGCCATTGCATCAACTTGTTCGAAAGGTAAGCAAGGTCAAACCATCGGTCTTGCCACTACGTCCACACCGACTAGAGATGGTCGGTCAAGGAATGGTCCAACCACGGAAACCAATGATGGATGCAGTACAGTTCAGAAGGGCTGCGAAAGTATACGATCGAGACCATCCCTCTGTTCGTTGCAGTGAGCATTTTGCTTCCTGGGGTCTTGAGGATGAAGCCAGAAGCCGTGCTTTTCTCAACAGTCGACTCCTAGTTCTGAAAGAAGGTTGGTCTGGATTGGTTGGACGGCTTGCCGTCACACTTGACGAAGTCGGGATTCCGATTGAAACGGGTGCGAATGTCGTCAAGGTTGAGAAGCATAAGGCCCATCTTGCTGATGGCCGTCATGTTGAGACAGATGTGATTATTCTCGCATGCGGGTATGGGCAAGCGAAGAAACTCGTTCCTGATTTGCCCGAGGTGTCGTTTGTAACTGCCTCAACGATTGACGTTGCATTGGATGCAGTACCACTTGGTGATCGGCATGGTATTCTTGATACTCAGCGTTCTATGGCTATCTTTGACATGAAACAGATTCATCCGGGAATTGCTCCTTCAGGGGCACTTCTTTCTGCGGTCCATTTTGGTGAAGGGAAGGGTGAAGACCGTCTCGCAGCATTAAGCAAATTCATGGATGAGCGTGCTCCTGGCTGGAAATCACATATTCTCCATGAGCGAAAACAAAAGAATGTCAAAATTGCTCCAATTGGCGAGCGAGTCGCTTGTGGTTTCGTCCGAAAGAACGGCATCTTGCTCACCGGTGCTTGGGTTGAAAGCGAGCATATTCTTTCGGATGGAGCAGTTGAAGCTTCTCGAACAACAGCGGAACACATCAGCAAAATGCCACTTCAACAATGAAGAACCCCATAACAATCCGTAGGTCATGCGCATCGTGACATGGAACGTAAATGGCTTGCGAGCAGCCATTCGCAAAGGTATTGATAATTGGTTCGAAGACGTTGATGCAGAGATCTGGATGCTTCAAGAAACCCGAGTTCTTGAAGAACAATTTCCGAAAGGCTGGAATTGGCCAGTAACCCATCAGGCCATTCTCCATCCAGCAGAAAAGAAGGGCTATTCGGGTGTAGCAACGCTCTCAAGTGTTGAAATGACGGAAATTCAACGAGGTATGCTAAGCAAACTGGATCCATCCGATTCTGAAGGACGAATCCTCGTTACACAGCATGGTGAATTGACATGCATCAATACCTATCTTCCGAGCGGTTCCAACAAAGATGAACGTCAATTGTTCAAAGAAGAATGGATGGATGAATGGCGTTCATGGCTTGAACCGTATTTGGAAAGCGACAAACCCGTACTGGTCGTTGGCGATTTGAACATCGCTCATACAGAAGACGACATTTGGAATCCGAAAGGGAACGCAAAATCGAGTGGCTTCCTTCCACAGGAACGTGAATGGTTTTCACAACTGCTCGGTGATGGATGGCACGATTTGTTTCGCGAGCATGTTGGTGAAGGTGTGAAACTCTATTCCTGGTGGTCCAATCGTGGCCAAGCCCGTGCATTGGATCGTGGTTGGCGAATCGACTACATGCTTGGAAATGAAGCACTCATGCCATTTATTGAATCGATTCGAATCGATCGACAAGGTGGCATCGATATCTCAGATCATGCACCAGTGATTCTTGATTTGAGCGATGCAGTCACATCGTGAAGCCTTCGATGACGTACATGATTCCAGAGAGAATAATTCCAATCGTAATCATTGTACTGATGTGTGATTTCTTCCATTTCTTCAACCATCGCTTACCAAGATGAACGCCGATGATGGCAGAAACAACAGAACCAGCAATGAGTAGAAGATATTGAGCGAGGGCTTCTCCGTCCGAATACAGATAGATAGGTAGGCGAGAAAGGTCAACGACCAAAGCGAGGAGAGCAGCCGTTGCCGCATAGGCGGATTTGTCTGGCAAGCGTCGTTGAAGAAACATGGCTCGTAATGCGCCTTGGTGGCCTGTTAACCCACCCATAAATCCTGATCCAAATCCTCCCCAGCGGTCTTCTGCTTCAGGCAGGCGATAGTTGGTCCAACGTTCTGAAATTGCAAGAATCGGGAGAAGAATCAACGCAAAACCAACGACGATGAGGAGGGGTTGAGGGTCAATACTTGTACTGAGTGAAGCACCAATCAAAGCACCGAGGACCATTGCCCAACCATAGCGTTTGACCGCTGCAAAATCAACATCGGTTTTCAGAAGGAGAAGTTTCCATCCGTTATGGGCTGCATGAACCACCGCTACTGCTGCAATGGCAAGATGTGGGTCAAGCCACAGGAGCATAACGGGTGTTAACATGGTCGCGAGGCCAAATCCAGCAGGGACAGTGAGTGCTGCAGCAAGGAGTGTTGCAGCCATGCAGAATACAACCAGCATTACATCCATGCCATAACTAAGTGGATTCAAATGATGAATGTACCCTTTGCGATTGATTAAAACACGAGGTTATATCATCACATAGAATCCTTTCAACATGACCTGGTCGAAGGTTGAGAGAGGGGATGGAATATTTTCATCACAGATGAAAACCTTCTCTTCTTCAGATGCAGAAACATGGTGGTATTTGCCCTATGATCAACTTAATCTTGAGTTGTTACCCACTCACGAATCGATTGGAATCATTCTCATTGAAAGTGAGAAACAAGCGAAGAGGCGCCCATATCACAAGCAAAAACTGTGTTACATTCTCTCCAACATGCGCCATTTTGCACTCGAAACGCAAAGGAACGACATTCCAGTTCTCTATGTTTCAACAGATCAACAATACGACGAACCTCTTCGAGGATTATCTCAAGAGTTTGGGCCAATCAACATGTTCCGTGCAGCTGAACGCGAGTTACGAATGACTTTGTCCGAATTGATTGAGGATGAATCAATCATTGAGCATCCACATCCTGGATGGTTAACGCCTCAAGATTGGTTTACTGAAACGGTTGGAAATGAACCACCGTTCCGAATGGACAGGTTCTATCGAAGGGTTCGCAAAGAGAAAGGTTGGTTGATGGAAGGCGATTCGCCAGTAGGCGGTAAGTTCAGTCATGATGCCGACAATCGTCAACCTTGGAAGGGTGAACACCAACCTCCTCAAGCCCCTAAATATTCAATCGACGAGATTGATGAAGAAGTCATTGCATTCGTGAACGACAGGTTTGCAGAACATCCAGGTGAAGCCCGTTTGAATCACCTACCGACAAGTTTTGACGATCATCGCAATGCCTTGGATTTCCTTTCGGACATCCTGACGTTGTTTGGCCCATATGAGGATGCGATGACCAAAGAGAGTAGAGGGCTGTTCCATTCCCGTCTTGCTTCCTCCGTGAACATTCATCGTGTTCTTCCGCAGGAGGTCATCGATGTTGTCGTCCAAGCGAAGGTTCCATTGAACTCACAAGAAGGATATTTGCGCCAGATGATTTGGCGGGAATACGTTCACCATGTCCACGAGGTAACGGATGGATTCCACCTGCTCGATGTCAATACAACAACGCCGCCAAATCGAACTGCAGGTTGGCCAATGGATTTGCAGAGTCATACTTCACAACACCCTAATCACCTCAAACAAACCATATCGTTACCTATGGCCTATTGGGGCCAATCATCCGGTATGGATTGCCTCGATTGGGCGGTTGAAAGTGTGATGGATGAAGCGTGGACACATCATATTCCTCGTTTGATGGTTCTCAGCAATCTTGCCCAATTGATGGATATTGAACCGCGTCAGCTGACCGACTGGTTCCATGCCGCATTCATTGACGCTTTCGATTGGGTTGTCGAACCGAACGTTCTCGGAATGGGGACCTTCGCTCTTGGTGATGCAATGATGACCAAGCCCTACGTATCTGGAACCCCCTACATCAAGAAAATGGGCGATTTCTGCACGTCTTGCAAGTTTCATCCAACGAAGTCTTGCCCAATATCGTCCATGTATTGGGCGTATTTTGAGCGACACAAGGACGCATTTTCTGGAAATCATCGATTAGCCATGACATTGCGAACATTACAGAAGCGATCCAATGAGAAGAAAGCAAACGATGCGCAAACCTTCCTTGACGTGACAAAAACGCTCTCTGAGGGCAAATCGTTGCATGCTCAGAAGACGCTCTTTACAGGCAAATAGGTGTAACTTCTCAACAAAAAAGAAGGCTCTAGTTTGATATGCTGGAAAGAAATGTAGATTCATGGAGGACGCAAAAGAGTTGATTCTTCCATCGGCTCTCATTGTACTAGGCCTCTTCGTTTTCATGATTCCCGGTGAGTCCGATTTTGAGCCGTTGACGGTGATTCTCCCTTACCTCTGTTCTGCCCCATTTATGCTTACAGGTTGTTTCATTCTTTCAAAGCGGGTCGGAGCAGTCGAAGGGCCAAAGTTGACTCTTGCAAATAATCTCTTTTCAACGGAGGGCTATCTCGAATACAAAGAGAAAGAAAAGGCCCGAGATCAGCAATCGATTGGATACATGATCATGCTTGGATCAGCAATCTCGGGCGCATTCATTTTTGTTATCGGTTTGCTCGTCCTCATTTTCATTGCAGCAATGAGTTTTGGGGCGAGTTCGAATGATGACTTTACTGCCGTTTTTTCCTTTTTCTTTGGCCTACTAAAAATCTGTTTCTGGACGTATGTTGGAAGTCATGTAATCATCGCTCGACCATGGCAATACTTTGGTGAAATGGGTGAAGAAAAACCAGTCGAAGCGAAGCGTTTGGTTCAATGTCCTGCATGTGATGCAACAATGCGCGTACCTGTTGCCTACGAAGGACGGGCGCGATGTCCTGCTTGTGGTGAGGAGTTCAAGGCCTGATCACTTCGGACCAATCATCTCTTCAGGACGAACCCACGCATCGAATTGTTCATTTGTGAGCAGACCCAGACCGATGGCACTTTCTCGTAACGTAAGTCCATTCTCGTGTGCATTCTTTGCAATCTTGGCCGCCTTATCGTATCCGATATGATTGTTCAATGCAGTTACGAGCATGAGTGAATTATCGAGATGTTTCTGAATGTTCTCTTTGTTCGCTTCCAATCCATCGATGCATCGCTCTCCAAAGGCGACACAAGCATCACTGAGCAATCGGATGCTGTGCAGAAGATTGTAGATCATCATCGGTTTGAAGACGTTCAACTCAAAGTTTCCTTGACTACCGCCAATGGTGATGGCTGTATGATTGCCCATCACCTGACAGCAAACCATGGTCAATGCCTCCGACTGTGTTGGATTGACCTTTCCGGGCATGATGCTGCTTCCTGGTTCGTTGGCTGGAAGCGATAATTCACCAATTCCGCAACGTGGTCCAGAACCAAGCCAACGCATGTCATTGGCAATCTTCATCAAACTTGCAGCGAGTGTATTGAGTGCTCCACTTGCAGCAACAATTGCATCATGTGCTGCTAATTGAGCAAATTTATTCTCAGCACTGATGAACGGAAGTTCTGTTCGTTTTGCGATTTCTTTGGCAACCAATTGTGCAAAGTCTGGATGTGAGTTCAATCCTGTTCCGACGGCGGTCCCTCCAAGAGCCAGTTCGAAAAGATCCTTTTGCGCGTATTCAATACGACGAAGATCCGCTTCAAGCATATGGACATAGCCACTGAATTCTTGGCCGAGTGTTAGTGGTGTTGCATCCATTAAATGCGTGCGTCCAATTTTGACAATCTCATTGAATTCCTTTTGCTTACGACCTAGTTTTTGCTTCAGACTTCGTACAGATTTGAGAAGACGATGTTCGATTTCTTCAGCAGCTGCAATGTGCATTGCCGTTGGAAACGTATCGTTGGATGATTGCCCTTTGTTGACGTGATCGTTTGGATGGACGGGCGACTTGCTTCCAAGAACGCCTCCAGCCATTTCGATGGCTCGATTGGCGATGACTTCGTTGGTGTTCATGTTGGTTTGTGTACCTGAACCAGTCTGCCATATACGGAGTGGAAAGTGTTCGTCTAAGTCACCATGCATCACTTCTTCACCTGCATCAACGATATAATCTGCAACTTCTCGATCGAGAACACCGAGATCTCGGTTCGTGCGAGCTGCAGCAAGTTTGAGAATACCAAAGGCTCGAATCAAAGGACGTGGCATGACATCGTCACCGATGTCAAAATTCACCAAGGAACGGGCTGTTTGGCAACCGTAGTACTTGTCACCAGGGACCTTCATTTCACCCATCGTATCGGTTTCAATCCGAAATTCAACATCTGATTGTGGGGATCGAGCCTTTGCTTCTCGACTCAGTTGATGGTACGTTCCTTTGATGTCAAGGCGGTTTCGTATGGCTTGAACAATCCATGCACTACGTCCGTTGTTCTTGCCTCCACCAGTCCAGCGATCGAGTTCTTGAGCAACATCTTCGGGAATGCTGACGGAGACGATGCGGCGGTCTCCAACGTTGTGTTTTGCCATGATTAATAACCACAAACGGCCGTTATTAAATCAATGCAAAGCGAGGTCTGGGACGAGAACTGAACTGATAAACCTCCTTCACATGGAATGTTCATGGAAGAACAATCGGATTTTCTGCCAAATCTCACAACTGCATACGGTATTGCCTTAACGCTCTGGGGATTGATCGTGACTGCGGTCTCCGAAGCACAATCGATCTCTTCGTTTGCTCCAGCCTTGTTTGGTTTACCACTCATGGTTTCGGGTGAGATGGCAAAAACACCCGGTGCGAGCAGGAAATTATGGATGCATGTTGCTGTAACATTCGGTTTGCTTGCAGCACTTGGAGGTACTCGATTCTTCATGGTCATGTCGGATGGTCTCGATTATGCAACAACGTCGATGTTGATGCTCTTTGTCACAGGATCAATCTACACGTTCCTATGCGTACGCTCCTTCATTGATGCACGAAAATCCGGGGCAATGGAAGCAGCGGAATAATCAGAACTTACGTCGACCTTTGACAGTAGGTGCTGACGTATTGGTGACATCGAAGTCGTTGTCGTCCTCATCAACCTTGACGGAAACGTCGATTTGAACATCTCGATTTGAGCCTTGCTTGGCTTCCATCTTATCGATGGTTTTCATCAACATGGCGAATTCCAACTCAAGATCTTCGAGTGCATCACTCAACTTCTCGATTTGACCAGCGAGACGTTGTGCGATTTTACGAGCCTTGGACAAGGTTCGGTCGTTTCCCATGATGATACCCTTACATCGATTGATTATCAATCCATCGAATCCAAATCAACATCGTTTGGACCGATTCCAATCGTGATTTCACCATGCTTCCAAACCCCTCGATACATCAGCATGGTCTGGAATGGCGTTGCAACATCTCCGTCTTTTGTGACGGCGATAACCCCGCCTCGGCCACCGATTGGCTCAACAGCATCGAGAACGTCCCGACACGCATCATCAAGGCCCAAACCAGTTTCAAATTTTGTGGCAAGGCGATGGGCTGCACAGGTTCGTATGAATGCCTCACCAACACCTGTACACGAAACAGCGATGTTGGTATCTGCCCATGTTCCAGCCCCGATGATGGGCGTATCGCCAATGCGACCCTTCGGTTTCCCCGTCATACCTCCCGTTGAGGTTGCAGCGGCCACGTTTCCGTAACGATCAAGTGCGACCGCTCCGACTGTTCCCATGCCTTCCATATCGTGGTCAAGGACGGAATCGTCCTCATCGGTTGCACCTGGTCGAGCGTTTTGCTCTTTCCACAGATTCCATTGCTTTTGACGAAGTTCGGTAATGAGCCATGCTGGTTCGACCTCTTCAACACCTTTCTGAATAGCAAATTTGTCAGCAGCTTCACTGTTGAGCATCACTGGCCACCCTTGTTTGAGAATGAGGTTTGCAGCTCGAATCGGATGACGTATTTGGCGTACATTGACGACTGAACCTGCAGCACCATCTGTTCCGTTCATGATGGATGCATCCATGGTCACAGTTCCATCTTCATCGAGAACAGAACCGATTCCAGCATTGAAAAGCGGTTCGTCTTCCATCAATTCAACGGCTTGCGTCACTGCTTCCAATGCGTCGATTGAACCCGACTCAAGTGCATGACCAATCGAGTTGAGAACGCGATGCATACATCGAATTCGTTCAGGATCGAGCGAGGTTAAACCTCGCCATTCCCCATCGCCTCCAGCCCCACCATGAATGGCGAGAATGGTCATTGTCTTCACTCTACAACGGAGCAACGAACAATTTGCTGGGGTTGTGCTGGGCGGTCACCAGGCAGCTTTTGGCATCGCTCAATCGCTTGAACAACATCCATGCCTTCCGAAACTTGCCCGAAGACGGCGTGGTTTCCGTTGAGCCATGGTGTTGCAACCGTGGTCAAGAAGAATTGCGAACCTCCAGTGTTTGGTCCAGCGTTGGCCATCGAGAGGATACCAGGCTTGTCGTGCTTGAGGTTCAAAGCCGAACGCTCGCAAGGAATCTTCCATCCAGGTCCGCCGGTTCCTGCTCGTCGAGACATTGGGTCCTTGGAGTGTGGGCAGCCACCTTGAATCATGAAATCCTCGATGACACGGTGGAAGTGAAGTCCGTCATAGTATCCGTCATTGACGAGTTTGACGAAATTTGCGACCGTATCGGGGGCGCTTCCGTGAAAGAGTTCGATGGTAATGTTTCCTGCTGATGTCTCCATGAGTACGTGCATGAATCGACCATGTGGATGCACTTCAAGAGCATTTGCCTTTCATCTTCCAGTCAATGGAAAGGAAAATGCCTTGGATTGAGCGTATAATATTCTTGTAGGAAATGTATCAATTCTGAAACCACACCTTCAAGAGTAGAAGCCCAGTGTTTGACATATGACCGATGTACGCGACATTGAAATCGAGACCATTGATGGGAACAAAACGACCCTTCGCGACCTTGGTGGAAGCACCTATCTCATCGTCAATGTTGCAAGCGCGTGTGGGTTTACTCGACAGTATGAGGGCATGCAAGCATTGTATGAAGCAAAGCAATCCGAGGGATTGGTCGTTGTCGGATTCCCGTGCAATCAATTCGGTGCACAAGAGCCAGGTACGCATGAAGAGATTGCAACATTCTGTGAAACGCAGTTCGGCGTTACCTTCCCCATGATGGCCAAGATCGAGGTCAATGGCGATAATCGCCATCCATTGTATGCAGAGTTGTGCAAGGTGCCAGACCATGAAGGCAAGGAAGCCATCAAGTGGAATTTCAACAAGTTCATTGTTCGCGAAGATGGCTCCGTTGAGCGCTTTTCCCACCGCACCGAACCTTCGGAACTACCGCTCTAATCGTTGTTCGATGTGAGAATCTTCAACGAGATTCAAATGCAAAGCCATTCCCGTTGAGGGCATGGTCAAGCAACTTCCATGCATTCCTATGGGATGTTCAGCATGTTGCCGTGAGACGACCATGCCATTGACGGAAGCTGAAGCGAAGCGTCTCTCTCGACGAACGGGAATGGCGCTTGAATCGTTCACGTGGGAAAACAATGGAATCCTTACGCTCCTTAATGATGAGAAGACTCGAGCGTGTGTCTTTCTCTTAACAGCGAGTTCAGATATCAACGCTGAAGGCATTTGTTCGGTCTATGAAGTGCGACCTGAAGGATGTCGAAAGTATCCAATCGTGCTCAACGCAAACGATGATGCAATCTTGGATGAAGGCTGTCCGCATCGTCATGATTTCCCTGAACCGACGGAATCTGATGCCATCGAATTGCTTAATCTTGAGGAGCGGTTGTTGCGGAAACAATGACGCGTCCAAGTGAGCCATGTACCGATACGTACCATGCGTTTTGGTAACACCATCCTGTTTCATTCAACATCATTTCGATTGTTTCCCATGCATAGTGTTTGAGTGAAGGGCGCTCATCCACTGCAAGCGGATGATCTAATTGCTCGGAACGAGGCTCGCTAGGAAGGATCAACACAAGTCCACCATCGACGACGTCTCGAGCGCTCTCAAGCGTTTTTTGAAGCAGGTCTTGATGGTCCATCGAACCATGTGAATTTCGTCCGTAAGGAGGGTCAAGAACGACGCCTGCAAAGAGGATTGTTCCTGTATCAGGAAGAGCGTCTCTGATGTTGGTTGCATCTCCTTGAACGAAAGGATTCAGTTGTGAACCTGCCCATTCAAGATTCTTTTTTGCTCCTCGAATCATCGCTTCATCAAGGTCGATGCCAATCGCATTTCGACCACTCAAGATTGCTTCAATTGTGAATCCACCCGTCCCTGTCATTGGATCAACACAAGCCCCTGCAGAAAGCGGCCCACAAGCAAGATTGACGGCAAGTCGAGCAAGACGCGGCTCCAAACTTACTGGCTTGAAAAATGGACGCTGTGTTGCTCGCCGTTCAATACTTGAATCACCTTTCAGTCCATCTTTCAACCAACCAAACGTGACCGTTTGTGCAAGGCCATCGAGCAAGATTCCAAAGGTGGATTCAGGACTTTCAAGATCGATGGATGCACCCATTCGACTCAAGATTCCACCGACTTTTCCAGCGAGATTGGTTCGAGAACAACCTTCGATGCCTTCGCCATGCTTCCATGCAGAGACTGCACAGGTCGAACCATCGTTCGGATAGGTTTCAAGATGCTCTTCGATGTGTTTCAACAGCGCATCTTCTCCAGCCCATTGCAGATTCATACCATTGGAAAAAATGGCTTCAATACCAGATGAGATCGATAATTCCGGAGCATCTTCAAGACAAGTAAGGCGAGCAAGTCGTGGTGAAGCGAGAGGCTTAACGCGACCATTTGGAAAAAGTGCTGAAAGTTCAGCTTGAGCAAGGGCGGGATGCCACCCGCGTAACGAGACAATGCACTCGCCCATACGCTTCCCAATTGGTGCTGGTTCTTCACCGCACCGCATGCGAACCATGACATACTCTCGACCTTAACCATTGGATATGGGCTGTAATCTTCGTGACCTTGCCAATGCGGAAGACATCAATCTCGCAGAACTGAAAGGCAAGCGTGTTGGAATCGATGCTTTTCTTACGGCCTTTCAATTCTTGACCACGATTCGTGACCGTTCACCGACGGGTGATGGAGGGCCACTTCGTGATTCCAAAGGACGGGTTGTTGCGCATTTGATGGGCATGCTAACGCGAACCACGACCATGCTTTCACTGGGAATCCAGCCCGTGTTTATCTTCGATGGTCCAGCACCCGAATTGAAGGCCGATGAACTTGCAGCACGTCGAGAACGTCGACTTGAAGCGGAAGCAGCCCACAAGCAAGCGCTCGAAGAAGGTGATTACCAAACGGCTCAAAAGATGGCGCAACGCATCGTCCATTACAGTCCAGAAATGGTCGAGGATACCAAACAAATGCTCGATCTTCTTGGTGTTCGTTGGGTTGATGCAGCAGCAGAAGGGGAAGGTCAAGCCGCTGTGATGGCCGTGAAAGGACAACTCGATGTTGTTGCTACACAGGATTGGGACGCTCTTCTGTATGGAAGTCCAATCCTTGTTCGTAACTTGATGAGCGATGGAAGTAAGCGACACGGTCGAACGGTACGTGCTCAGAAGATTGTTCTCTCAGAAATGCTGGCAGAACATAACCTGTCTCGAGAACAACTGGTCGATTTAGCCATTATGATTGGAACAGATTTTCATCCTGGACTGAAAGGAATTGGGCCGAAGACTGGAATCAAACTCATCAAATCGCTCGGAACAATTGAAGCCATCTGCGAAGAGAAAGGGAAGGAGATTCCAGAACGTTTGGACGAGATACGGGAAATCTTCCTTAATCATCCATCAAGTACGGTTGAAGATGAAGCGCTCAAACCAGGTCAAGTCGACGTTAAGGGATTGATTCACTTCCTTCAAGAAGAGCGAGAATTCAGCCAACGACGTATCGATGAAGCATTGACGAAGTTGCGTAAGGCGAATTTGATCCGAGAAGGTGGCCAAACATCTCTGTTCTCGTTCTGAACTCAAGCCGGGTCAAGGCCAGGCAACATTTCGAGTTCGGTCGTTTCAACATCGACACCCATCGTTGCAAGACTGCGGGCGAGCCCTTCAGCCTGATGGTTTGCTGTAAATCGCTCCAATATACGTTCACGACCGGCCTTCGACCATGCAACTCGATTGACTTCATTACCAGCCTCTTCAACAGCCTTGACCCATTCTGCAAGTCCTTCTTCGGTCGTAGGCCATGGTAATCGTCGGCCATTGAATCCGTCTGTTACTGTATGTGTAAACCCACAATCACTGACAACGAGGGCAGGTGTTCCAACCATGGTTGCTTCCATTGGAGTGAGGCCAAATCCCTCGGTTCGGGCTGTTGCAATCAAGGCGTGTGCATTTCGCATCAATGCAACGATTTCCATGTCATCAATACGCGGCATGATGATCAATTCGGCGCCGAGTGTTGCTGCTTGCTGTTGCATTTCATCGACCTCACCACCGCCAACATGAACCAATGGAATCGATGCTGCTGCTGCAACTTGAACCGCTTCCTTGCTTCCTTTCATGAAACATGCTCGACCAATGGTGAGAAGATATGGGCCGGTTGGCTTGTGATTGAACGATCCCCAAACTTGACGTTCCTGTTCCGTCTCTTCAGCAGGCCATGCTGAAGGGTCAATGGCTGGCCATAGGACGCCAACATCAGCAGGTCGTAATTGTTCATCTCGAAACTTAACATCGCCTGCAATCCAATCCTTGCTTACTGGCCATCCATATGTTGATGCAAGCATGCGTGAACTTGTCGGCGTATTGGCCGAGACAGCCGTCTTTGGTCGCTTCCATAGGTGCTTGTGCCACCGTTGATCCCATCGACGAAGATAGGTAAGTGCAAGGCGCTTCACAATCAATGAATTGCGTAGATTGCCATCCATATCTCGTTGAAGAACATCATCATAGATGCCTTTGTTTCGCTCATGAATGTAGACGAACAATGGTCGATTGTCGGGAATCAAATCGATGACTTCCAATCCACCTGTACCGAGAACAATGCAACACGCATCCGAAGCATCAAGAGCAGGTTGCAGTTTTCCTCGCAATCGTCGCCACGCTTTGAGTGCAGAGCGTCCCGAACGGGCAGTAATTTCGGCGATTGGACCACTGGGTTGCTGCCATGGAACATCTGGAGCGATGACATCGATACCGAGTTGTTCACAGCGGTCGAGTAACAGTTGAGGCGCATTGAGGGTAGCGACGGTAACCGACCAACGTTTTGCATGTTCAGGTAGGGCAACGATGAGGTCACGTTGCGCTCCACCAAGCAATCCCATGTTGCGATGCAAGATGACGAGACGCGGTTTACTCATGTTCTCACCCGCTTGTACACCTTCAGAAGGTCGTCAACAATGTTCGACCAGAGATAGGGTTTGGAAGCCTCTTGACCGTTGTCTGACCAGGTTTTGAGTTGGTTTTCATCAGCCTCAAGCAATGCGTTGATGGCCTCTACCAGTTCATTCGAATCACCAGGTGTGACCGACAAACCAGCATTTGGGTCGGTTACCAAACGACCCAAATCATTGACATCTGCCATGACCGTAGGCGCTCCTGCATGCATGGCTTCGAGCAAGACCGTCGGCAATCCTTCAAAGCGTGATGGAATCAATACGCCTTTTGCTTGCTCGAACAACCAGCGTTTTTCAGAATCTTCCACGCGTCCTAATTTTGCAACTGATTGAGGATAGGTTGAGGAGGCGATTCGATCGTCCAACCATTCGTTCAATTCACCACTTCCTGCAATTGCAAGTCGTGCGTTCGGTTCACCTTGTTGACAGAGTGAATCCCAAGCATCCATTAGTACGTCGAGACCTTTTTGTTCGCTTAATCGGCCAACAAATACGAGCAACGGGCGTTCTTGTTCATCGATAGGAAGCGTGGATGGACGTACAGCATCTTCAGCAACAGGCTCGAAGCCATTCGGTAGAACATCGATCGATTTGCGAACGCCTCTACCCTTGAGATGCTTTGCATAATATGGTGTGAGTGCAATGCGTGCGTTGGATGCATGAAGTGTTCTTCGGCCCTGGAGTGCCCAACGTATGCGCTTCAGAATCTTTCCACTGAGACTCGTCTTGATGTAATCGTTGTGAAACGTGGTCACAACTGGAATCTTTTCCTTTCGTGCTCGTTTGACTGAGCGTCGAATCAAAACAGGTAGTGTGTCATGAAGATGGACGATGTCGAAGTTCATGTCAAGGTCTTTGATGGATACGACTGGATCAATACCGCCCAGCACTCGCTTTGGTGGTAACCGAATGACGTCGACGCCATCTCGAACGAATCGTTTCTCATCATGTTCAGGAATGTCTGCACACCAAACGGTTGCTTTGTGTCCACGCGCAACCAACTGTCGAGCAATGTGTTCAACGTGTTGATTGCCTCCACCGATGTGTGGCCAATACCAAACGTGAACGAGAAGAACGCTCAGAGGTGCATCCACTTCTGAAGGTTCCATGATGCGAATGACTCGTCTTTGCTACATTAGCCATTCCCCATTCTGTCAATACATGGTGCAAAGAATGCATGTGAATCGGAGTTTTCAAGTCATATTGTGGCGTGTTGTTCACTATGCGAGCGCTGACTGCACTGATTGTGGTCGTGTTCGTTCTTATGCCAGGGTGCACTTATTTTGAAGACGAAGAGGCTGTTGAAGAGAACATCGTGGTCGATGCTGTTCGTGGATGCACGGATGAGACAGCCGAGAATTACAATCAAAGTGCGGAAGAAGACGATGGTTCCTGTGTTTATCCTGAACCCATCTTTGGATGTACAGATCCGAACGCAATGAATTACGATGAGGCTGCCACAGACGATGATGGAAGTTGCGAATACATGGAGACAATTCCCTGCAATGGGATGGTCATCCTCTGCCATCGTCCTTACGATGAAGTGACGTTTCCAGAAACACACAACGCATTCTCAACGCATGAAGACAACATCTTCTATCCTGCGAGCAATCATCGAACCGGTTTTCAAGCGCAATGGAATGCAGGAATGCGTGCTTTCATGCTCGATACGCACTATTTGACCGATACGGATCAAAGTGCATCCAACGTCCGTTTCTGTCATGGAGATTCAAGTCGTGGCTTTAGCCCGTGTACATACGGTAACGTGGACCCTTGGGCCTGGTTGGGTAAACTCGAATCTGAAATGCAATCAGAAGATCGAGACATTGTCACTTTATTGGTCGAGAACCACGTCGAAGCAGACCATCTCAAGGCCTTGTTCGATGATGTTGGTTTGACCGAGATGATGTATGTCCATGAACTGAACAATGAATGGCCAACGCTCATTGAATTGATCAACATGGACAAGCGTTTGGTCGTGTTTTGGGAGCAATCTGGAGATGCTTCACATCCATACTTCCATGATTTCCTAACGTTTGGTTGGACCACGAATTACGCCGATGAGAGCACCTCATCGATGGATTGCAATCCACTTCGAGGTGATGCGTCCCAACCGGTCTATCACATGAACAATTGGCTCAAGAATCAGGCAGGTCTCTCTGATCCAACACGCTCAGCTGAAGCCAACGACGTTGATTTCATGGTTGAACGTGCTGAAGAATGCATCCAAGATCACGGTAAGCGTCCAACCTTCATCGCAGTTGATTGGTGGGAAGATGGCGATGTTGTCGAGGCTGCGCGTTTGGTCAATCTCATTGAGATTGCATAAAGCGAAGCGGACTTGCAAGTGTTGTCACACCATCTTGCTCGAAAAGGGCATTTCGAGCAACACTTTGCGCATCAGCAAGTGCTTCAGAAACAGTGTTGATTGGAGCGCAAGGGATTCCTTCAAGCAGAATTTCCAATTCGTTTCGCGTTGAGTGTTCAACCCATTCCTGAATCAGTGTTTCAATCGTCTCCCTGTTGGCGATACGTCCTGCATTGGTGCTCCATTCCTCTCGGGCAGAGATGCCCGAAATCGAGCAAAACTTCGCCCATTGTGCATCCGATCCAATTGCGACAACAAACCAACCATCCTTGGCTTCAAAGGCCCGATAAGGAACGAGATTCGGATGTGCTGAACCCATTCGAGAGGGATTGATACCACTTGCAAGGACGTTCTGTGCTTGATTGGCAAGCGAAGCGATAGCACAATCCCACAGGCTGACATCGATATGACGAATGCGGCCTGTTCGCTCCTTATCGAGGAGAGCAGCGAGGATAGCATTCCCTGCATAGAGTCCTGTAATGATGTCGATCCAAGCGACGCCGACCTTGACGGGTGAACCTTCCGCTTCACCAGTAATGCTCATGATTCCACTTCGTGCTTGAAGGGCGAGATCGTATCCTGGCTCATCCCTACGAGGCCCTGTCGCCCCATATCCTGAAATCGAACAAATGATCACGTCCTTGGGTAATTCGCCAAGAAGTCGTTCAAGCGTGCCCGGTTTGAAGTTCTCAACGATGACGTCCGCCCATTGGATCAATTCCATCAAGCGTTCTTTTTCGTCTTTCAAGTTCATTTGAAGAATTGATTTTCCTCGATTGCAACAGAGGAAATATGCTGCAACGCGTTCACCATCAAAATCGGTTGCAAACGGAGGGCCCCAGCCACGGGTATCATCGCCCCATGGTGCTTCAATTTTCGTGACGTTCGCACCCAAATCGGACAACATTTGTGCCGTATATGGTCCAGCTAGGATACGAGATAGGTCGAGAACGTTGATACCCTCTAAGATTCCGCTCATGACACCTCCATACATCCGAAAGTGTTGAACCCAACCCTCTGGCTTTGTGGTCATGAGCGAGGAGAAATCCAACCAGAATCGGTTGTGGTGGGGCTTGCTCGTTTTCGGTCTTCTTCTCCATCTTTCTTCCATTGCATCGAGCGATTATGGGCTTGATACCCACCTCCATCTTGCAGCGATTGAATCCAATGAAGATGGGACGCCGAACCTCGAATGGGGTGATGTGCGTCCAGACGATCCACTTGCAAGTAATCCTGATGATGTTCAGATTCTGGAACGAGGATGGTGGCAAATTCTTGAACTGTATCCTTCATGGTTGCTTCCGTTTGCAGCCTTTTTACCGATGCTTGCATTGCTTGGCATCATCTTGTTCATGACCAAGGGTCAACCGCATCTTGCTGCGCTCGTTGCGATTCATCCTTCGTTGATTTTTGCAACTGGGCGACTCTATCCCGAATCGACCGTCGCCCTTGCAGTTGCAGGCATCATTCTCGCTGCATTGCATCTCTTTGTTGAGAAAGGTTGGTCGCTGCTTCAATGGGTTCTACTCGCCATTGCGAGCATCCATTTGCTCGTGCTTGTCAAGGGATTGCCCTCGATGATTGGATGGGGTCTGGTCGTGGTTTTGTTTGCATGGATTGTAGCCGACCGAACACTTCCTAAATTCCAAACATATTCGCGACATCCGTTGATGGCCTTATCGATTGCAATTCCAATGGTGTTGCTGGCAATGATTGGTGCATCATTCACTTCAGGCGGTTCGTTATCGACAATTCAGACACATCCAACCGCTTGGCTATTTTCATTCATCATTGCACTGCTTGATGGATTTGGCCTCTATCTCCTTATTGGTTTATGCTGTTGGCCGTTCGCTCGTGATCTTCTTTGCAATGTAAAGAAGTCCGATGATGCTTCATCGACATTCCTTGTGACCTTTATCGCATCGGGAACGTTGTTGATGGCGATGTGGATTGCTTCACTATGGGTCTTTGAAGCCGATCGCTGGGATCTTCCACTCTGGGAGAACATGATTCTCATGGGGAACAATGGGCGATATCTTACTGCGCTTATTTTCCCGCTTACACTCTTCCTTCATCGAAGTCTTGATGTTTCATCATGGTCGCTGAGTAAGCCACTCATGCTCGCATTGATCATCACACTTCCACTTTCAATGCTCGCTGGCATGCATGGTCAAACGATGTGGACCGATGATGCAGCACGTTCGTTTTCGGACGAAATAGAAGACGGCCAGGATTTCCTCTACATCGATGATGAAGCACTTGCCATGCACTGGCTGTACACGTTCCGTCTCGAAGTTGATTCGAATGGAGACCGGGATATCACGGGTCATTGGCGAGCCCCTGACAGCAATTGGGAAGTTGAATTGCAAGGACAGGTGATCAACAACCGTGGTGATTTGGGCGATGTACGCTACCTAATCGTTGCACCCGACCTTGACATTGATGTTCCAACCGGATGGGAAAAGATGGCTTCTGGTGAAGCCCCATTCCTCAATGGTGGAGGCGAATGGAAGGTCTATCGCGCATCGTGATGCTTGCGAGGGGTTCAAGTCATGCGTGCTCGAGGGTTGTCTTGAGGGGAACAAGGTGCGACGTGCCGGTGCTCACAACTCATTGCCTGATGAGGACCCCATTCAAACGCATGAATGGGAACTTTCTGTTCAGGAAGTTGTTGAACAACAAGGAGCTCAACGTGCTGAGCGGTTGCTCCATTCTGCGATTGCTGCAGGTGCTGAAGCGGGCATCGATATCGATACGACGACAACACCGTATCTCAACACCATCGCTCCTGATATGCAAGGATTTTATCCTGGCGATCTTGAGATGGAAAAGCGACTCCACACCATCAATCGCTGGAATGCGATGATGATGGTGACAAAGGCCAACAAGTACGTCGATGGAATCGGCGGACACATCTCGACCTATGCCTCAGCATCGCATCTGTGGGAAGTCGGCTTGAACCATTTCTATCGAGGAAAAGATGGCGACGGATGGGGCGACCATGTCTATTGGCAAGGTCACGCATCCCCTGGAATTTACGCTCGTGCTTGGCTTGAAGGACGATTGAGCGATGAGAACATTCACAATTTCCGACAGGAGATTGGAGGGGCTGGACTTTCCTCCTACCCGCATCCACGATTGATGCCAGATTTCTGGGAATATCCGAGTGTATCGATGGGTCTCGGTGCGATGACAGCGATTCATCAGGCTCGATTCAACCGTTATTTGCACCACCGCGGTCTTGCCGATACAACGCTTTCACGCGTTTGGTACACCATGGGTGATGGAGAATCCGATGAGCCCGAATCACTATCCGAATTAGCCCTTGCAGCCCGTGAGGGCTTGGACAACATCGTCATGACGATGAATTGCAACTTGCAGCGACTCGATGGACCTGTTCGTGGAAATTCCAAGATTGTTCAGGAACTTGAAGGTCGCTTCCGAGGTGCAGGATGGAATGTTATCAAGGTGCTTTGGGGCTCTTCATGGGATGCCCTGTTTGCAAAGGATACGAGTGGAGCGCTGGCAAAGCGACTAGCAGAACTTGTTGATGGTGATGAGCAGCGATTGTTTACTGCTGAAGGAGCCGTCATTCGCAAGGAACTGTTTGCAGGAGATGAATTGACTGCATTGGTTGCAGAGTATTCCGATAAGGAACTCGAAGCACTGACAGAAGATCTCGGCGGTCATGATTTCCTCAAGATTCACGCTGCATATGCCGCTGCTTGTGCCCACAAAGGACAGCCAACGGTTATTCTTGCTCGAACCATCAAAGGGTATGGACTTGGGCCTGCCTTTGCAGGTCGAAACACAACGCATCAGCGCAAGAAAGCAGATGAGAACGATTTGCGTTTGATTCGTGATGCAATGGGTCTTGATTTCTCTGATGAAGATTTGGAAAAACTTCCATTCATTCATCCGAATGACGTTCCTGATGTTGTTGCTTATGCGAAGAAGCGACGTGCAGCCATGATGGGTCCAATGCCTGAGCGACGCGTTCCTGAAATGGCGCTTACACTTCCTGAAGCATCGGTCTATGCCGAGTTTGATGATGGAACGAAAGGAAGTTCACAGGTTTCGACAACCATGGCCTTTGTTCGTCTGATGCGCGGATTGATGAAAACAAAGGAGTTTGGTGAACGGGTTGTACCACTCATTCCAGATGAGGCTCGAACCTTCGGAATGGATCCGCTCTTCGCAGAATTCGGTATCTATCATCCTGAAGGTCAATTGTACAAACCGGTTGATCACAAGGTCTTGATGAAGTACAAAGAATCAGCAAAGGGACAGATTCTCGAAGAAGGAATCAATGAAGCTGGTGCGCTCTCATCATTCATCGCCGCAGCCACGTCCTATGCAACGCAAGGCTCGCCAACGATCCCCTTCTACATCTTCTATTCCATGTTCGGATTCCAGCGTGTTGCTGACTTGATTTGGTCCGCAGCGGATTCACGTGCTCGTGGCTTCCTCATCGGTGCAACCTCTGGCCGAACCACGCTCAATGGCGAAGGTTTGCAACACCAAGATGGCCACTCCTTGTTGATGGCGCATTCCAATCCTGCAGTTCGTGCATACGATCCTGCTTTTGCGTTCGAATTGTCGACCATCATCAAGCAGGGTATTGTCGATATGTGCGAAAACGACAGCGATGCCATCTACTATCTTGCCGTGTACAACGAGAATTATCCAATGCCTGCAAAACCAAAGGATTGTGAAGAAGGCATTCTCAAAGGATTGTACAAACTTCGTGATGCTCCAGCAGGCGATGGGCCAATGGTTCGATTGATTGGGTCAGGCCCAATCATGCTCCAAGTCTTGGATGCTGTTGAGAAATTGGAAACATTTGGTGTTCGATCTGAAATCTGGTCAGCAACATCCTATGGAGAATTACGTCGCGAAGGTATGGACGTCTCTCGATGGAATCGCTTGCACCCTGGTGAATCGCTGAAGACCTCTTGGGTTGAGCAACAATTTGGTGACGATAAGGCGCCAATCGTTGCAGTTTCGGACAATGTTGCAGCCGTTCCAGAAATGATTCGTGAATGGGTTCACGCTCCATATACGGTCTTGGGAACGGATGGATTCGGTCGTTCTGATACACGTCCTGCACTTCGTCGCTTCTTCGAAATCGACGGTGAAGCTGTTGCTCTTGCAGCACTTTCATCGCTTGTGCGCGAAGGTCGTTTGGAAGCCTCAGTATACAATGATGCAATGACATCCTTCGGTGTTTCAACTGAGCGAAATGACATCACAAGCCTTTGATTGGGGGCGACCACGTTCCATCTTTTCTTGCATAATCGAGAACGTGCCAGTAGATTGTATCCAATTCAATCGTCGAATCTTCAACCAAATTGATTTCTTCAACGTTGAGTGGTTTTGCTAATCGTTTCCACGCTCCTTTGGCATTCCAACGAAGCCCCATGATGTGTTGAGCAGGTCCGCAAGTTGGTAGTGAAAAGCGGGTTTTCCATGCTCGTTCAACCAACTGTGTTGCATTGACGGTCGAATTGACCGTTCGCCACGATTCGCCCTTGCCATATTTTCGATTGACAAGCCAAGAGGGATTGATGGATGAATCAACCGTGAATCCCTGCTCAACAAGGACTGGGATCATCCATGAAGCAACGTATCCAGCAGGTGCTCGAAACCATGGCTTGAAGTGCTCAGGAAAGTGTTGTTTGAGAATGGACACAGAAGCCCCCAAGTCTTGTGCAAATGCTTCACAATCCTCTGGCCAGGCTGACCAACTTCGATGATGAAGTCCATGACATCCAATGGTGATACGTTCGCCAAAAGTTGAACAGAGATCGTTCATCATCTGAACAAATTCTTCAGATTCGCATTGATCTGCAATGACGAACATTGTGACCGGGTGTTCATGACCATGAAGCCATGATGTCAATCCCTTCATTCCACTGCGAAATTGCTCTGAAATCATTGGAAGTGTTTCATCGGGTTTTGATCGTGTTGGATGGCCTTGATTTGATGGAACATGACGTACATCGTCGGTATCGATGGTGAACCAAGTGCGGCGCAAAACCCTCACATCCGAGGTAAATCGACAACGTGAATCTTGTGCGGAACGGTCTTTCCATTCAGTTCAATACCGATGAATTCGTCAATGATTTGACCGTTCCATCGATGACAAATTCGCTCTGCAGTGATGAGACCTGCTTCATTACGCGGGTGGACCGTGATTTCGATTCGAAAGACCGAATCTCTTGATTCGAGCCAATGAAGCACTGCATCGACAGCGTTGGAAGCAATTCTTCGATTTCGAAATCCTTTGCGTACCCAATAACCAAGGTTGTAATGGGAATGAACCAATTGCATTTCATCACCAAGTCCAATCAAGCCGATAAAGGTGTTTTCTTGATCATGAATGGACCAAAAATGAACACGATCAGCATTCGAAAGGTGCTCCAAATCGTGCAACATATCGGACAATTGACGCGTGATATCTACATCGTTTTTCAACCAAGGAAGCGCAGCCCTCGCGGATTCAGGGTCTTCTGTATACGCTTCGATGACCATCGGTAAAATCGCCTTGGAAACGGGTCGAAGCGAATATCCACCTTCCAAATCAGGGAGATTCGGTGTTCGTGGCATAGCATCCCTCATGCGGACAGATGTGCGATTGCATTCATGACGTTCTCATCGTTTGGATGGACGCGTCGTGCCATTTCAAGCATCCAATTGAGATGTTCGACACGACCTGCTTGTTGGAGAATAAGTCCGATATGATACAAGAGCGATACATCATCGCCCAATTGCGGACCGAGCGCATCGATGTTGTGTTCCGCTTCAGCGATTTTACCTGCTCGGACCAATCCAAGTGATTCGACAACAATTCGGTGAACTTCTCGAGGATCCATNGGCTCACCCGCAGGCCATGGCCATATCCGAGTGGATGATTGCACTTCAGGCGTGACGACATCCTCTTCATCAGGTTGTGTAGGCGAGGCGATAACGACATCATCTTCAGGTAAATCAGGAACGTCCTCATCNTCTTCTGGTAATTCGGGAACCTCTTCGTCCTCTTCAGGGAGTTCGGGAACAACATCCTCAGGAATTTCAGGCGTGGCTTCTTCCATCTCTTCTGGAAGCTCAGGAATCGTAGGTTCATCGTCTCCAAGGTCTTCTGGGATATCAGGAATGGTCAATTCTTCAGACGATATTGGACGTTCTTCCTCAGTCTCGGGTAGTTCAGGAATGACATTGGGATCTGGGCCAACGGTTCCAGTAAAGTCAACGTCGGATTCCTCATCCTCGGTTTGAATCAATTGGCCTTGTCCAGTGTGGACAGGTTCTTCGACTTCATCCAGCGGGTTTGCATCAGGGAGTTCGAATCGCTCTTCGATTTCTGGTGCATCTTCAGTCGTCAATTCAACCTCTTCACGACCTTCGAACTCAACGGTCTCCGACATCGTTGGCCCTTCGCTATCGATGAAAGAGAACTCGTCATTGGCAATCGAATCATCGTACTGGTCGACTTCAATTGTGACATCTTCAAGATCCAAGACCGCTTCAACNGCGAACCCTTCCTCTTCGACGTCATCATCGTCGTTCATCAGTGTTGAAAGCAGGTCGTTTTGGACATCGCTTGCAACTTCGAGGTGCTGGTCGCGAGCCGGTTTGGTCAGGTCGTAGTAGCACTGCACACATCTCGTGGCCCCTACCTCGTTTTGAGCGCCACAAAATGGACAAGGATTGTCATCCTCGTTCCCATCTTTCTTGCGCTTCCAAAACATGGTCTCGCCTATTTTCTCGGTATGCACTTGTGGTTTAAGCATCACCATCCTATGGACGAAGAATGCATCATTCGCCATAGTCTGAAATGATGGCAGGATGTGGCAACATCATGGGGGAGCGAGGCAACGTCCGTAGGATGAACAGTTCGTCTCCAGCCGATGCAGGTGAGCCGGAGGGAGAAGACGCTGGAATATGGCGTCGTGGCCAGGACCATTTCCGTCACTTCTCATCCTTGCTCGAAGAGGAATTGGAAGAAGAAACATCCATCATTCAAGAGCGTTGGTCCTCATGGTCGCATCATCGCCTTCAGGCATCGGGTCTTGCACTTCTTGGTCTGAAAGGTCGAACGAATGGTACGNTGTATGGTGAGGATATCTTGGTCTTCGAACATCCTGATCGGCAACACCTCGGGCAACACCGATTCACACATGGGGATATTGTCGTTATCAGTCGGTCCAAACCTTTGGGTGAGAAAACCATCGAAGGGATTGTCCTTGAACGAGGACCAACGCGCTTACGCGTTGTTGTTGGTCAGAGACCAAAGGATCTGCGAAAAGGTACATGGCGACTTGATCGAGGTGCGAATCGTGTTGCGCATGATCGGATGCAAGAAGCGCTTGAGATGTTCCATTCTGTTGAAGGCGATCGTGGTACGATTCTACGCGATGTTCTTCTCGGCCAAGTTCACAATCCGGAAGAAAACGCTTCAATGCCACCAAAGATTTCTGGCAAGTTCCATCGCGCTGAACGCGTCGATGTTGAACTCAATCCTTCACAACTGACCGCTCTCGAATCGGCAATGTCCCGCCGCGTCACCATCATTCAAGGCCCACCAGGGACAGGAAAAACGCACACTGCTGTGGCGACACTGACACAACTTGCTCGAGAAGGACGAGGACCGATCCTTGCTACTGCAGAGTCCAACGTTGCTGTTGACAATTTGCTTGAAGGTTTGTTGAATCTNGGCGTGCGTGCGGTTCGGATTGGCCGACCTGTCAAAGTTCGCGAAGCGTTGCGAACAGCAACGCTCGATGCTCAACTTGAAGAGCATCCAAAGCAGGATGAAATCGCCATCATTCGCGATGAATTGGATGAAGTTCACAGAGCATTGCCCAAATTGAAAGGACGAGAGAAAGGATTAGCGCATCGCGACATTCAACACAATAAGAAAGAGATTCGACGCCTTGAGAAGGAGATGATTGCATCAGTTCTGGACAATGCTGAGGTGATTTGTTCAACCAACATCGGTTCTGGTCATCGGATGCTCGATGGACGTCGCTTTCCAATCGTGTTGATGGATGAAGCGACGCAAGCGGTTGAACCAAGTTCATTGATTCCTATTTCCAAAGGTTGTCGACAGTTGATTCTGGTTGGTGATCATAAGCAACTTCCACCAACGGTCATATCGAGNAAAGCCGAGCGTGAAGGTTTGGGNCGTTCGTTGTTNGAACGCCTCATCGATGTTGGCATTCAAACCAATTTGTTGGATGTGCAATATCGAATGCATCCTGTATTGCGAGAATTCCCAAGTGCACGCTTCTATGATGATCGTTTGAACGATGGTTGCGAAGCATCGGATCGTCCCGCTCCTGCTGGAATCCTATGGCCAGATTGGGATCACCCATTTGCCTTTATTCCGCTTGAAGGCGTTGAAGATGAGGAGCAGGAAGGCGGCAGTCGAAGCAATCCCATCGAAGCTGCACGCATTTATGATTTGGTTCAAGGCTTACTTCTTCCAGGCGATGTCCTCGCCTCAGATGTTGGCATCATCACGCCATACAGTGGCCAAGTACGCGCGCTATGCGACATCTTCGATCGCAACAAAGGACGCGAACAAGGAGGTCCGTTTGCAGGTCTTGAAATCAATACGGTCGATGGCTACCAAGGTCGAGAAAAGGATGTCATCATTTTCTCAGCAGTTCGTTCAAATGCAGACGGTGTTGTAGGGTTCTTGAGTGATAAGCGTCGACTCAATGTTGCGATTACGCGAGCAAAACGTGGCCTTGTTGTTGTCGGAGATCCCAAGACACTGCGTTATGATCCGACATGGCGATCGTGGTTGGATTGGGCGGAAGAGCGCGGTCTCTTCGCTTGGCATTTGGTTAATGGCTAACACGCAGGTTCAACAACAAACAGTCGTTGGAAGCATCATGGCGGAGGGTCCAGTTACGGTCTATCAAGGCGGTACACTTGCGCAGCAGGTGCTTTCAAATGCGCCTGAAGGCATGTTGATTGCACCTGTTTGGCGTCGTATTGCAGCATTTGCAATCGATGTGATCGCCATGTCGCTTCTGCTTCATGTTATGACGCGCTTTACATTCCTTGAAATTCTCATCAGTTGGAGCTATCTTACTGAAGACGTTCGTTATGCTTCGTCGTTCTTGATGACATGGGCGATTTTCTTTGCATCGTTGTGGCTCTATTGGAAGTACACTGGTCGTGCATACGGTCGTTCACTTGGACAGCGAGCGTTTCGTATCGCCATCGTTCATGATAATGGGACGTTGCTTGAACTGCACCACTTCGGTCCACGAGCGTATCACAAGTTGCGGTACCTCATCCCCGTGTTGGGATGGTTGCTTGGAATACGAGATGTGTTGCGTGCACGCTCGAAGACGGCTGAGTATCGGACATCCATCGATGTGAGCAATCACACAGTTGCTGCCGTAGATTGGTCTTTGCCAAGTGATACGCGCTTGAACTTAAAGTGATGAACATTCTACGGATGACAGGTGAGGGGATGAGTCAAGAACATTCGGCAACTGCTGGCTCGCTTTCGATTGTCTTACAATCGGTCCGAATGGAAATCGATGATGACGATGAGGACATCATCGAAGTTGAACTCAGTTTAACCAACGAATCTGCAATGCCAATCGGTGGTGTTGAAGCATCGATTAAGACAAGTCTCGGAGCAACGATTGAACCAATTTCAGGCGTCACTTCCATCGGTCCAGGACTGACACGTTCCTTCTCGTTCGCCTTCAAACTCAGTGATGGTGAATGGACCTTCAACTTGGATGGGCAAGGACAATCCCTGAACCTTGGACCGTATGATGCAGAATTTGAATTCCAACAAGCCAAAGGAAGGAATCTAAGCAATGCTGTTGGATCAAGTCTGTTCTCAGGTGCGTTTGATGCTAATCTCGGAGATTTCGGTAATGTCCAGGAGCGAGAACTNATCGATGCGAGTGAAGTTCAGATGTCATCTTTCTTTGGTGAGAATGCTGAAGGCGGAACAACTCGAATTAGTGCGGGGACGTTTAACACGATCGAAGAAGACGGCCCCAAGACACCTCCATGGGAGAAAAAAGCAGAATCAACACCATCAGCCGTANCAGATCCTCTCCTTTCCCAACCAGCAGCCGATCCACTTCTTTCCACACCACTTGCAAGTCCTGAACCAGCACAGCCTGCAGTCGATTTGCTCACACAGTCACCACTTCCAACCCAAGCGACCGAAGAACCTGCAGCAGAGCCTGAATCCGAACCAGAGCCAGTTGTGCAAACCGGTGCAACGCCACCCGCACTTCCGACAAGTCCTGCAGGCCCCCCAAGTGGGCCTCCATCAGGCCCTCCTTCGGGGCCACCTTCAGGTCCACCAAGCGGCCCTCCCTCGGGCCCNCCGAGCGGTCCTCCGTCTGGTCCTCCGTCTGGTCCACCCAGCGGTCCTCCGAGCGGTCCTCCGTCTGGTCCACCCAGCGGTCCTCCGAGCGGTCCTCCGTCAGGTCCACCGAGCGGTCCACCTTCAGGCCCACCAAGCGGCCCTCCCTCCGGACCACCGTCAGGCCCTCCAAGCGGCCCTCCGTCAGGCCCTCCTAGCGGTCCACCAAGCGGNCCTCCGTCTGGTCCATCAGGCCCACCAAAGAAGCCTGAATTTTGAGGTGAAATCATGAGCGATGGTTTTGCGATGGAATTGTGTGGAAATCAATCCTCTTGGCAAATCGTTCCTGAAGGCATTACAGCCATCGATTTGGAACAGGTCGGTGCGAGAATTATCGAGAGTGGATTCGAGGCTGGTGTTCAATCCCGGATGGTTTGGACTTTTACTGGATCAGCAGATCTAACCCTCTATCCGAGTGGGAAACTTCTCGTCAAAACTGCGGATAAGGACCTCGCTGAACAGATCGCTCAGCAACACATGTCTGAATGGACGCGTGCGTGATGCTATGACAATCATCTCCGATGAGCAGATTGCACACATCAGCGATGGAGGTGTGATTGCATATCCGACATCGACTTTGCCTGGATTGGGATGCATTCCAACAAAGGAAGGGCTTGATGCCTTATTTGCACTCAAATCGCGTTCTGCAGACAAACCCGTTTCACTCGGCGTTGCATCCTTGCAACAAGTCGAAGCGTTGGTTGACATCGATGCACGGATGATCGAATTTGTTGATGCATTCCCTCGAGGAGGTCTGTCCGTGATCTATCCAGCAAAGGAAACGCAAGATGTTCGACTTGGAGGTGATGCCATCGCCATTCGGGTGTTCGACCATCCCGCAGCTCGAGCGTTGGCTGAAGCGGTTGGACCAGTAACGGCGACAAGTGCGAATGAAGCTGGTGAAGAACCGGCCGATTCGGTGGCTGAAGCAGCAGACCAACTTGGCTTACCAGAAATCGCCATTGTTCATGGAAATCGTGCCACAGGACCGGGGAGTACCTTCGTCAAAATCGATNTTATCAACGATGAGCCATTGGTAACTATTATCAGAGAAGGCGTTGTACCTACGCATGACGTGGTCTCTTGGTGGAAGAATCGACGCTGAAGTATTGGAAGGATGCAGGCCACGTTGCTCGCCGTACGCTCGAAGCAATGAAGCTTGAATTGACGCCAGGCAAGACCTTCCACGAAGTGATTGAAGCAGCGGAACGCTATATCCATCGACATGGAGGCAAACCAGCATTTCCTGGAACGATTGCAGTCAATGATCTTGCTGCACACTTTACGACAGACCATGCCGTCAACCAAGTCGAAGGATGGGATGGCGAAATGGTACTCCAGAATGGCGATTGTGTCAAGATCGATTTCGGTGTCCACATCAAGGGTCACATTGCTGATAACGCACTCACCTTTGAAATCGGAAACGGCAATGAACATACGGAACAAATCAAGGCAGCAAAAGAAGCGCGTGATGCAGCCATTGAAATGATGCATCCTGGAACGCCATGGTACAAAGTTGGACAGGCAGCTGCGCAACCATCACTCGATGCAGGCTTCCAACCGATTCGCAATCTTTGTGGCCATCAACTCAAACCATGGGAACTGCATGCAGGTGTTTCCGTACCATCGTATGCATGTGGTCCAGATAATCAAGGCTTCAAGGGTGTTGTCGAAGAAGGTGGCATCTATGCCATTGAACCGTTCAATACAACAGGACCATCTGGAATGATCAAGAATCTTGGTAACCCGAACTCGTCCAACATCTACCGTATTACTGGAATGACCACTTCAAGGAAGGCTCGAGCCAAAGGCCAACTCAAGCCACTTGGTGCGCAGATGGCTCGTAATCTCGAAGAACGCTATTCGACACTTCCGTTTGCAGAGCGTTGGGCCTATCCAATGCTTGAGAANCCATTCCCTGATGCGGATGAAGCCTCTCGCCAAAGCAAGTGGCGAGCACTTGTCAAGAAGTTGATCAGCATACGGTTCCTGGAGACGTACCACGTTCTTGCATGCAAGGATGGAGGGAACATTTGCCAATTTGAACACACTGTCCTGGTCACAGATGGCGGTCCAGAAATTCTGACAGTCGAATAGATTCTGAATTGTTCAATTTTTTGAAACACAGATAACGCCTATAAAGGCGAAGTGCATACCATACATCGAACAGGGCTGTGAAGTTCTCGTTGAGTGCATCCCATCCCCTCTCCGTAAGCTCTCACCCTGTTCACCCATTTTCTAACAAAACAGCGAGAGCCATGGCGAGTTCACAAACAGATTGTACCACTCGGCCAGCCGTTTTCAATTTTATTTTCTTGAAAAAATAAAGGCGCAGTATCGCGAATAACTTTTCGATTCCATCGATTTCGCCCGATGTCTTTAAATAATATCTCATTGGTGGGAGAAATGCGCCCACTACGGGCTATGGAGGACAAAAATATGAAAAACGAAAACCGAAATGAAGAAGCAGTCAGCCCGGTTATCGCTACCATCCTAATGGTTGCGATCACTGTGGTTTTGGCAGGTGTACTGTACGTCTGGGCATCCCAGCTTGCAGAAGGTAACACCAGCGGTGACTTCTCGATGTACGACTTTGAAGTCAGAGATGCATCGGCAACCGCAGGATCAGCAGATGGCGGAGACAACATCGTCTACGTCTCNCTNGAAGCTGGTGAAAAGCTGTCGTGGTCAGCTGTCATTGTACAGATGTCCGCAAACGACAGCCCATTTACTGAGTGCACCAACCCTGACAAGGCAGAAGGAACAGGCTGCGCAGTTGTCGACAACGACGACGGCGAGTGGGCATTTGGTGAGGAAGTCACAATCAAAGAGGGATCTGATGACCTCTGTGGCACCGGAACCTGCACCGTTTCAGTCAAGGTTCTTGACCGTTCCACAAACAAGTTGATCTACGAATCATCTGAAATGAGCGTTTGAGGTTAAACACCTCTTAGCACTTGTTTGTTGAAACCGTACAAATTGCATTTGTACGTAGCCGCCCCCTCATGCGTTCAGGCGCATGGGGGGGCCTTTTTTTTTT
>PBET01000019.1 GCA_002719815.1 Methanobacteriota archaeon | reverse complement strand
CAAGGTGTCAAAGCTGCTTGACTTATGCTTCTGTTGCTGGAGTGGATTCTTCCATGTTCCAGCCTAGTAGGCCTGTAAGTGCTGTCATGCCCCAGAAAAACAACGGAGGAATGAGTTCAGGGGAGAGCTTCCATTCGATGTTCTCGGTGGCGTAAGTAGGCTCCAAGCCCATAGCCGCACAAACGAGGAACCAGACCACGATTGGTCCAGCAAATACAGCTGCCAATCGTGCTTGTGCTTGACCTTCGGTCATGAAAGCAGCATAGAGCATGTATACGGGGATGATGAGCATGATTCCGAGAATCATAGTTTCATTATCATTGCTTGAATCGTATGTTGAAAGCATCCCCACAAATGTATGAATGATCGCAGTAAGAATCAACCAAACTTTGGAGTTCAGTGCTTGTTCCTTCCAATCCATGCTCAAGCCTCCGCCGGTTGCTCATCATTGCTGTGCAAGTATCCTGAAGCTAACAATCCCCCAAGGAACAAGAATGGAGGTACTAACCAAGCAACACCTGGCGGATCATAGCCAGTTGTTGGGAGAACGGCGAACATTGCGAGGAAGAACGCCATAATGACACCCGAATTGACCATAGCGAATTTGGCTTGAGTTGTACCATCAAGAACAAAGGCGCAAACAAGACCCATTGCTCCAAATCCACACATGAAGAGGCCGAAAAGTGTCTCCATTGCTTTACTTTGTTCGTTTACACCGTCCTTACCCCAGGCACTTTCTGCCCAAGTTTCAGCGTTCATCATGTTTTCAATTCCACCAATAAGAGCCATAGCGCCACAAATGATGTACCATATTTTCGGTTGAAAGATTTTTTTTGCATCCAAGATTATCACGTCTCAACATGATTTCTCATCGCAAAGGATATAATAATTCCACCATTATTTATGGTCAATCTTCTGTTTTCTCGAGGCCATACTCACCGCTAATGAGCATTCCATCGAAAAGAAACGGTCCTGCTGGAACGACTGCAGCGATGAATCCATGAATGAGTGCAGTCATGTTCCATTGACGTCCTACGCCAAAGAACAACAAACCAATGAACGCAACAAACAAACCCCCGTGAATGGCACCGACGAGGGAAACCAGTTCAGGATCACCACCAATGTACTTGACTGGCATCGCTACTGCAAACAGGAACAGGGCTGAGAACCCCTCAAGATAACTGACAAAGGATACGAGTTGCTTCATGTTCAGACTTCCACCATAGGCCGACTTGAGCCACAAGATGGACACATTTGCTCATCGCTATCAAGATAGTCATGCTTACAGGCTGGACAAATTTGTGCAAGTTCCATCTTGCCCATGGCTTCAACCGAATCGCCTTGAAGTGAGAGGTAGCCACTTGCCACATTTCCAACCGTATATCGACCTGCACCTCCCAAGCGAACCAGAAGGTCAGGTGGTAGTGTGACTGTTCCTGTCTCATCGATGATGAGTTCACGATCTTTGCTCAAATCTTCAACATCGATGGAGTCCCCATGCTCAGCAACGAAACGACCATCTCGAAGTTCGAGGGAACGATTAGCAAATGAAGCCACTTCCTTTGAGTGGGTAACAATCAGGAACGAAACACCGTCGTTCTCGTGCAAATCTTTGAACAAAGCAAGGACTTCTCGACTTGTCACTGGATCGAGTGCACCTGTCGGCTCATCCGCCAAAATCAATCGTGGACGTGTGATGAGCGCTCGAGCGATGGCAACGCGTTGTTGTTCTCCACCACTGAGCATGGCTGGAAGTGCTCGAGTTCGATGTGCCATTCCAAGTCGTTCAAGCATTGCATCCGCTTGAGCAAGCGCCTTCTTCGAAGAGACGCCTTGATGGCGCAACGGTTGAGCAACGTTGTCTCGAGCGTTCAAATCAGGAAGGAGATTTCCTTCTTGGAAAATGAACGAAACGGTCTTTTGACGAAGTTCAACCAATTCCTGACCTTTCAATCGGGTCATGTTCTTTCCAGCAAGACTGACCGAACCTGCACTCGGTTTCATCAATCCACCAAGACACTTCATCAGTGTCGATTTACCCGACCCTGAAGGACCGACAACTGCAATGGCTTCGCCTGCTTTCATGTTGATGTGAAGTCCACGCAACGCGACGACGTTACCGTCTTCTGCCTTCGATTCATAGACGTGATACAAGCCATCGGATTCAAGAATTGTTTCACTCATCTTCATTCCCCCTTCAGCACACTGGCCAAGTCTGCTGTTAACGCTCGACGTGTTGTCACCAACAATGCAACGACGACGGCTGCAAAGACCGCCAAGGACACAAGAATGATCTGTGACCATGGATAGACCAGTGTCCGTTGTATCGTCGTTGATGAACCTCCAAAGATTTGGAAGATGAATCCGAAGATATCGAAGAATCCATTGAAGGACAGCGCCAATCCAGCACCAAGGACGATACCGAGTGCCATGGATACGATAACAATCGAAAGAATCTCAAACAGAACCAATCGAATGATTTGGTTTGGTGATGCTCCAATCGCTTGCAAAACGGCCAACTCTTTCTGACGCTGACTGAGAACGAGTGAAAGGAAAACGAAACTCGATGCAACTGCAGCTACACTCGCCACAACGAATTGCAGGGACAACAATCCGGGTGTTCCAAAGATGAGGCCACCATTTCGCTCAACTTCTTTGTGTGTGCTTGACCAATCGAGGACATCAGATACACGAGCATCTGCCTTGATTTGGGAGGCAAGTGATTCAAGTGCTTCACCTGACAAACCGTCAACGCGAACAATCCACGTCTTGGAGGACACGTTGTTGGCAAGTTCATCGCCGACGAGACTGCGCCATGAATCTTCACCGATAATCAAGGCAGAAGCAATTGTAGCTGCTCCAACACCAGGAATGTACTCATGTGTACCCATATAGTACATCGAGGTCGTATACGGCGTTACGATCAACTGAACTCGCGTATCCGTAAAGAAGAGATCTGCTGCCAATGGCGGAGGTATTTCGCTTGCTCCGCTTGCACATCCGGACTCATCGCTGTTGCTTCCGTCTGGACAGGTCGTATTCGACAAGGTTGCTGCTGAGAGGTCAAAGAATCCAAACGCACCTGCGAGGTTTGCATCGGTCAAGTCTGCATCTTCCAATGAGCCACCCATGAAATTGACAAGGATCGCATTCTCAAGGTTGGCTCCTGTCAAGTCCGCATTGCTGAGGTTGACATCGAGAAGAATGGATTCGCTCATGTTCATGTTCGAGAGGTCGGCACCTGCAAGGTTGGTGTTTGACAGATCAACACGACCCAAATCTCGCTCATCCAAGTCTTGTCCCGAAAGATTGAGCCCTCCCCAATCGGCATCCATCAGGAGTGTGTAGGCGTCGAACAGAGCAAGTGGGTCTGTTTCTTCAGAACCGCCTGATGTGAAATTGAAGGTGATATTTTCCCACACGAAGGTGATCTCTCGTGACTTCTCATCACCTGGCTTGAGGAGGACATCATCGAGACTGTTTTCATCGCCTCCACGCTTCGATCCCGGTAAGTCGAGTGAATAAGCGGAATCTTCGCCTGCAGAGAAGCCGTTGTTCGAATAGGCTTTCATGGCAGCATCAATGTCCGTCCCAGGGATTGACTGCTCACTCCATCGTAAGACGTCTTCATTTCCATTGAGAAGAACGAACGTTTGCAAACTATCGCCACCTTGGTCGTCAGCAAGCGTAATTTCAGGGACGCTTGTTGCAATTGGATTCACGTCGCCATCAGTAAATTCGTTGACAAGGGCGATGAGCGTCGATGCATTGATGGCTTCTTCGGTTGAAATTTGTAAGTCCGAACCAACCGTGGCATCGGCCGTCTTCTCATCGACAAGTGTTCCAGTATAGCCTTGTACAGCTGCAAGTGTAACAATGGAGAGCGTGAGAAGCATAATGACGGCGAGTCGATTAACTGATTCAGCAGAACCCGACCCTTTCAGACCGCGCTTAACGTCTTTGAGAAGCGGTGTACGTCCAAACAGGAGTTGCATGATTTGTGGACCTTTTGCACCAATTCTTCCAAGCAGCAATGCTCCTCCAATCCATAGAGCAAATGGTCCAATGATTCCAATCAATCCTTCGATAAAGAAGTTGGAAACAATACCATCCTCACTACCATTCATCTCAAGCCATGTGTCGATGACTGCAAGCATACCGAACAGGAATGCAGACCAATGGAGCCAGCGCTTTGGTTCGGCTTTTGCTGTTGTTTTACGGACACCTTCTTCAATCTCAAGTTCGATGAAATCTCTGGCACGACTGCGTCCGAAGATCATAGCAAGTCCAAGTGTTGCAATGGCCGTGAACAGTGTTGAACCAATGCCAAGTGTAGGGTTGACATCAAAATCACCGGTTCTAAATTCCATGAAACCGACCGCTGAGAGAACGATTGGAACAGCCATGAGTGCTAGGATATAACCAATCAGCCAAGCGACAGAAGACATGACAAAGAGTTCCAGAAGGACCATGCCTTGCAGACTCTTCCCATCCGCCCCAATAACACGATGGATACTGACCTCACGACGTCGTTGTTCAAGCGAAAGAACGAGACCATAGATGAGAACTGCAAGGGAAAGAATTACGATTGGAATCATAATGATGTAATCGAAAATCTGAATCAAACCAAGGAAGATGTTGAGGAAGAGGATCGTTCCAGAAACAATGTCTGTGTAATACAACTCAACGCCTTCATCGGTGTAGTTTCCTTGTTGAACGCGAGTCCCTAAATCCTCAAGCCAATCGGCAGCATCTGCAGTCGATGATGTTGGCAATTGACCACGATCGATGGTAACACCAAGGTACATGTGATCGTTGTTCATCAATACTTGGCGTTGCTCTTCTTCAAGCACTTCCCATGTTGAAAAGATTGGATTGAATGGAAGCGTTGGGTTACCAAAATCCCATGGTTCATAGATACCCATAACGGTCAAATTCTCGACGGTCATCCACATTCGACAGTAGATCATTTCGTTGTTTTCGGGTGTGATTTCACCTGCGCAATTTTCGTCATTGATGGTCGCTTCAAGCAACGTTGACTCATCAACAACGTAGGCAAAGGTGAGTTCGTCAAGTACATCACCAACCTTCGCTTGTGCTTCACTTGCAATCGTTGAAGGCAGAATGATACCACGATTCGCACTCATATTTTCAGGCGTTGGCCATTCGCCCAAACCAGCGATGATGTTCTCACTGAGACGATCGGCGAGTTCGCCGTCAAATGCTTCAGGTCCTAAGAAGCGAATGGCTCGTTTATCGGAAATAGGTGGACCTGCTTCAAGCGCTTCAGGATAATCAAAATTCATCGTATCCCACAGCGGATTTTCGTTGTCCGAAATCGCACGCATTTCAAGTGGTTGAGCAACAACGAAATCAATGTTGAAGAAGCCACCACTATGGATTCCTTGGCGTCCAAGAACGAGTGTACAATCGTTGAATTCCGAGAATTCATCCATCAATTCGTCACAGACTTCTGTCATCGTCGTTGTATTGTTGGACCAGCCAGATGCGTTTTCAACAGGCGTTCGTGCAAACTCAATCTTGGCATCGAACGGCTCAGAATCAAGGGATTCTTCGAAGAACAACTGAGACAAACCAACACCATACGCAAGGACCGTCGTAATGACGAGGGATGCGAGGAACACACCGGCGATGACAGCCATGCCTCGTTCTTTCCCGCGCCATGCGCTTTGACCAGCGAGTCGCAATCGGCTCGGTAATTCCATCAATGCATGTTGGTATCGTCGAATTCGAGAACGATTCTGGCCGAAGTCGCTGTCTTTCAAACCGGAGATCTCGTCACTCATTCTTCCTCACCCTCCTCATCAAGGCCCCAAGCAGAACGAATGTCTGAGGCTTCTGTTTTCCCATCATTGAGGAGAAGCATCCGGTCAGCATTGGATGCCAAATCTGGATCGTGCGTAACCATAAGGATTGAAATTGGACTTTCTTCATCATGACACAACTCTTTGAACAATTTCATGACTTCTTTTCCGCTTGCAATGTCAAGATTTCCTGTCGGTTCATCAGCAAGAAGAACAGGTCGATTTCCTGCAATTGCTCGAGCGATAGCAACACGTTGTTGTTGTCCACCCGAAAGTTGGTCTGGAATGAAGTTGAGTCGATCGCCAAGACCAACTTTCGTCAAGGCAATCTCTGCAGCAGCTACTGCTTCATCAGAAGGCATTCCAGATAATTCAAGGGCGATTGCAACATTATCGACAGCTGAGAGGTTGTCAAGAAGGTGGAAATCTTGGAAAATCCATCCCACCTTATTTCGCCGAACGTCGACAACGCTGGATGGGCCCTTTTGCCCATATGTTCGCTCATCAAGCGTAATGCTGCCACCATCACCTGCAAGCAATCCACCGATGATGTTGAGAAGTGTAGACTTTCCAGAACCAGATGGGCCCATGAGAGCGACCATCTCGCCCTTTTCGACCTGCATATTGACACCTTTCAAAACGTTGAGCGAACCAAAACTCTTGGTGAGATCGTTGACTTCTAGCATTTCATGAACCCCTGCATCTCTGCATGCAGTTAAAATCGCGACGTTATTTCTTTACAATGGTTTGTATCGAATGACTCAACATTTAATGCGACGCTTTCAAAAAAGGGAAACATCAGGATTCGCTATGAGCGGAAAGACTGCACTCATCACCGGAATCACCGGACAAGATGGATCCTACCTTGCCGAATTGCTCTTAGAAAAGGGGTACACCGTTTATGGATTGGTCCGTCGGGTATCGCAACCAAGCCTTGGTCGTAACCTCATTAATCACTTGATGAGCAACGATAATTTTCACCTTCTCAACGGTGATTTGGCCGATCAAAATTCGATTGACAATGCTGTTCATCAGGTTAAGCCAGATGAATTCTACAATCTCGGTGCGATGTCCTTTGTACCTGAATCATGGCGTTCACCCATGATGACTGCTGACATCACTGGCCTTGGTGCGCTACGTTGTCTCGAGGCTGTTCGAAAGCATGCTCCAGACTGTCGCTTCTACCAAGCAGGCTCCAGTGAGCAGTACGGTAAGGTACGCGAAGTCCCACAATCGGAACAAACACCGTTCCACCCGCGCTCACCATATGGTTGTGCAAAAGTCATGGCATTCGAGATTACTCGAAACTACCGCGAATCCTACAACATGTTCGCTTGCACAGGTATTCTCTTCAATCACGAAAGCCCACGCCGTGGCCTTGAATTCGTCACCCGAAAGGTGACCATGATGGCGGCTCGAATCAAGCATGGATTCGATGAATGTCTCTACATCGGCAACGTCGATGCCAAGCGTGACTGGGGATTTGCAGGCGATTACGTCGAGATGCAGTGGAAGATGCTGCAACAAGATGAGCCTGATGATTACGTCATTGCGACCGGTCGAACTCACAGCATCCGAGATATGATCAGCCTTTCATTCTCGCACATTGGTCTTGAATTGAACTGGTCGGGCGAAGGTGTTGATACGATTGCAACCGATCAACATGGTGTTGTCCGTGTTCGGACCAATCCGAAATTCTTCCGCCCTGCTGAAGTTGATCTTCTCATCGGAGATCCAGCCTATGCAAAGGAAAAACTCGGTTGGGAAACCAAGACAACCTTTGAGCAACTCGTTCAAATGATGGTCGAATCCGACTTAGCCATTGTACAAGAAGCGGTTGATGGAGGCTATGCTCCGCCAACGCCACCAGAGTGACTGGCCGATTTCTGCATGAGCCGATTGAACAACGGTGGAATAAGTGCAATCCAGAACATCTGGTAATAGCCACCTGGAAGTTGAGGCGATTCATCGTAGGGACGTAGTCGCTCGTATGGCGTACTTGAACGAAGATGATGCGCTGCATGGAGTGGTAGATTCATTAGCGTGTATCGAGACCATCGCGTTCGACTCTCCCAAGCGTGACCTGCATGCGGACGCTCATCTTCACCTCGCTCAAGTCCGTGATGTTGAATGAAGTTCACAAATTCAAGGAGATAGATGGCGACGATGGCCTGTCCGACGAACGCAGCGAGGAATGGCAACCCCCAGTAAGCAAGAGATGCAAGTAATGCAAGTTCAATGATGACGGAAATGGTTGTATCTTTTTTCCGAATTCTGTACGCATTTCGCAGTTGTCTGGGAACTGTTCGGACAAGGTGACCATAGACACTTCGCCCCCAAGGTGAACTGGTAGGGTCGACTTTGCGCGCCCAGTGTTTGTGATGCGTATGGTTGTGTTCAACTGTGAAATGGAGATAAAGTACGCATAAGAGATCAAGCCGTCCAAGCCACCAACTGGACGAGCGAGGTTTCCGATGCCCAAGTTCGTGGGCGGCGACAACACCTGCTGCACCTGTTGCAAGACCTGCTGAAAGTGCTGGTACGATGATGGAGATGGAACCAAGACCATCCCAAACTCGATAAAGAAGACAAATTACAACGATTGGAACAAGAAGGCCATGAAGATGAACGATGACATTGTGTCCTTTCCCTTCTTCCTCGACATCATGAACAGTTGAAGATCCTGCAAGCACATCAAGGAACGGGTAAATACCAAGAAGCAAGATAATTGGTGTCAGCATCCACCAGCCACCGATGAGTAGGGTGACTGCTGCAGAAATAGGTGTGAGCAATCCGATCAAATGTGGCGCCCACTTAGCCATGCTCAAACGAGTGACTCATGCTTCAAAGGCGTTGCCTTCGAATCAAGAACGGCGAAACACGGATGCTATCTTTCGAACGAAGGATGGCATGAAGGAAATACCGTTTCGATACACTTGACCTTCGAGAGCTTGGTCAACGAACATTTCGAGTTCACGATCCATTCAGATATCCCTCCTTGAGTGAGGGGCACCACGTTCGTTTGCAGAGAAACGAAACGCTGCCATTGCATTCAGAATCGGCGACATAACGTTCGAGAAGATTCCCGAACGGTACTGTTGCTGATCCATAATTTGGTCGGTATATGTCTGGAGTTCTTTATCCATTGTTATCCTCAATCTAAATGTGGTGCTCCACCTATTCAAAGGCGTGGTAAACTTGCCAACACATAGGTGTAGTTCTTACATTAAGTGTTGTTAATTACACCCATTTGGACCGCTCTCTTCAAGAATAAAAATCCAGAGGCCCAATTATCCGAGCCGCTCCCGACCGTTCATCAACAGTGGAATCCGGCTACAGGAGGAATCACCATGGGTATGGACCCGGCACTCAAAGCGAAACTGCAGAAGCAACGATATCACATTGTTGGTGAACATGGGGGTGTCAAAACCTGTCATTGGACCAAAGAATCGCTTCTACGTGATCGTGCCTGTTACAAGGGAACATTCTACGGTGTCAAGAGCCATACGTGCATGCAGATGTCCCCAGTCGTCGATCAATGCAATCTCGCATGCACCTATTGCTGGCGAGAACCGCACATGGACACACTTGAGTTGACTGATCAAGATCCGCTCGAACTTCTCTATGAGAGTGTACGTGCACAGCGTCGACTGCTTTCTGGCTTCGGTGGAAACGATAAGGTTCCAAGAGAAAAGTTCCTCGAAGCTCAAGATCCAAAACACGTTGCTATCTCACTGAATGGTGAACCTACACTCTACACCCGTCTTGGTGAATACATGGACTTGTGTCACAAGCATGGTATGACAACGATGCTCGTCACCAATGGAACATTGCCAAAAGTCCTTGAGAATCTCGAGACGCTTCCTACACAACTCTACGTCTCTGTCGATGCTCCAAACAAGCAAGTGTTCGATGATGTATGTCGACCAAAATGGAACAGTGGCGCCTGGGATCAATTTGAGAAAACCATCGACTTACTTCCAAGTCTCGACACCAGAATTGTTTGTCGTCACACCCTGATGAAGGGCGTCAACATGTCATCTACGCACATCAAGGAATTTGCAGAACTCGATAACCGTGCAGATCCCGACTTTATCGAAGCAAAGGGCTACGTCTATGTTGGTCATAGCCGAGAGAATCTCTCCATGGAAAACATGCCAAGTCATGATGACATCCTTTCCTTCTCAAACGAACTTGCGCCTCAGGTCAACCGAGAGGTCCTCTCGGAAAGTCGTCCAAGTCGTGTCGCACTCATCGGTCGTGAAATTGTGCCGATTCCAATTCCTGAAGCAGAATTGTACTTCCCTGAAGATTTGGGAATTGCACCTCCAGTCAAGAAACTCCCTCTTGTTCAGAGTTGAAGTCCTTCAAATACTGTGGAATTGTATCTTTGTCATGACAGCGAAGCGTACGCCACGGATATTGATTATAGGTGCAGGTGGAATTGGAGGCATGGTTGCTGAATTAGTTATTCCAGCATTAAATAAAATAGAAAAAAACTGTTCAATTGAAATTATGGATGGAGATATTGTTGAGGAATCAAATTTAGGGCATCAACGATTTAGCCACAAAGATGTTGGAAAAAGAAAAACAGATGTTTTGTCAAACCGATTTAGTGAATTTAAATTCGTTAACGTAAAATCGAATCCAGTTAACTTAAGGGTTGAAGAACAATTAGATGGCTATGATTTTATTATTATTGGCGTCGATAGACCACATCCTCGAAGACTTGTTCATGCAACCAACGTTCCTTGGATTGACTTGCGATCAACGGGTGATGGTCACGTGTATTTCACCAACGGATCAGACCCTGAGCTTGTCGCCATGATGACGCCGGACCACGAACCTGCAAGTTGTCAAATCGAAGGCGCAATCGATGCAGGCAACATCCAATTCGGCTATGTCAATGCTGCTGCTGCAGCTGCAACATGGTTGATTGGACAATTGCGAAATCAACCGACGCTTCGAGAGAGAATGTCGAGCATCATGTTTGGAGATCTCAAGTTTCCGGAGGTGAAAGCATGATTCCCGTTATGGACATTAAATCGATTGGTATCACCTACGAGCAGTGGACGAGTGCTTGCTTTCAAGCAGAATCACGAGCGGTTGAATCCGAAGAGGTTCAATCCGTTCAACGTAGAGCTGCTCAGCATGGGCGTTGGGATTTGGTGTACAACCTCTCTCTCATCGCTGGCTTGGAAACATCTGTTCTCATCGATGCGAATGGAGAAATACAAATCGACTGGGGCTCTCCTGGACGTGTACCACTTCGTCCTCCTGTAGGGATGATGGCTCCGTTTCGAGTATGGGTACACACCCACCCAGGATTCCAGGCATATTGGAGCCTTACAGACAAAAACAGCCTTGCAATTGCGCAAGGGATTCTTTCTCGAGCCCTCGTTCTCGGTGCACCCGGTATCAAACAAAGTCGGAACATTGGGCCTGAAAACGTCGAGACCATCAGTCAAGAAGGTCCACTTCAACATTGGACAGAGGAAGAGGTCGTTGCGTGGGATAGATGGTTTGTGGAACGTGAAGCTACACCGATTGAGGTGGTTGCTTGACCTCAAACGTACGCTCACCACGCGATGATGAAGAGAAAATCAAGGCGCATCTCGCCATTCTTCGAGGTCAATCAAAATCCTTGAAGGAAGTTCTGACCGATATGTTGGGACAGGAACCAAGCGACGATCTTGTCGAAGCTGTCGAGAACCGAATCTTGCTCGCACAAGAGCAAGAAGAGTCCATCGAACTTGGAAAGATTGTTGAATCCATCCAGAAGATGCAATCGTGTTGGGTTTAGGCATTCTTGTAAGTCGCTCTTCGGCCTTCGATTAAAGCGCTGAGACCTTCGAGTGCGTCTTCCGTTGAGAAGATTCGATCCAATCCTTGCAACTCAAGTTGAAGTCCTTCATCGAGTGACATTGAAGCGGTTGCATCGATTCGTTCACTTGCCATAGCCAGTCCGATTGGTGCAGTAAACTTGAGCGATTTCAATTGGCGAGCAACGGTCTTGTCTTCAGCATCGAATCCATCTGGACAGGAGCCAGCGAGTAATGCATCCATGTTCCCATCTGAGAAGAATTTCTTCGCAAATTTGACGACTGGACTGTTCTCATTCATCGGCTTACCAGGATACTTGTCTGATGGCTTACCTGTTGCATGAATTTCAGTTATGCAGTTCGGAACATCATTGATGTCAACAAGATGCGTTACAAGTCCAAGATCTGTTGCAGTTTCCGCATTCATGAAATTTCCTGCAAGAACGGCCCATCGGCCAAGTTCTCGACCTGCAATTCGAGCAGGTCGTTGTGTACCACCGAGTGCTGGGTAAATTCCAATGCTCGTCTCTGGAAATCTGAATTGTGTCCTTCGAGTTCCAATACGATAATCGCAAGCGAGGGCAAGTTCAAGCCCTCCTCCAAGTGCTAGACCGGTCGTCAAAGCAATCGTTGTTTTACTTGAGTCCTCGAGTGCTGCGAGAAGAACATGCCCATTTTCGGTGAAGGTTTCAATGTCTGGAATGTCATCCGAACGAATCTTGTCAACAAAGAATTTGACATCTGCTCCAGCTACGAATGCTTTTCCAGCACCATCGAGAACGATGGTCGAAACATTGCTATCTGAATTTGCGGCTTGAACCGCCTCCGTGAGTTGAGCAACAACGACTTCGTTCAATGCATTCATTGCTTCAGGTCGATTGATGGTAATGGTTGCAATTCCATCCTCTGTTGAGGAATCAACGTAAGAGAAATCCCAGTTAACTCCTGCATCTGATCGATCCTTGAAGAACGAAGGAAGCACCCATGCATCTCCGGCAAGCGATTGATACGCTGATGCCATACGATACGCTTCTGCAACTCCGATTCGATTCATCATTTCGAACGGCCCTCGAGCCCATCGAAGACCGACTTTTGCACCACGATCAACATCTTCCATCGAACAGATATCTTCCTCAACAATCTGTGCTGCAACACCGAAGACGACTCCCAAAAGACGCTCAGAGACTGTTGTATACTGTTCTTGAGTGTATTCGGTTTCATCTTCAATCGGCCACATTGCATTGTTCGCAACAAGGTCTCGGAGATTCTGTGCGCCATTGTAGCGAGGCGTGTTCAATTGTTCTGCAAGATAATCTGTGGAATGCAATGCAATCGGTGGGCCTGTAAGGTTCATCAATCCAAATGGGCCGAGTCCTATTCGGAATGCTTTGCATGAAATTGCATCGATTTGTGCTGCTGTTGCAACACCTTCTTCCAGCAACAAACATGCTTCATTCAGCCAAGGGACAAAGAATCTGTTGACTACAAATCCTGGTCGATCTTTGCAAACAATCACCACTTTTCCAAGCGTTCGACAGTACTGAACGGTTCGATCGAGTGTATCCTTGGAGGTTGTTTCAGCAGGAATAACCTCAATCAATCGGTTCTTAGCAGGATGATAGAAGAAGTGCAATCCTACAAACCGGTCTGGTCGGCCTGTTGCTTCTGCTAGTGCATTAACTGAGAGCGAGGAGGTGTTGGAGGCAAGGATTGTTCCCTCACCACAAACCTCGTCGAGAGTTGAAAAGACCGAGGTCTTGATTCCAAAATCTTCGAACACTGCTTCGATGACCAAATCGGTATCTTCAGCTGTATTTTCTGTTCCAACAACATCCGTGATTCGTCCAAGTGTGGCATTCACTTCGTCTTGTGAGAAGATTCGCCGCTCGATGGCTTCTTGCAAAAAATTCTCGATAATTGAGCGACCGCGAGCAACATATTGTGCCTCCCTGTCGACCATTTGAACATTGAATCCTTCTTGAGCACTCTTCTGTGCAATTCCTGAACCCATGTTTCCTGCACCGATGATTGCGACGTTCTCAACAGCCTTCATGCCGTGAACGAATGGCAAACCGTTCATGAATCATACGCTCTTGCGTTTTGTTCATTCGGTGTTGAAAAGAAATCAAGTATGGGGAATGCAACGGGGTTTCATGCCAGAACCACCGATGGTACTCCCAACAACTGAACTCAAAACCATTAGTGACAAAATAAGCGAAACAATTCAAATCGGCGGTTCTGTACGTTCTCTTCTCGCTGATCACTCTACGCAAGGGCGATTTGACTTGAATTGGGAAGTGGATGCTGCAGTTGAAGCGTTGAACGTCTTTGGTTCTCGTTGGACCATCGAAATCCTTTCCACTCTGTACATCGCTGGCGATCGACGATTCAATGAAATGAAGCATCTGCTCAAAGGAATCTCTTCTCGAACACTTTCGGACAAATTACGCTATCTTGCTGACGAAGGTTTGGTCGAACGAATTGTGACCGATGGACCTCCGGTTCGTGTCACCTATCGATTATCAAGCCATGGAATAACCTGTGGTCGTCTTCTTTCACCATTGGTTGCATTCATGAAAATCCATCAAGGATCGATCATCAGCACATAGATGCATCAATACGATGAATTAAGATACAATGAGGATATCCTCAACCTATGCCTCTCCTTGCGCAATGGGTTCGTCAGCGTCCATGGCTGGCCGCTGGACTCGCTGGAGCGGCAGGTGGAATCGCAGGCCTTGCACACGGTGTTGCGGCGATGGCTTCAACGGCATCTGCATTCGCATTTGGTGGAATCTCAACAAAACGACAATCGAGCGAACACCCATTCCGCACTCGTGTTCTACGCACCCTTGAGCGACATCCTGGCTTGTGCTATCGGGAATTGCAAAACGAACTGAGTGCTGCGAATGGAACGCTTCGACATCATCTTGACGTGATGCAAAATCAAGGAAACATCACGGTCATGCCTGTGAATGGACGTACCTGTTACTTCGCAGGTGGACCTGCTCAGGTTGAACTTCTTCAATCGGTTTCAAATGATCATCAGCGTATTGCTTCAAGCCTTCCAATCGGACTATCGGCCGTTCAACGACAAGTAATCGATGACATTCTTGAGGAAGGTATTCCGCGCTCGCAAGCACAACTTGCTCGAAGAATCGGACGCAGTCGAGCAAGCGTTCACTCTGCAGTCAAAGTCTTACGTCGACGAGGCATATTACGATTGGATGTTCTCAATCTTGCCCCTCATATTGAACCCGAAACATTCCGAAGAAGCGAACGTGTGACCTACAACTGGGATGACGGTCGTCGTGCTCAAGCATAATTTTCCCTTTCTGAAAAGGAATTGTTGCATAGCCTTCAAAGACCATCGCCACTTGTAATCTGTTATGCTCAATTTGAAATTGGAAGAACTTCCAATGCCAACAACGGATCGCTCAATCGATCGATTGGTTGGATGGTTCGTTGAATCGTTTTGTTTTGTTCGTCGAAAAGGCGATGCTACGGCCGATTACGGGGCTGCTTCACCTATTCATCGTATGTTGCGTGATCACTTTTTCCAATATCCTCAGAAATCGTGGGATGCACAGGAGCTTTCCGATGAGCTTGCGATGACGCCAGCAGCACTCAATCATCATCTCGCTCGACTTAGCCAATCGGGCTTACTCTCTTACACAAATGAAGGTAAGGGCTGGAGAACCTACATCCTTCGAGGCGGAGGATTGTCCCAAGCCCTCGAGTTGTGTTTCGCTCAATATCGACTGATTCTTGATCAGAAAATGCAGTTGCTTCAACCACGATGGCAGCGAGAAGGCGTATCATTACCAAACGAAATTGCTGAAGAATCACAACTTCCTCTCAACCTCAGCATTGTTGATTATCGATCGACTCAGCAGGATGCTTCGGATTTGACACAATGGATGGCTGATTTTGGATTGCTTGGCGATCGCCCTGGAAATGAAATTCTTCACAATTCGGTCTCTGAGCAACTGTTCGATTTTCTACTCAACACTGGAACACCCGTTTCACTTGATGATGTTCACGAACAATTTGGAGGACAGAAGGCACGACTTGGACGAATCCTCGAACGTTTTCGAGCATGTGGTTTCGTGGAACGAATACCGCGTACTGACCGTCTTGCATCGGCTCTTTGGTCTGCAATGATGACGCAACATCAACGACGAGGAGAGGATTGGTTGCTCAAGAAAGGTGGCTTCATGCGAATAATTCCTGAGAAAACCCACGCTTCGCTTCTCCAACCACTTGCGAAAGGAAAACTCACTGTTGAAGATGTTCAACAAGCAATGCAGAACATCGATGCTTCTGAACAAATGCTCTTGCTCAATTTACTTGGAGGCCGACTACCACTTGGCTATCGATTGGTTGGACATACGCTTGAAGATTGTCAACAAATCATGACCACACGATTCGATCGAGTCTTGCGTAGGATTCGACGTGTAGGTGCGATGATTGAAGAGGTTCTGTCACCGGGCGATGCATGATGCGTGATTTCGGATTCGATACCTACGAGCCTTGGTCGGGTGAACAACGACCGCTCTATCTCGCTCCGATGGCAGGCGTGTCCGACCTTCCGTATCGTTTGCTTGCGAAGGAATGTGGTGCAGATATCACGATTACAGAATTTACGAACAGTACTGCACTTAGTCGCGAAGCCACAGCCTCTTGGAGAAAAATGGAATCAGATCCTCGTGAACAACCCTTCATTCCACAGATTTTCGGAGGGGAAATGGACGATATGGTAACAGCTGCAACGATGCTTGAGGATTCCGCAGACGTCATCGATTTGAACTTCGGATGTCCTGCTCCAAAGGTCACCAATATCTGTGCAGGTGCTGCATTGATGGGTGAGCCACAAAAACTGGTCTCGATGGTTGAAAACATCGTCGATGCTGTGGACATACCCGTCACGGCAAAGATGCGCCTTGGAACGGGTCAAGGACCCAACAATGCTGTCAACATCTGTCAGTCACTGGAACGAGTTGGTGCGCAACGATTGTGCATTCATGGACGTACACTTCGTCAACGGTATTCTGGAATTGCTGATTGGGAAACCATCCAAAATGCAGTCAATGCTGTTGAAGTCCCCGTTGTAGCGAATGGAGACATTACAGATGCGCAAAGCGCTCAACAGTGTTTGGAATTAACCAATGCTTCGGGACTGATGATCGGTCGTGCAGCAATCGGCCGTCCAGATGTTTTTGCTCAGATCAAAGTCGGACTTGGATGGATGGAGGAAGAAGAATTGCCGTGGGTCATGGAACGGGATGACGACTGGGATGAGTTGTCTGCAACTTCGAAAGCATTCGCAGCACGACGATGGTGTTGGGACCGTTACGTCACACTCTGTCGAGAAACAACAGGGCTTGCCAAACAGACCATGCAACGTCACGCAATTGCATTCTCAAAAGGCCTGCCTGGTGCGAAATCAGTACGAACGCTTATGCACGAACTTTCAGATGTGAACGAAGCTGCGGAAGCGATTTCCAACTTCTTGAAACCGATTTCAGAAGGTTGACTTCCAATCTTCCAAATCGTTTGCTTCTGCCCAAGCGTCGTCGGTTGTTTCTCCTCGCAACTTGAGAACTTCACGGGAAAGAAGCCAGTAAATGAGAGCAAGAGAGTGTCGACTCTTGTTGTTTGCAGGTAGTGCAACGTCAACGTTTCGCAACTTGTTGTTTGCATCGACGAGGCCAACGATTGGTAGACCTGTGTTAACGGCTTCTCGAAGCGATTGTTGATCGGATGCTGGGTCGGTAACAAACAAGACATCCGGTTCCTTGTAGGAGCGGAGAGCTGGATTGGTGAGGCTTCCTGGGATGAATCGACCAACAGCTGAATTTGCTCCAATCGCTTCAGCAAACATACGAGCAGGACGTTGTCCGTACTGCCGAGCTGAGACGACCATAATCTTCGATGGATCGTATTGATTCAAAAAGGATGCAATGATGCGGATTCGAGTATCTGTTTGATTCAAATTGAGAAGGTAAAGACCATCGGAATTGACTGTGTCGATAAAGCGACTCATATCAGCGCTCTTCTGCTTTGTTCCGATGTTCACACCAGATTCTTCATAGAGTTCAAGTGGAATCAAGAGTCCCGTTTCTTCAGTCATAGTATGGCCTCAGCAAGCAACCGACCTAAACGCTCTTCTTAACCACTTCGCATCATCTCAGAACTCCATTTTGATGAAAGAAGGGGAAGAAATCAAATCTATGTTGACGAAAGATGCATCATGGGGGGCGTTTTTTCAGGTGCAAAAATCGGCCCTGAGGACTATTATTGTGATGAAGATGGAAACGCATTGCCCGTTAGTGCGAGCGACTTGGAGCGATTCATGTATTGCCCATTGTCTTGGCAACTTGCCAAAGAAGGTACATCAGGCGTTGGCGAGGCGATTGAAGAAGGTGTTGAGAAACACAAAGAGATTCACAATGATATGAATGAATATCAAGAAGCCATGATCCGAATGCGTAGATCGCTTCTCATCTGGTCGTGGTGGTTTGGGATTATCATCGCCTTTGCCATCGATTCAATCGCCTTTCTCTACATCGATGATGTCATGAATCCTCCTCTCGAATTCGCTAAAATTCTCTCGATGTGGTCAGTTTCTTGTTTAATTGTAGCAATTCTATCCATTGCATTACCATGGCGGAATTGGTTCAAATTTGAGCGAAGTATCAAAGAAATTCGCGACCTAAAGGAACAATTTGAATCGACTGGATTAGAACCAACATGGAGTCCAATCGGATTCTTGGGAGGATGGTTTTCAGCAGGAAGGACAGAAGCAGGTTTGCTTCTTGCTACGATTGTCATCGGCGCTCATGCCATTGCATTGGTTGCTGCAGAAGATCGAGACCAGGCTGCATTTATTCTCATCGTCATTGCTTTCATTTGGACCTTCTTGGCAACATGGCAACTTCAACGGTCGCTCAAGGCTGAGAATGAAATGGTGGAGAATCGGAAGAAAGCGGGCCTTGAGGAAGGAGCTCAATTGATGTATTCAGACGATGACAAAAGTAGCGACCTTCTCATCGATCCAGTTTCCGGCCTACGTGGACGCCCAGATCAAATCGTCATCATCGATGGGGAATTCATCCCTGTGGAACAAAAGACAGGAAAGGTTCCAAAGAAGCCTCATGCATCGCATCGTTTGCAACTGTTAGCCTACATTTCCCTCGTTGAAACAAGTACCAACAAGTCTCCACCATATGGCGTTCTTCGCTATGGTGAGGACGATGTGCATCAGGTCTTTTGGGACCAACATGCGCAACAACATCTCCAAGAGAGTATTATCGAAGTTCAACGATTAATGGTCGAAGGTGGTGCAAAGCGTAACCATGAGCGAAAAGGGAAATGTCGACATTGCAGTCGTCGTTATGCCTGCAGTGAATCGCTTGTCTAATCGACAACACAGACATCATCTTGAGGATAAACCGTGCAGGAACGATCAACATAGACGTTCAGCAAAAAGTCATCCTGCTCTCCAAACAGGCCACCACCTGTACCAACGATGTTGATGTTCCATTCGCCAGAAACAAATTTTCCATCCGCTCCAGGAACGATGTTCACATAAGGAGCAGTCTTCGTTGAATCGTGTGTAGCGTTGTATCGAAGCGTTCCGAGTGAATCTGTAATCCTGACTTCAACCTGACGAGGATCCAATATTCCAAGTTGCTCAAAGATTTCTTTGACCGTTTCACCAGCCATGGTCGTTTTGAAGTAGACACCGATAGCTGTTACTTCTGAATCGACTGTAAACTTCTCATTCCACTCTCTGCCAACTTCTGCTTGATCGAAGAAATGTTCAATGCTCGTTGTCTCAGTTTGCGTCTGTACTTGAATATCGCCACGTAGGTGCTCCATGTATTCCCTACTTTGGAGAAGACCAATGCAACCCGATGTTGAGACCAGCAACATCGAGAGGGCCATAAAGACCGTGAGAACTCTCTGCTGCATGTACCCCTCCAATCATCTCAACGATATGAAAATCACCCCAACACAGGGAAGCGTTGAAACGGACCTTCAGATTGTGTCAACTTGCCTGAATGACGCAAGAGCAACTCCGAGCGCAAGCGATGACGAACCCTATGAGTGCTGACAGGCATCAATCATTCGAATTTTGCACCACAGGTTGGACATTCTTTCGCATCGGCTGGAATGACTGCACCACACGCACCACAATCCGCAGTCTCGACCTCTGGTTCACGCTTTCTTCGTGGCCGTCGTCGTGGCTTTGTAGCACTCGTCGCCTCGCCATCCTCTTGGGCGAGTGGCTGTTCAGCATCATCTTCGAAAGCAAAGTCTGCACTTGCTTCAACGATTTCGTTTCCAGCGAGTGAACTATCGGTAATGCCCATGCCAACAACGACCTTTTCGCCTGGCATAACGCCTTCTTCACCCGTGAGTTCGTAGAGATCGCCGCGGATTTCAGCATCACTCGCAGAGAGTGTTGTCCATGCAGCTCCGTCCTTGTCCTTACCATCATCCTTGAGCGATTTCATCTCATCCTTGCCCGGTAGGAAGGCATCTAAATCATGCCCTTCAAAGGATTCCTTCACCGTTTTCAGGGTGGTTACAACTTGGTTCTGCATCGCTTCAATTTCTTCTTCTGTCATGTCTTCCATGGCGATTTCATCTGCGTTTCGCAGATCGTAAGCAGCCGTAACCTCTTGCTCAGCAGCGACGACATTCTCATCCCACTCTTCCTCGAGATTGGACTCATCGTATCCAAATTCTTTGACTGCATCGGCAAAGTCTTCTGACCCACTCACAATCTTGTCCTCATCTTCTTCAGGCAATGATACAAGTTCTTTCTCTTCAGGAACATCTCGAACTCGACGTTCTCGACGCTCGAAGAAGGACGAAACATCCTGCTCAGCGCCACAGTAAGGACAATTCTCCATAAGGTCTGGAATCGATTCACCACATGCATGACAATCGTGGAATTGTGAACGGGCCTTGCGGAGGTTAAAGTTACAGTGTGGGCATCGATTTTCATCGCCCTCAAGTTCCCCATCACACGCAGGACAATAATTGAAGATATCACGTTCGACTTCTTCTTCTCGTTCTCGAGTAAGCAAGACGGTAGCGATGAGGACACCAATGAGGGCAAGCGCACCAAACAACATCAACATCGCCGTTCCAATACCATCGCTACTTCCACCACTGGACCCACCCCCATCGGTATATGCCGTTGAAAACGAGCGTTCGTATGCATCAGCAACCATTGGGTCTGACGGAATCAGTTGAACAATCGACATCTTTCCTGATGCGGTGAACGTGCATGAAACCTCGATTCTATCGTCTGGATTTGCGACTGTGATATCAATGATTCCCCATGTCGTTTGGCTGTTCTTGCACGTAAATGTGACATCACCAGTTCCTCTTGTGGCTTTGATGTCCAACGTCATGGTATAGGATTCCCCCGATTCGAGCGGGAAGGTTGCAGGATCGCCAGCATCATCGGTAATCACCCATGAGTCATCATCCCAATTGAGTTCAAGATTGGCTTCAACCAGAACTGAACCTGTTGCAACACTGTTCGTTGGAACTCGATCATATGAATCACCTGCAGCCTTCCATTCAACATTGATGTAAGCTGTATGCTGCCCCAACTCGGTGACATGTGTTGCCGTATAGGTATAGGTTTGACCAGAGTTCAGCGGTATGGGTTCAGACTCGTAAGATTGACCTTCCCATGTGTAAATGAACGTTCCAGAGACCGCTACATCACCTGTATTTGTTGCCGTCATTGACCAGTCAACAAAGGAACCAGCAGCAACCGAGGACCGACTTGGAAGCGCTAAAGGATCGACAAAAACGTCAGGGATTTCTGGGAGTGTGAACGTGACGAGAAGTTCGTCGTTATCGGTTCGCTCTTGGATGAACGAACCTGATGTGAACGGGTCGATGACAACAGCAAGCGTGTATTGACCGGTTTGTAATCCAGCAATGTCCGTGCTCGTAATCGTCGTTGTCCAAGGTTGTGTGCTGTAGCCCGTTCCTGAGATGCTGACATCAAACGCTTGTAAGGAGCGAACGGTTGTTGCTCCTTCTCGGAATTCCAAGACCATAGGAACAACTGTTGTTCCTTCACCTGCTTCACGGGCAATTGTACCGGAAACAGTCCACGGACCGATAAGAGAGCCTTGTGTTTCTGTGATGGTTACATCGCCCTGATGCGAGAGATCGAGACGAGGTTCAACAATGAGGGCGACTGTTGTATCCTTCCCAACCTCAGACGACTCTTGAATCACATCGTTTGCATCTGGTGTGAGAGTTATTTCGTAGGTTCCCGTTGAAGGAGCGATGAAGGTTGTATTCACCCATGTCTCAGATCCAGCAAGAATGGCATCGGTTGCAAGTTGAACATCATCCATGTTTCCAGGATATCGAATCTCAAGATGTGAGGCGTCAGCATCAACACTGCCAATGTTGGCAATTTTGGTATTGAGTTCGACCGTATCACCAGAATGAATTCCAGAAGATGGATTCAGGATTGATTCGGTGATGTACAAACTTGGAAGACCCTCGACAATAAAAGAGTAATAGAACTCATGCGTCGGTCCATTGTTGTATGAGTAACTCACCCACAACTTGTTGTCATCTTGAGCCAAACCATCCCACGTTGCATCAACCGTTGCAAAATCATTCGCAGCGATGTTGACTGTTGATGTCAACAGACGCGTACTTGGCGAGATTGCATTTGCATAGAACGAATACTCAACGTTTGCAGCAAGTTGTGAATTGGTGTTTTGCAGCGTCAATGAACCGGTGATTGACCCCCCTTCGGTCGGACTTGCGGGGAGGATGCTCAGCGTCTGTTCAGAGGCTTGTACACCATTGCTATCGTAGGAACTTACTGGGATAACACCAAGTGATGCGACCATCAGAAGAACACAGCAAATCGCGTAGACGCCCCTCGCCATGATAATTCGACGACATGCAAAGCACTTGAACCCATCTGGTCAGAACCTGTTGAGATGCTACAAAAATCGATGGGAGAAGGGGAGATTTGAAGGATGGTCGCATGCCTAAGCAAAGCATGGGAGGACGAGTTGTTGCTGTTGGCCTCGTGACCTTCCTCGTTCTCTCCATCTTTTCTTCAATTCCAACCCAAATCCTACATCTCGAGGAGAATCCTGAAACCTACAACACCTCTGCTGTCAACATCGTCTTCTCAAACGGTCCAGCAGAGGATGAATCGGTGACTGGCCTCAAGACGGTGACGTTCAGTTTGACAGGTACGGGAACCATCGATTCAATCCTCGTTGAAATCGCAGAGGTTGGTGGCACTTATTCCACACTCACCAACCTCACTGGAACGCCGTGGCTGTTTAATTTCGATTCAACTTCACAAACGAACGGCACCTATACCCTTCGAGCGACAGGATGGGATTCAGATGTCAGCGATGTTACTGTTGCAACAACCGATGAGTTCACCATCGACAATCAAGTTCCAGTGATCACAGCATTTACTGCCTTATCTCCCGATGTTGGAACGGGTGCGACAAGTTCCGACCGTGCATGGTACAATGTGGGTGAGACCGGTACGATTGAATTCAGATATGGAATATCCGATGATGATTTTGATCGAGCGACGTTGCAAAATGTTCCGGGGCCTGGCTCCCCTGCAACCGACGGACCAACGTCCCTAGCCTATGGCTGGGATTGGAGCAGTGGTTCATTTTCAGAAGGAACATGGAACCCTCGACTTACGGTTTTCGATGATTCTGGACTCAGTAGTTCGGAAACGATCTTCATTGGAATCGACCGAACTGGACCGACGATGAACAGCGTATCCGTTGGTAACGGTGGAACGTGGCAATCAACGACATCGGTCAGTATTACTGGAATTCTTGATGCTGCAAACGATGGTGCTGGCAGTGGTGTTGACGTTGTTGAATTGCAAATCGATGGCGGCACTTGGTCAACGATTACAACGAATACGCATACTGTCACCTTGAGTGAAGGAAATCACAGCATATCACTGCGAGCAACAGATCGTGTTGGTAACGTCGGGAACACAATTTCTGAGACGGTTCGTGTTGATACATCAATGCCAGAACTTGTTGGATGGACGGTTGATCCACTGACGACAAACTTGATTGGAATTGCGAACATTTCGTTCTCGACCTACGACCTTCTTTCTGGTATTGATGAAGATGCTGTATCGCTTCAATACGGGTTTGATAGCAACGGTGTTGGCCTTACGCCCGACTTATCTGGTCAATGGCTCGAACTTCCTGGTTCAGGGCTTGATCGTGGCTTAGCAATGGCCAACTGGGCAACCAAGTCTCGTCAGTATCTCATGCTCAAAGCGACCATTGTTGACGAAGCAGGAAACAGTGAGACAACAGACCCGCAAGGTTTCCAAGTGATGCCTGGTCTTGATCTATCTTGGAATACAACAGCAACAGATCTCGATCGATTGGTCGTTCGACCAGGAGAGAACTTCGGTAATGTGACCATCACTGGTGAAGTACGTTCCAATCAAATGTATGCGGGTGCAGTCGTTGTAAGCCTTGAAGCCGCTCCAGCTGATCGAAGTGCGACGACACAATGGACTGTCATGAGCGTCCTAACCCTGCCTGCTGGATCGCTTGGAGATAATGTCGAATCTGTTGAATGGTCCTATACTGTTCCGAACAGTGGGCAATATGATCTTCGTGTACGTATTGATCCATCCAACGTCATCGATGAAAACAGTGAGATCAACAACGACCATTACATGGTCGTTACAGGCGCTGATGTGTCAAGTCCTGGCCTTGTGCCATCGTTTGCACCTTCACTGATTGCATTGATTTGCATTGGTTTCTTTGTTGCCTTGATTCAACAACGAGATTGAAAAACTGTGGCAGGAGGCATCAACACATGCGACAGGGGCTGCCACGTATTCCCAAGGACAGAATCGCTGTCCTTATTGGTTCAAAGGGTACCACAGCAAAGGCTCTGCGAAAAGCATCAGGCGCTCAGGAATTCCACATCGATTCTGAATCTGGTGATGTGGAAGTTGTTTGGGGCGAGCCAGGTTCATACGACCCGATCAAGGCGATGAAATTCCCAGATGTCATCAAGGCCATTGGCCGAGGTATGGCACCGAAAGCGGCGATTCGACTCCTCGAAGATGATCATTTCTTTGAAATGGTTGATTTGAAAGATTTTGTAGGTAAGCGAGCCCAACAACAACGACGTATTCGAGCACGTATCATCGGCAGTCAAGGAAAGATTCGCCGACTGATCGAAAACCTCACCGATGTGGAAATTACGATTTACAAATCGACGGTTGTCCTGGTTGGTGATGCTGATGGCCTCGGTTTGGCTCGACAAGCAGTTGAGATGATCGCTGGTGGTTCAGAACATGGAAGTGTTCTTTCGTTCTTAGAGCGAAGTCGTAAGCGAATGAAAATGGACAATCGTTCCCTCGAGTCCATAGAGACGCGAGATGATGATGGAGTTGCCGACGGATTTGATGGTCTTGTACCGGGATTGTCTGATGTTTCAGAACGAAGAGGTCGTCGATTGCGCGCAAGTCAAATCGATCCTGATGATGATGAAGCCGTTGCGGACATGATGGAAATGGCTGAAGATGAATCCATTACGTGGGAAGAGGAGTGATTCACTCTTCCTCTTCTCGTTGAACAACGTACGATAAATCCATTTCAAGAACATCATACATTGCATCTGCAAGTTCAACATCGAGGCCGTTCTTATTGGCCCATTCGACAAGACGCGTCACATCACGAACCAAGAATTCCTTTGCTTTGGGATGATGTTGGATAACAGCTTGACCAACATCGATAACGATTGGAGCATTTCCGTGCCAGAGAATGTTGAATGGAGAGAAATCACCATGAACCAACTCAGCCTTTTGCCAAGATATGGCAAGGAACTCGAGCATTTCATCATACACTGCCTGTGGATGGTCAATCTTCACATCACGTAACTTTGGAGAAGGTTGCGATTCGGTACCCAAATAGTCCATAACGAGGACATTTTTCTGAATTGCAATCGGTTGAGGAACTGGAAGTCCCCAACGATACAGGCGTGTTAAATTTCGATGCTCCTTACGCACCCAGACATCAACAAGATCACGATGACGTCGGCGAAGACCACCAAATCGTGGATCACCCTCAATGTATTGCATCAAATTCTTGAAGACTGCATTGGATGTATGGAAGATTTTGACTGCAACACTCTTCCCTTCGAGATTGGTTCCATGAAACACGTGTGCTTCCTTGCCTCGAGCGACTGGAAAATCGAGCGTATCCAAGACACCTGCATTCATCAGTTTGTACAAGGACATGAGTGTTAAGCGGTCAAAAACTTGGTCGAAGACACGACGGTCAACCCAGTCATAGGTACCACTTCCCATCGCTCCTTGGATTCGGTTCTCAATCTTCTGAAACATGCGTTTGTTCTTCTCATCCTTCATCCAATTGTATTGGCTATCTTTCTTAGCCAGATCTGAAATAAATTTTGATGTGTGTTGATTGTTGTATTCATCATCAGCCTGTTCCTCTTTGGAACGTTGCTGTCTGTTTCGTTTACGGCGTGTCTGCTTTCGTTGACGAGTACGTTCCGTCAACTCATCCCAGTCGTCGTTTGAACGTCCCATGTCAATACGCCTCAAACGATTGTTCGGTATTGAATTTCTTCAACCCTTTGCTGTTCAAGCAAACAATGCGTCGATATCATCGTCATCATCATCGTCGTCATCAAGAGGTTCTGGCTCTGGCATTTCTTCCATTGCAGGTGCTTCCTCGACCTCTTCCTCATCATCCGAGCCAAACATGTCGTCAACATCGTCATCGTCATCATCTGAACCGAACATGTCGTCAACATCATCATCGCCATCATCTGAACCAAACATGTCGTCAACGTCGTCATCGTCTTCTTGAGCGACCTCTTCAGGAGCATCCGAAGAACCGAACAAGTCGTCACCAATATCGTCATCATCAACGCGTGAATTCATTCCAAACATATCGACGACATCTGGAAGCACTTGCTTTCTTGAAAGATACATGGCCTGTGTCTTGGTGTATCGATGCTTTACATCCGCCTTTGAATCTTGAAAGTCCCATGGCCATACAATGATCAAATCACCTTCTCGAACCCATTGTCGACGTCGCATCTTTCCAGGAATACGTGCCATTCGGGTTTGGCCGTCTGCACAGAGAACAGTGACACGTCGGCCACCAAGGATTTCTTCAGCAAGGGCAAACATTTCGCCCTTATAGCCAAGTTCGCCGCGCTTCTTTCCATCGTTTGGAAGTTTGACACGGATTTTGCCTGGTGAACCTTCAGGATTTTCCAAGCGTGCGAGTTCTTCCTCGTCCACTTTTTCCTCATGACGTCGTCCCATTGGGTCTCACCATGTGCAACGAGAGGTCGACCCCTCTTGAAGTCGCCCCTTCTCAGCGAAGTGATTCTGCAGCATCTCTGCACATGTCGATTAATTCGCCACCGACCAGTCCAAATGCGACCGTTCCAATTGCACACAGTGCGATTGCAATTCGAATTGATGCACCTGATGCAAGTGGTCCTTGTCGGCCTTCTTCAGGCTCGTGGAAGTACATGACGACACCAACACGGAGATAGTAGAACATCGAGATTGCGCTGTTGATAACCATCAAGAGAGCAAGCCACCAGACCCAGTGCGCATCAGCGATCGATGAAAGCGAACCTGTTCCTGTTGCAACCTCAACGATTCCCATGATGACCAAGAGCTTGGACAGGAATCCGGCCATTGGTGGCACACCTGCAAGTGAAATCATGAACAAGAACATGGCAACAGCAAGCAGTGGTTCTCGCTTACCCAGTCCAGCAAGTGATGAGAGGCGGGAAGCTCCACCCTCCATCTCGAGGACACCGAGAACAAGGAAGGCTCCAAGTTTGAAGAAGACGAGAACAAACATGTGGAAGAGCAGTGCTGCAACCACGACATCCATCGCATCGCCTGCATTGTCAACAAGACCCCAATTCCATGCACCAATTGCCGTTAATGCTGCAAGCATGTATCCTGCATGAGCAACCGATGAGTAGGCGAGCATACGCTTTGGATTCTCGCTGCCAAGGGCAGCGATGTTACCCCATGTCATCGTCACAGCTGCGAGCACACCAAGGAGTCCAATCCAAACAGCAGATCCATCAGCGGTCGAATCTGGAATGGTAATGATGAGAAGAACACGCATCAAACCGAGCATACCCATTGCCTTGCTTGCAGTTGCGAGAACACCAGCAACAGGACTGTTTGCGCCAGAATACGCATCAGGTGCAGCAAAGTGGAATGGAACAGCACTGATCTTGAATGCGAATCCAACCAGAACAAATCCGAGCGCCATCATGCTGAGGGATGTTGCTCCATCAGCAGCCCACTTTGCTGCGAGCACATCGAATTGAAGTGAGCCTGCCCAGAGGTAGAGCATACTCAGACCGTAGAGACCGACTGCGGAAGCGACCGAACCGACGATGAAGTACTTGGCACCACCTTCAGAACCTGCTCGTGTTTCCTTGTGGAATGCGACGAGAACATAGGTCGAGAATGAGGCAAGTTCCAACCCAACAAACAAGACGAACATGTCTTGAGCCAGTGCAACAACGCTCATTCCGAGTGCTGAAGTCAACATCAGAATATAGAAATCTGCTTGACGACGATTGTTGAACAGTACATCGATATCATCGCTCTTTTGAGAGCCCGTTGGTAGACGATCAAGCGAAGCGATTGCTGCAAGGAGCAATGCTGCAAAGAAAATGGCTTCGAAGATTCGAGAGAACATATTGACTTTGAAAATTTCAATACCATTTTCACTTGAAATGACTTTACCATCGGCAGCTGATGAGTCGCAAAGGTACCAGATGACTTGGATAAGTGCCACAGCCATCGTTAAGACAGCGAGTAAACCAGGAAGTCGAGGTGATGCAACCACCTTGTAGCGTGTTCCACCAAGGAACCATGGCAATCGAATTGATGTACCCGGTACTCGGAACGTCCCGTTTCCTAGATTCGGAACGATCATGATGAGCAACAGTCCGACAAATACTGTGAATTCTGGACCGAGCGTTTCGATCATGTCCATGTTGAGTTCATTTTGATTTGACATATCAGGCACCTCCAACACCAAGGAACGCCATGGCGCTACGAGTCCACATATCCATCATGTCGAGGAAAATCCATGGCATGATACCGAAGAGGATGGTAAAGGCTGCAAGCAAGAGCATTGCAATCTTTTCTGAGTTGTCAATGTCAGGAACCGGTTCACCGTGAAGGCTTTCTGGAGGTTGTGTTGCTTCTCCACCTTCGAAGATGGTTCGTTGCATCGACCAAAGATAGTAGGCGGCAGTGATGGCAAGAACAAGCCCAGGTAGGAGAATCCACCAACCGTACGCATACCAGTAGGCGACCATAAGCATCAATTCAGCAACGAATCCTGCAAGCAGTGGAAGACCGAGTGAAGCCATCCAACCAAACATCATGCTCGTTGCAAGCCATGGTGAATGCTTTGCCATACCTCGCATAGCTCCGATCTCCATGCTGTGGTAATGATGCTTGAATGCGCCACAGACTGCGAAGAGCATTGGGCTGATGATTCCGTGAGCGAACATCATGAAGAGGGCTGCAGCCCAACCGAGCGGTTGCATGCTGGCAATACCCAATAGGATGACACCCATGTGAGAGACCGATGAATAAGCGACCATCTTCTTGAGATTGGTTTGTCCGAGACAGACGATGGCGCCCCAAACAAGAGAGATGAGACCGATGATCATGATGATGAAACGGAACTCTTCCAGCGCATGTGGGAACAATGAGATTGGAAGACGGAACATACCGTAAGCACCCATCTTCAACATCACACCAGCCAACATCATCGAACCACCTGTTGGTGCCTGAACGTGTGCATCAGGAAGCCAAGTGTGGAACGGTGCTGCTGGAAGTTTCACGAGGAAACCAAGCATCAGCATGATGAAGAGAACTTTCTGAACTTCAAGACCAAGCCAGACGCCATTTCCGTTTGCACCACTCGCTTGAACAACCATCTCTTGCATACTGAAGGTCTGTGTGTCCATCAAGAAGTACATCGTCAACAGACCGAGAAGCATGATGACGGAAGCTGTGAACGTGTAGATGAAGAACTTCTGAGCAGCGTACTTGCGGTCTTTTCCACCCCACTTGAGAATCATGAAGAACATTGGAATGAGTGTCAATTCCCAGAAGACGTAAAACATGAACATGTCAAGAGCGACGAAGACACCGATCAGTGCACCACCGAGCATGAGCATGAGTGGGAAGTAAGTGGCGCCTGCTTTCTCGTTCCATGTTGCAATAATCGTGATCGGCATCAACAGCGTTGTCAGCCAAACCATTGGGAAGGAGAGACCGTCAACACCGACCGTCCATGTGATGCCAAGTTGTTCAATCCAAACATAGGATTCTTGGAATTCGAAATTATTGAAAGCAATATCGTTCCATCCAACATCTCCAATCTGTCCTAAGAACATCAGCGTTGCAAGCACGAACATTGCCAAAGAAATAATCAACGAAGCCATACGAACTGGTGCGTCGAACTTAGCTCGAGCTGCTGGATTGAGTCGAGATGTCAGAATCAACAAGAAGATACTTGCAAGAATTGGGAGAATGACCATCAATGAAAGGTAGTCGATGTTCAAATCATCACCTCCAACATGAGATAGATAACGAGGACGCCTAAGGCCGCCATCATGATGTAGTCACGAGCTGATCCTGTTGTCAAGCGTCGAACCTGTGTTGAGAGTTTCTGCGAGGTTGATTCAATCGTCTTGATGGTTCCATCGACAACGTTCTTGTCAAATGCAGCACTGATGTTGGCAAAGCCAGCAACAAGTTTGAGCATGGCTGCATCGTACCACTTGTCAAAGTACAAGCGCTCCTTGAGTGCATCGGAAAGACCTGAATTAGCCCATGCACTGTTGTCAAAACCACGCTTTGCATTGACTCGAGAAGAGAGGTTGATAATCGGTTGCATCCATGGCTTGGATTTCTCGCCATCCTTGAGCGAACCACCGTAAAGAGCCATTGCAAGGCCAGGTCCAACAATGGCTCCGATGAAGATTACAAAATAGGTCAGTACGAAGAAGAAGGCATCAGAATTGAGGAAGATGTGTTCAAATTCGTATATCAGACCATCAATCAATCCTTTTTCACTGAAGAATGCATAGCTACTGTCGCTTGACCAATGTGTGAACATCATTCCTGCGAGAATGACGCTTGATAGAGACACGAAGGTGAGCGTCACCAATGGAATCGGAATCCAAGGGGTGTTCTCATGAACGTTGGCTGCAACTTCTGTCTTTGGTTTACCAGCAAAGGTCTTGAGCCACATTCTCGACATATAGAAACCGGTCATTGCTGCACCCAAAAGAACACAGAAAGCTGGGAACAAGAACAGTGGCTCTTCGCGAGCAACTCTCCAAGCATTTGCGATGATGCCTTCTTTGGACCAGAATCCACCAATCAATGGTAGACCCATAATCGAGGCCGAACCGACCAACATCGCCGTAGCAGTAATTGGCATCTTCGAGGCAAGTCCTCCCATGTTCTCCATCGATTGTGCATCGAAATGATCGTCATGATGGTCATCGTGATGATCGTCACCATGGTCGTCATGGTGATGTAAATCGTGATGTGCATGATGCATTTCGTGAATGACTGAACCACTGGCCATGAACAGCATTCCTTTTGCCATTGCATGGTTAAAGAGGTGGAAAAGAGCAGCCCCAAAGGCGACGATTGCATACTTTTCCATTCCTGGTGTGTTGGCAAGCCATAACGCTGCACCGAGGCCAGTAAAGATGTAGGCGAGTTGGCTCATGGTCGAATACGCTAGGACCTTCTTCAAATCATCTTGAACAAATGCAATCGCTGCGGCCATAACGGCGGTAATACCTCCTATTGCGGCAATAATGAATGCGAGGTCAACAAGCTCGCCAGCCATTGACGGTGCTCCAAAGAATGGGAACATTCGTGCAACGAGGTACAGACCTGCGTTGACCATGGTTGCAGCGTGGATAAGGGCGGATACAGGCGTTGGCCCTTCCATTGCATCAGGCAGCCAAACGTGAAGTGGGAATTGGGCAGACTTACCAACAGCACCGATAAACATCATTCCCAGTGCAAGTTGGAGTTGTCCAGGATCGACTTGTGCAATCAAATCCTCATTGAAGACGACTGCATAATCGAGTGAATCAAAGAGGTTCCAGAGCATGACCAATCCGATTACGAGGAAAACGTCACCAACACGTGTGGTCAAGAACGCCTTCTTTGCTGCATAGGCTGCACTTGGCTTCTCGTAATAGAAGCCGATGAGAAGGTAGGAACAAAGGCCCATCAATTCCCAGAAGATGAACAGCCAAAGGAATGAATCAGCGAGAACCATTCCGAGCATACCTGAACAGAACAGAACGAATTCAGCGTAGAATCTGTGGTTACGATTATCGTTGACTGGATCGGTGTTCATGTAGCCAATGCTAAAGATGTTGATGAGCATACAGAGGAAGGAAGCGACGAAGAGAAGCATTACCGTAACGTGGTCGATGTAAATACCAACGCCGAAGACCTTCTCGTTGATGGTCATTCCATCTGCACTCATCCAACCGAATGAGAGCCAATCACCAATGTGATGTGCTCCTGTTCCCTTTCCAATAAATTCGGATATGAGGAGCATGGAGAGAACAAAGCTTGCAACCATGATTGGAAGAGCGATGAGGCCTCCTTCCTTTGCAGACTTGACCCATGTTTGATTCCCATTGAAGATGTGTCCCAAAAAGAGGATGATTGGGAAAGCAAGCATTGGTAAGAGTACGATGAAAATCGCATACTCAATGAAAGTTGAACTGATTGTTTCTGATGTACCGCCCATTCTATCACCTCAGTGTTTCAAGAGATTCACATCATCGAGTGAAATCGTTTCGTGTTGGCCATACATGGCAAGGAAAATGGCCAAACCAATCGCAACCTCTGAGGCTGCAATGGCAATGGCAAAGATTGCATAAACCCATCCTGTAGCATCGCCGTGCTGGATGGCTGCTGCAACGAATTGAAGATTTGCAGCATTGAGAATCAATTCAAGACACATCAAGACGATGATAGCATTCTTTCGAGTGAATGCGCCCCATACACCGATAATGAACAGAATCGCGGAAAGAACGCTTACCCATGCTGGATCGATCATGCGTCTTCACCTCGCTGTTCCCACTCAAGATTTTCACGACGTTCATCCCGGACGAGATAGGCAGCACCCATCATCGCCATAGCCATGAGAACGCCTAGAATGAGCAATGGCAGAGCCCAATCGTCGAGCATTGTGTTGGCAAGGTCGAGGGTTGTGACTTCTTTGTCAGGCTCCTGATCCCAAAGTTCTGCAGTTCCGAGTACGGTAATCATTGCACCTGCAAGGAAGATCAAGCCAAGTCGAGTTAAAGTAGACATCAATCTCATTCAAAATCCTCCTCCTGAATTTGTCGTCGAGTCAGCATAATACCGAACAGTACCACCAACCCTACGCTGGCAAGATACACCAGAATCTGAATGGCTGCAAGGAATTCAGCACCCATAAGGATGAAAATTCCAGAAACTGCCATGAAACAGAAAATCAGTGAGAGCATCGAATGGGCAACACGCTGTGCATAGATGAGTCCTAATGCTCCAAGAATTGTAATCGTTGCAAAAACGAAGAATATGATGGTTTCAGTGGTGGAGGCAACGTCCATTTCAGGCATCCCCCTTATCGAGTAGTTCCTTGGCCTGCTTGGCCCATTCGTCTCGCTTAACGCGACCTGGGAAGAACTCGATGGCTTCGTTGACTTGGTCTTCTAACTCGCTGGTCATTTTACTGATTTGTGAGAAGGTGAAGATACCGAGAGCGTTGAGTTTCTCTTCGATGAATGGCCCGACACCTTTGATGGTTTTCAGGTCGTCTTTCTCATCAGCACTCGCAGTACCAAGAATGTCGAAATCGATGTTCTTTGATCGTTCCTTTACACGCAGAAGTTCAGCTTCCTTCTTCTCTTCTTTGCTCAAAGGCTTCTCTTCTTCTGGCTCAGGCTTGACTTCGACCTTTTCTTCGACAACTGGGGTCGGTTCTACGACTTCCACTTCAGGTTTAGCAGCCTTCGCTGCTTTCTTTGCGCGCTTGTCTCGTTCCTTGGTCGCTCGCTTAGCAAGTTCACCATCGACCGCTTCTTGGTGGACGGAAGGAAGAACGCGCGTTCGGTTTGCATCGAACCAAAGGTCTTGTCGAGTAAAACCAGACATTCCATCGTATTCATTGGTCATGAAGAACGAAGTAAAGCCACAGGCTTCCATACAGAGACCACAGAACATACAACGGCCAATATCGATTCGGCCTGAGACAATTTGGTCATCCGCAGTTCGAAGTTCGGATTGTGCAAGAACTTCTTCCTGGCCTGAATCGTTCCATCGAACGGTTGCAGTACTACCAGAGAGATCCAACACTTGCGCAAATCGCCACTCGGATGGAGGAGCACTGTGAGCGGTAATCAAATCAAAAGATTCGAGTTCTTCGGTTACTTCCTCACGGAACTTTGCAGCATAGCCACCGACTTCAAGTTCAGCACCATAGCCTTCGTACTCGCCTTCAGCATTGTCAAGGACGTCGACACGAAGTTCAGTGGTCATGTGCAAACAATCGTTTGGACAGATGTTGACGCACATTTTACAAGCAGTACAGGTCTCCCAAATGACGCCGATTCGTCCGTTGTAATTTCCAGGAACGAAGAGCCATGGTTCCATGTCTTCAAGACGTTCGTATGGGTATTGGACGGTTTGTGGCTTCCATAGACTTGGGAAGAGATCTGATGTGACACGGTCTGGAGCGAATTCCTGATTGGAAATGTCGTTGTACTTTGCACGGCCTTTAGCGCGATGCTCGCTTGCATCATCAAGGAACTCTGGATGGGACGTGTTGTGGTATCCCATACCCAGCTTCTTTGGGAACATACGGCCCAAGAACGGGAAGGTTCGGAGTGCCGTAATCAAGGTGATCTTGAACGGATACCAGAACAAATTTCGGAAGTTTGGTTTTGCTTGAGGGTGTGTTGGCATGTTTCTTCACCTCAGTCCTGTCCAGGCGTGTGTGTACCAGCAGGTTGCACCGTTTGCACGTGGTACATACGTGCAACGCGTTCATTCTTGCCCGTATCATTGAGCAATAGGAAGAAGATTGCAAGCCACAAGATTGTGGTCAATGCTGGTACGAGGAATGGAACACCGAATGCATCCCATGCAGTTCCTCCGTAAACGGTATCAGACATTCCGTCCAAATCGAACAGATAGAGACGGTAGACTGCTGCGAGAACAACTTGCAAGACTGCAAGCGGAAGGAGCATACGCCATCCAAACTCAAGGATCTGATCGGTTCGAATACGGGCAAGAGAGAATCGAGCCCATACGAAGACGATAAGGAACACCAGCCATGCCTTGATGAGGACGACGAGCGCACCAGGAATCAAAAGGTAAGCAGGGCCGAGGTATGGGATGCTACCGATGAGTCCTTGGAATGGTAGATGCCATCCACCAAGGAAGAAGTGCGTAAAGAGGAAACAAGCAGCGTAGGTTCGAATGTATTCAGCCATGAACAACATTCCGAATCGCATACCGCCGTATTCGGTCCACCATCCTTCGACCAATTCCGCTTCTGCTTCAGGCATATCGAACGGAACACGTTCAACTTCAGCGATCATGGTGATGAGGAACAGAGCGCCTCCCAACGGCATCAGGAAGATGTTCCAGGCACCTGCTGTGTGTTGGAAATGAACGCTGTCGATGATGTTGAACGTTCCAGTGAGCATCGCCACTGCGAGAAGTGTCAGCAGGAGTGGAATCTCATAAGCAGTCAATTGGGCTGCTGAACGAATACCGCCGATGAGCGTATACTTGTTGTTGGAAGACCAACCTGCGAAGAAAACACCGATTGGAGCAATTCCGAAAATGGCAATGATGTAGAGAATGGAAAGGTCAGGATTGGTTGCGTAGATGCCACTTGAAAGTGGGATCATACCGAGAATGAGAAGTGTTGTTGAAACGATAAGGAACGGTGAAACTTCGAAAATGAGTTTATCTGCACGACGAGGGACCATGTGTTCCTTGACGAGGAACTTCATACCATCAGCAACATTTTGGAAGAATCCAGGGAAGATGCTTAGACCCATCCACGAACGGTTTCCGACACGGTCAACTGTTTCGTATTCTGATTGATTGCCAAAGCGATTGTTCAGCCACTTGTTGAGTGCACCGACTGGACGACCGAGTCCGAATGGAAGCATGTTCCACCAAGCACCAGCAGTCACACCGTTTTCTCCGACCCAAAGCGAACGAAGCGCGGTGGTTGCTCCACGGCGATCGTTCATACGAGCAACAGCCTTACGCTCAATCCAAAGGATGGCGAATTGAGAGAAGAACAGCAACAGGAACACGATGTTGACAACGGCAAATGTTCCCACACCGAAAGCGATGGCTGAGGAACTTTCCTCCAGTGGCGTACCTTCAAGCAGTGAAGTAATGGTCTTGTGGGCGAAACTGTCCTCTCCAAGGAAGAGACTTCTCAGGTCGTACTTGTCATCCATCGTATCACCTCAACGGTCCGTCTCTCCAATGCAGGGGTCAAAGCTACCCATGATGGCAGGGATGTCAGCAACCTTGTATCCGATCATGGTCTTTGCAACATAAGGAATCGTAATGAACATCGGTGAGCGAATGGAAAGTCGATACGGATTCTTTCCGCGACCATCGCCACCACCTTGGATGTAGAATTGTGAAGCACCTCGTGTGCACTCATAATTGCTGAATCCAGTTGCACCTTCTGGTGCTCGTGTTGGCGCCTTGGTGATGATCATTTCATCGCCAGTGTTGTAGTGTGTGTTTGCTCCACCTGGAATCTTGTCAAGAGCATCGAGCGTCATTTTACAGGATTGTCGCATCTCTTCCATACGAACACGATATCGGTCATAGCAATCTGCACCTTTCACCGAAGTCGGCTTTTCAACAGCTGGCTCCCAATCGACTTGGTCGTAGACGGAATATGGATGTGCCCAGCGAACGTCATAGTTGACACCAGCAGCGCGAACGTTTGGACCGGATACGCCAGAGTTGACCATGTCTTCAGCTCGTGCATAACCAACACCTTGCAATCGAACCAACCAGATGGTCGATTCGTCAAGCATCATTTCATATTCATTGATACGGTTTTCAAACAACTTAATCTTGGCTCGAGCACGGTCAGCAAATCCAACGGGAAGGTCTCGCTTGACACCACCGATACGAGGATAGTTGTAGTGCATTCTCGAACCTCCAAGTTCTTGGAGAAGATCGAGGAACATCTCACGGTCACGCATGCACCAGGTCATCAATGTCAGATTTCCTATATCTGGGCCAAATGCACCAAGCCACATCAAGTGGGAGGCGAGGCGTTGTAACTCAGCAGCGATGAGACGGATGAATTCAGCACGCTCAGGAACTTCAACTTCGAGTAGGTCTTCAGCAGCATAGATGTAGGAATTCGCCCATGTCATTGCGCTTACGTAACAAAGACGGTCGCAGTATGGCGTAACTTGTGTGAAATCTCGTGCTTCAGCGATCTTCTCAACACCACGATGGATGTAACCGAGTTCTGCTTCGGTATCGACAACCGTTTCACCATCGACCTTCACTCGAAGTGTCCACAACCCGTGTGTCATCGGATGTTGGGGCCCCATTGTAATCCACATTTGTGCCATATGTTCACCTCACTTCACGCGGCCCTCATCCGCAGGTTTTCGCACAAATCCTTGTGCATCGTCATACATTTCATTGAAATCATGGTATCGAATTTGATGTTGCTTTTGCAACGGGTGGAATCCTTCAGGACTGTCGTGAGGATTTAGTACACGGTGCATGTTTTCGTGACCTTCGAAGCGAATGCCGACAAGATCCCATGTTTCCTTCTCGTTCCAATCAGCACCAACCCAAATCGATTGAACGCTTGGAACAACAGGCGCATCGCCAGCAGGCAAGTCGATGAGAACCTCAACCTCTAAAGGAATTGAAGCACCATCGAGATCGCTTGCATTGAGAACATCTGCTGTAAAGGGTTCAACATCTCGAACAGGTTGTCGCAAGAAGTGATAGGCAACACCCCAACCTCGCTCAGCACCATCAGGATAATGTGTTCCTGTAATCATGGAACAGTAGTTCACGCCAGCATCAAATCGCATCCACTTCGCAAGAGCAATCCAGTGCTGTGGAGGACAGGTCAAACGGACGAATGCGTACTTCGCCGCATTGCTGTGATGTTCAACAGAAACGGTTACTCCACTGCCACCAAACTGCTTCTCAGCGAGTTCAGCGAATTCGGATGATGCTGCTGCATTTTGTTCTGCAGAAATGCTCATTCCCATGATTAGTCCTCTCCCACAATAACTGGCTTTTCACCATCTCGGCCTGTACTCGGCGCACCACCGATTCGAATGATCTTCTCACGAAGGAGTCCGAATCCATCAATGAGGGCTTCTGGACGTGGTGGACAACCTGGGATGTAAACATCGACTGGAATGACGGTGTCAACACCTTCGAGGATGTTGTAAGATTGGAAGTATGGGCCTCCAGAGATAGCACATTCGCCCATCGCAATGCAATACTTTGGTTCTGGCATTTGCTCCCAGAGACGAACAACTTTGTCAGCGAATTTCTTGCTGATCGGGCCATTGACAAGAAGAACGTCCGATTGTCGAGGCGATGAACGGAACAGAACGCCGAATCGATCCCCATCAAAACGAGGTGTTGCTGCAGCTGCCATCTCGATAGCGCAGCACTTGATCCCCAAGTGAAGCGTAAAGAGGGATTTTCGACCACCCCAGTTGAAGAATCGTCCAGCAAGGACGGAGAGCAATTGCTTGATTTTGGTTGCTTTGAGTGCTTCGTCGGTGACATCACCAACAACTTCGACCAATGCACGACTGTTGAATGCGGTGTAATTTTCTCCTGATTCTGCCATATGATTCACCTCAAATGTAAATTCGACCTCGCTTGCGGAATACGTACCAGACACCAAGCGACATGATGGTGAAGAAGGCTGCGATGATGGCTAGGCCTGCTTCAGCGTTTGCAATATCGCCTGACGCTTTTGAAGTCTCTTCGGAAGCGACCATGCCACCAAGAACAAGGAACATGAACGCAACGTCAAAGACGAGGAAGACAATGGCATACCAGTAGTACTGGAAATGGAATTGAATCATTGCATCGCCAATGGGTTCGCTTCCACACTCGAAGGTCGAAAGACGGCGAGGATAGAGGCTGTGGTCACGCTCATAGCCTTCAAGCAAATACGACTTGGTAATGTGTGGTCGAGATGGATCTGTTCGTGGACGAAGTGCCCATGACATGATGAAGTTGGTCAGAGGCATGAGAATACCAACAATCGCCAAGAATGCAATCGAAAGGTAGGCGCTCGGAACTGAACCTGTATCGACCATTTGTCATCGCCCCAAGAAAGCATCCGCTCTCTGTTTAAACCGACTTGAATACCCTCCATAAGCGTTCCCAGTAATCCATGAGATGCTGGGAAAATTGTTTAGGCCACCCTAAATATTTTAGGTGTCCCTAAACTCGTAACTTCCATGTGCGATGAACCCGGTGTCTTGACCCTTGACAAATTGCTTGGCGGAACCATTATACTGAAACCTATGAAGAAACAAAACGACTGTTTGAGTTGTACTAATTCTTGCCAAAAAAAACAAACTGCTGAAATTATTGAGGTAGCAGAGGTGAAAGTGAAATCAAAATGTTGTAAACGATACGAACGGAAGAAAAAGGCTCCCTGTAAAGGATGTCCTGAAAGACCAAGGGCGGTAGCTTGAATGGCGCATACTCTTCTCATCGGTTTTGGAACTGAAACGGGCAATTCTGAACTCCTAGCCATGGACGCACAAAAGAAAGCAGGCGAATATGATATTGAATCAAAATGTGCATGTTTGGAGGATGTAAAGGTTGATGACCTCAGGCTTGCGAGTCATCTTATCATCGTCGTCAGTACGTGGGGCGATGGCGAACAACCTGACAACGCTCAAGATTTGTATGATGCTGTTGAAGAATTGGATGATAATGCGTTGAATGCCGTTAATTTTGCGATTCTTGCACTCGGCGATACTGCTTTCGATCTTTTCTGTGAAGCAGGCATTCAATGGGACGAGTTGTTAGAAAAGAAGGGCGGTCAGCGGTTTCATGACCGTATTGATTGTGATACGGACTACGATGATGATGCTGAAGAATGGATTGATACCGTTTTGGAAAAGGTTGCTTCTTCCACCGGAAAGTAGGTGCTGAACAAGCCTCCTGACTTCGCTAAAATGAGGAAAACGGCCAACTCAAAGCCGACGGTTGAGGAAAAAGATGACCCCAACAAGAAGAAGGAAACCACCTGCAAACATCGTTAGCGTCGTATCGTCAGCAAGTCCAAAGAATCCTTTTTCGATTTCACCGGTCACATCAAATTGTTGATTCTCTCGACCAATGACGCCAATATCCTCTGGTTGAACGGAAATGGTGAAGTCAAACGTGTCGGTTAATTCTGCTCCAAACGGAGGCTTGATCTCAACGGTGATGTTCTTGACTTCGCCCTTATCGATGAAACAGAGAAGCGATGACGTACTGATTATCTCACAATCATCAGTTGGATCTTCCAATTCAATCTTCCATCCCCGCAGGTTTTCTGAAGCAAAGATCTCTGTTTCTGTTTCGATGTTTCCATCGTTTCGAATTTGAACAGTGAACGACATGCTCTGCGGATAAACCAAATCAAACGATGTTGTTTCTGGTTCGAGGATGTTCAAATCGAAAATCTTCTGAACGCTGAGGGAGACTGTCGCTTGACCTGTTCGGTTTGCAGCGTTGGATTTACTGGTGACGACAATGTAGAGATTTCCACCTTCACCCGTGAGAGTTGCTTGATTGACTTCAATCTTTACTTCAAGATACATCTCAAATGGTCGAGCCTCGTGCCCTTGGGTAATGTTGAGTTCGAACACCATGTATTCTTCCATGAGAGATTTCGATGCCTTCGTGTATGGGTTGCCAGATGCATCCAATAGGAAAGCACTGTTGTTTTCGTCCCAGATTCCATAACCAAACGGCACTTGAATCTCATTGTTTGCAGCGATTGGCAACCCTTTCGAGTAGACAGTGCGCGTGGCAACACCATTCAATCCAGTCAATTCGAGAATGGCTGTATCGTCGCCATTCCCCATGTTTCGAATCCACATACCGACCGTTTCCTCATCACCTGGAGCGAGAATCAATTCACCGGTTCGACCATCGAGTCCACCTTCTTCAAGGCGAACATCCATGGCATAATCTCGAGTGGTAAGGTATGCAGTAAATCGCAGTTCACGCTGGTTATCTGGGATTCCATCGCCATCCTCATCGATGTTGTTCGAATCATCCTTGTTGGTGATTCGTACGGTGAAGGTTGAATATTCATCTGATTCGCTTACTGTTGCAATGAAAAAGAGCGATTTCGTAGCGCGAGCACCAACGGAAACATCGTTGAATCGGTTACCTGCCTCATCCTCAAAGAAGTACGACCATGCCGGGGATGCAGTTTGTTGAACCACGCTCAAACGGAAGCGATCATCGACGTTCCCCGTATTTTCGATATTGAATGGGAATTTAACCTCATTTCCAGCCTTTCCGGTTTGAGAAAGTGCTGTAGAGTCGGCCTCGAATCCATGTACCTCGGCGACCGTAACAGAAAGCGTCACCTCATCGTATGGTTCACCGCCCGCTGCAGGAGCGATTGCGAGGTCAATGGGCACGACATCAACTGCCAATGCATCATCGGGTAAGGTCACCGTCACGTCGATGGTTTTCTTGCGATTTACTGTATGTTTCGAATCGAGCGTAACCGTTGATTCTTCGAGTTCAACCGACCAACCACTGTCAAGTGATGATGGTATGATGCGGAATGTGTCGACACCGTTTCCTGCGTTCTCCACGGTAACCGACGTTGTTGCTGAAGTACCCGGTTCGATGTTGTTCAATTGGGAAGAAACCATGCTGATGGTCGCCCCATAGGATTGCCCAACCGTGATGATTAGTTCCGCGTTGCACTTGACTTGACCGCTGTCTTTCCCTTGGATGAAAATCGATTGCTCTTCTCCAGCGTTAACAGAATCATCAGGATTAACTTTGAAATTGAATGATTTGGTTGCATCACCATCGTATGGGAGTGTTCCACTCGAGCCTCCCACGAATGAAATCCAATCATCGGCCTTAGGGCCTCCAGAATCGGCTTGAATGCTCCAGTCGGAGTTGCCTTCGTTGGTGAAGATTGCAGTCAATGTTTCTTCTCCCCCAGGTTGAATATTCGTTGAAGATTTTGAAAGTGCCAAGCTGCATTCCTTGAGGATTGGTACTGTAATGTCGAACGATTGTGAATCGCTTGAGTTCCCAGTCGGATCGCTGTTGACGGTACCTGTTGCTTTCCAGCAATACTTGTCCGCTTCCTGGTCATTCGTTACACTCAATGAAACGATAACTTCGGTCGATTCTTCGGACCCAAGTGTCACCTGATTCTGAGAAAGTGTTGGGTCTAAACTGCCAGGATCCGAACATCCAGATGCTTCATTATCCTCGTCGATTGAGAGGTCGATGGTCGCTTCTTGTTGACCAGTATTCTCAACAATGAGCGACCACTCCGTTGTATCTTCTCCTCCCCAAGTCTTCGTGGAGACTTCCATCGACAGGTCGACACCGAACAATGCGCTTCCTGAACCATCGCCTGCTGTTGTCGTGACAGTGGCTGTCTCGGTTGCAGGTTGGCCAGGAGGTTCAGGTGGCTCTGGAGCATCTTGAGCGTTGGCGGTAACGGTCGTGTCGCACGAACCTTCTGCAGTTTGTGTAAGCGAGATATTCATGCTGGCCTCCTCATACGAACCTGCATCGATTTGCCCTGTGATTTGAGTGATGGTTGAGGTGTAGGCACTACAATCTTGTTCCGCTCCTTCAGCGGTACTCAACTGAACGGTTACTGCATTTGAGCCCGAATTGTAAACTCGCACGGTGTATTCTCCTGCTTCACCAGGGTTGATGGTTTGAGCAGAAGGCGTTACCGTGACTTGGATGCTCGCATCCCTCGCTCCATCGGCTGAGGCCAGAGGTGCAATGAGTGGCAACATCGAGAACATCATCAATGAAATCAAGAGAATTGCGACGCGCTTCTTTTGCTGAGTTTCTTGCATACTCGACCCTCCTTCATTCTGCGGGGGGCGTTGACCTATCAAAAGGATGTCCTTTGTTGTTCACGAATCATGCCGAAACAAAGCCTTCTGATGAAGCGCCACAATTTGTGCATGCATCCACCGATTGGCATGTTGGCAGGTCTGCGTGATATCTCGCACCGCAAACCGGACAACCCTTCATTGGACCAAGGATTGGTGACCTGCATGACCAACACGTTGGTGCGGGTTGTTGTGACGGGGGTTGAATGAGTGGTGCTGGAGCAGGCGGCTGTATCTTTGCACCCTTTGCTCGTAGAACAACGATCAAGACAACTAAGAAGCCGAATACAAGGGCAATTCCAGCCCCTACGAGTAAGGGAACGTTTCCTTTCGAATCAGTGGTATCAAAGGAAGCCGTGATATCGATATCGATTGCTGTTGAGGATGTCTCGACCTCGTGAATTCCAGAGACTTCGAGCGAGAGTTGTTGCATGCCCTTCGACGTACCGGTCAATTGGATTGTGAATTGTTGAGAATCGCCGGCAACTGCGTTAACGATATCTTCACCGACGATTGATGCATCAAGACCATCCGAGGTCTCGAGAAGTAGTTGATGTGAAAGAGCGATGTTGCCCGTGTTCAACACGCGTACCTGAATCGTTCCTGAACCTGTATCGTCAAGACTCGAGAGACCTGTAATTTCCCACTCAACACTCCGTTGTTCGGCCACGAGCATGCTCGTCCCTTCGGTTATGGAGACTTCATCGTCGTACAAGGTAAACGAAAACGATGGTTGCGAGCCTACTTCGAGTGTAAGTGGAAGAATGATTGAACAGACGACGGGAACGACATCGTTGGTTATTGTTGGAACATCGGCACATTCACCAAAGACGCCGAGCGAAAAGGAGGTTGAAATCGATGGACTCCACGCAACATCTGCTTCGTTGATCAGCAACCACGTGAAGGTCATTTCTTGTCCTGCTGGATGCGCTCCGGGCCCAAATGGATGATCAAATGTTTCTCCATTTTCAAATTCTAATTCTGAAAATGCAAGCGATGGTTGAGGAAGTTCCAGCACATTGAGCGTATCCAACCAACTGAAGCGTTCGGTTCCAACATCAAGGTTGAGTTGAATTGGTCCAGAGAGAGCATTTCCATTGCCTTTTATCGAAATGAGGATGTTCTTCGATTGTTCTGTCCAACCCATTTCGATGGCATCTAGTGGCGTCTGTACAGACCATCCAGTTGGTAACGACAAACTCGGCATGAGCGTCATATCGACGTTTCCACGGTTTTCAATCGTGAACAAGAGATTAAGCAATGCATCTGGACGAGGCGTTCCCAAATCGGATTCCAAGATGAGTTCAACTTCGCGCACTTCCATGACTTCGAGTGGAATGTCGACCTCCCAAGTCTGCGATGGTTCAGTTTGCGATATCGCAGTCAGTGTGACCGTTCGTGGCGTTCCTGCAGCTGTGGAAACCTGTGGTGGTGTAAATTGCATGCTCACATCCATCTGTCCACCTTTTGCAATCAAGCCAGTTGAACCCGATGTAGCACCAGGATCGTTGCTCAAATCGGTAAATCCAGCACTCCAGCCCGCAGGCGCTTGCAAGAAGAGATCATAGCCGATCTCTGTGTTTCCATCGTTGTAAACTCGAACGGTGAGGTTGGTTGGATTTGCTGGGTGAACTGGCACAACGGTGTAGTCGTATTCAACTCGGAATTCGGGAATATCGAGAACATGCAGATACACCGACAACGGATAGGTAATTGCATTGTCAACATCCAAGCCGACAAGATCGATACGGTACAGTCCTGGATCAGGCGCTTCTGGATACACAACGGTCAAGGAAACGTCTGCTGTAGCTTTGCCTTGAAGTGTGAAATTCGATGCTGTCATTCCTAGATACCATGGCATTTCCGTCCCATCTGAATCGAGATAGATTCCAATGGCATCAATGGAGGCATTTGTTTCCAACAATGCTGTATTTTCGAGGGTTAAATTCCAAGTTGACGTGGTTTGTGAAGCAAATTCAACTTGCCGTTCGGCAAGATCTGCTGTAACTTTGACACCGGGTGCAGTCACATCGACAATGGTCGTCAGCACGTTGTTGTTCTCTTGAATTTCTTCNATAGCATCATCAGGGTCGATTACAAGTTCAAGCGTTGCAGGTCCTGATTGTTGAGGTGTCCAATACCATGTTGATTGACGACTCGCACCTGGATTGATGTCGACTGNACTTCGATCGAGTTCCGTTCCATCGACCATGAATGCAAGATCAACCGATTCCGCCTTGATGTTGCCTCCGTTGAACACTTGGGTAGTGATACGGACTTGATCACCAACTTGTGGAATCGTGACATTCAACAGCATCGAATTGGCGACGACTTGTGGATCCGGTCGTAAATCGTTGACACCTTGTCCTGAGACTGCGATAGCAAATGGCTGTACGCCACTACCAGCATGATAGGCATCTTTGACGCGAACTGTCCAAATGCCTTTCATTGCCATATCGATGAGAACGACTTCGAGATTGTTGATGTCGTCTTTTGTTCCTGTCGTGGTGGAACGCCCATTGGCAAAATCGTTTCCAAGATAGACCGTTCCATCCGGCGATTCGACTTCAAGATCGAGATCGTTGACCAATGCCTTGCTGGCAAATCGACTGCCTCGATAATCGGACCATGCAAGGACTGCTTTCAGTTGTGAATTCGCATATGTGACATTGAACACATAGGATTTTGATGCCCCTGAATTGGTTAGCACGGATCTGTCATCAACCCAGATTCCCCGCCCTTGAGACGGAGCAAGCGTTTCTTTGAGATTGACTCGGCCCCAGCCCTCATTGTTGTTCGGAATGTCTCGGGTGTTGATGTCGGTAGCACCAAGAACGAGAAGCGCCTTAACAAGGGCGCCTTGAGGCGATGGACGCTGAGCGATTTCGATGAGATATTCTCGAATCAATGTTGCTGCACCAGCTGCATTCGGTGTTGCCATGGATGTTCCCGTATACTCAAGATACCAAGTCGATTGCCAACTTGAACCAGCAATGTCTTGTGCTTCTTGCGCACGACAGGAACGTACGTATCCGCCGGGTGCGATAATATCGGGTTTGATGCGTCCATCATCGGTTGGACCACGTGATGAACCTGACATGAGATTGTCCGGCGCACCGCTGTATCGTGCTTGGTGGTTTCCAACGGTTACGACGTTCTTCGCAGTTGATGGTGAACCAACTGTTCCCGCACCTGGGCCATCATTTCCTGCTGCAAACAGAATCGTGAGTCCTTCTTGCCCGTTACTGACTTTGTCATAATTGAATGATCGATCATCAACGGCTTCAGCCTCTGAAGTGTATTGCCCCTGTGTCGAGGTTGCTGCTGAACCCCAGGAGTTTGTGTGAATTCTTGCTCCAGCGTTGTATGCAGTATTGAGCAAATAGTTGAGAGAAGGTGAAACAAAATTACCAGTATTGTCGTTTTCCATTGCTTGGAAATACAGTTCAGCATCTGGTGCAACTCCTGCATAGCCGCCCTTACTTCCATCGCCGAGTACGGTGCATGAAACGTGNGTTCCATGGCCAGAATGCTTGTCTGCTGTTGAGCCATCACCAATCACGTCGTAATTACCGACAACACGTGTACCAAAATCTCCATGATCCTCATCCAAACCTGAATCTGCTACAGCAACGATTTGACCAGAGCCGTCAAGATCGGTGGTGAAATACGAACGCATCGTATTGATTTTCATGTGATTTTTTGACTGATCGTTGTCGATTGTCATCTGCGGTTCAAATCGTAGCCACATCACAGAAGGTTGACGAACGATATCGAGAAGGTTGTCGACTGCGAGATTTCCACGATACTGTCCATAATCAAGGTGGGTTGCATCATCGAGCGCAACCAGAGCGACGTTGGAAAGCGATTGCTGGATTGTATTTCCATCTGAATCAGCAATTGAAACATCATCGAGTTGTTGATCATCCCACCAGCCTTCAAGACGAACTTCTTCGCCTTGGACTGCTTGAATTCCATCCTCAAACANCATCGCATCAAGCAACGTATCATCGAGGAACATGGCAAGGGGTACATCCCATTGAGCAAGGACAGCAGGCTCGTTTTGAACTGCAAGGAAGGCAGATGAGGTGCCTTGAACCATCAAACCAGAAGGTGAGACATATTCCCGTACCTCCAAGCCAGATATTTCTGCAAGTTCTGAACGAACCTCGCTCATGTGACGAGCATTATCGATGAGAAGAAGTTGAACATCCATGCGTGGTTCGAGGACATCTGTGGTCAACGGTCGGTTGAGTTCAAGGCCATTGACTGAAAAGATTCCAAGCCGGGAATGGGCTTCAATTGGCCGTTGTTCCTCAATTATAGATGATTCATACGTGCCAACAAAGTCGGAATAAGCATCCGTCCGTATTGAAAAAAACTCGACATCTCGATCAAGGTCGAGGGTTGGCGATGCGTCAGACTCAGGACGTACCATCGAACTCCATGGACTCATCAACAAGAGGATGAGAATTCCGATGGCAAGACGGATTTGTCGCTCCATTACTAACAACCTCCCTTAGATGACGCATTTATCGCTATGGGTCATATGTTTGAACAATCCCATCAAAACAGTCGAGTTGTTGTCTCGACCTGATCAACAAAGATTTCAGATGCATACGTTCCAACGACGTGATTCGCTTCAAAGAACACCTCGCTGTTGTCAAACATCGTATATCGAACGCTCACCTTGAGCGTATATTCGTCCCAGACAGTATACCCAAGGACGATCATTTCCAAATCATCACCTGCTAACGATGAATGTGCTTTGACAACCTCCACTTCCACCCTCATGCTTTGAATGAGTACATCTTGAGCATCAAGAAATTGAACATCGACAACGACATCTCGAATGTCTCGGCTACCATCATTTTGCAACTCAGTCATAATCAAATGGCCACCACGTTGCATGTACGCAGTGTGAATTTCAACATCATCGCGAGGAATGACCCANTACCATCCACTGGCGATCAAACCAACCATCAGTAACAGAATCAATCCTGCAATGGCGACACGAACAGGATTAATCTCGCGGATACGTTCCTTGACAAAGAGAGCGACTTCTTGCGCTTGGCGATAGGCTTCGAGTTGTTCTGGGTCGTTCAAATCAAGACCCATATTGTGGGCTTCTTGACGTTGGGTCAACTCCAGCAAACCCATCGGTTCAGCAGCGACGATGTCGTCTTCATGAACCACCAATTCATCATCCATGTTCTCACCCAAAAATCATCGCAAGCANCGAAGCGATACCCGACGTAAACGGCTCTACAACCATGATGTGACGTGTTTCAACCGAGTTGCCTGTTAATGTGCTTACAACGGAAAGATCCGTAACAACACCGTTCACACCAAGCGAAGTTGATGTCGGAAGTATTCCAGTAAATTGTGCGTCGAGCAAAACACCTCGGCCATCGACTTCCAAGTCACCGAAGAGCGGAGCATAGACACCAGGTTCAATGTGAACTTCAGCACTTGAAACAAGCCGTCCAGTGGTAATATCATCGAGAACGATNACAGGGAAGCCGAGTGGTCGATAGATGGTGATTGTTGCACCTTTGAGATTCTCCCCAACGATTTCGAAACGATCGAGGAACACACCGGGAGCTGCTGGTACATTCGTTTGTCGCATGTACAATTCTTCAACTCCTTGGTCCGATGAAACAACGCGTACGCCCCAATCTTCCGTCGTTTCCAGTTTGAAGGTCTTGGGCAGATTCTTTGCAATCAACAGCGTATCGCCTTTCGCATCGATTGCTCGTCCGCTTGCTTCAATGTACATATCCATTTGATCCGAATTGGAAGCATAATCGAGGGTCATCATGCCTTGGAAGGATGGTTCTTCACGAATATCATACCGCGTATCTGGCTGTGCTGTAAGCGTCATGTAAGAAGGAACGTTTCGGAAGAAGGTTGTCGCTGGCCACCAAAATCCATCAACGAATCGATGTTGTTGAATCATCATCGATTCAACACTCGTTTGTTGGTTTTGCTGATCCAATGGAACATCAACACTCAGTTGCAAGACGTCCCCAATCGTTGCTTGGAATTCTGTCTTTCGTGGTACAGTCTCAATAAAGGTCTCAGCCCGTACAAGATTCTCTTGATCGATAAAGACAGCATAGGCATACTCCAATTCTTCGCCNATATCATAATCCATTTCGATGGAAAGTCGAGGAACGGTGAGGTTATCTTGTCGCGAAAACGTTGCTGATACTGAAACATCCCTCGATTGGCNGGTATCAAAACCAAAGATTTGCAATTCTGTCGCCGATTGTTCAATNCCATTCATCGTGATNAANAGGTGCTTCCTCGCTGGTAACCANTCTGTTAACTCCATTTGGAAATTGTATGTTGGAACCCCATCNGGCAGNGAAAAGATGTAATCAATATCGATTTTACCTGANGGNAATTGTGGNAACCAGGTTCGTAAATGCCANCTTCGNCGTTTCTCAAATGTNACNCCNAGTTCCTCCAATAATTCGACATCGATGCCAACCAGTTCTCGTTCGGTGATGATCCCATCANCGAGATTCGTCATGAGTGGATAGGCAAACGAGAGATTTGCTTGCGTAAAGGTCGATTCAAGAAGTTCAATTTCTTCAGCATCGATGATGTAATCGGCAAGAATTTCATCGATGGTCGCTCGCTTCGATTCTGTGAGATTGGTCAGTTTTGAGAGATTGAAATCAACCACTGTTCGCTCCAATGCTTGCATATCAAGACCATGTTGCCACTTCGGTTCATCGACTGTAAGCGANCCTTTGCGCATATCTGCAACGATATCGAAACTCTCGCCCGTTGTCATATCAAGACCATACGCAACATCGGTCGCTTCACCGGTCGAATCTCCCACATTGGCAACGAGGCCATAGACCAAATCGTTGACCACGCCTCCAATACCAACGACGTCGCCTAAGAAGAACGACAGTGCTTCAACACCTTCCCCTTCACCAAAGTCAGGAATTTCAAGACCACTTGAATCAAGATCGCTCGGAAGAACGATTTCAAGATTGGCTGGAAGAGGTTCGAGACGCATCATTCCATTGAGTCCCAAAAACGGGTCGTCATAATTGCTAACGTCTTCCATCGAGATGCTGAACGGTGAAGAAACCTGTCGTTGCAGTGCATAGCGTGCACTTCCTTCAGGACCGGTTGAATTTGGATCGATTGGAGAATANCGCTGGACGGATTGAATGTTGGAAATTTTCGCACTGAGTGACGCCTCAGCTTGGTCTGTATCAACCCAGAACCGGAAGTGGTCGCCATCCATCGTCAATGGCGTTGTTGCATTGGTCATTTGAACCATGATCGATGTGATCGGCGTTTGCGCTTGGAATCCAATATCATCTCCAAGATTCAATTGGAATTGAGCAGGTAGTCCTTCAAGTCGTATCGCATTGCGTTGAAGGCCTTGTTCGCCTCCATACGTAATCGTTCCAATCGGTTCGCTTGCCGTATAGACCAATTTTGAGGGATCTTGTTCAACACGTAAATCGCTGGGACGATTGGAGATCATTGCGGACTGTGCAGTGACATTCTCGAAGTTGGTCCCCGAATGTCGAATGTGACCAACGAGGAGTTGCCCAGATTGTTGACCTTGCAGTTCAAGCCCACGAACGCTCGTAATCGGGTCATAGGATTGGTAGACACGAGAGATGTTCGATACGCGGANACTCATCGCTACAGGAACAAGTGGGTCAACAGGTCCATCTCTTCCATTGACTTGATCGATTTCAGTATCTTGGGATAAGAGAATGTGATCAGTATCCGATAAGGAAGGATGGTCGCTGCTTCCAATGGCCAACGAAATTTGTCCAAGACTTCGGGGACTACGAACAGAACCATCGTTCCATGTTTGTCGAACTTGACTCAAACAAAGAACCTCAATTTCGCCACCGGAACTNCCAGCAGTNCCAACAATGAGGTCGGGGAGTGAATTCAAAATAGCCCCCAAATCGAGAACAACTTCAACGAGTGTCAGCAATGCATTGTCCAACAATTGTGAGATGGTATTCAAGTCAGGATTGTCGAAATTCACTCGTGATAGACCCGATGAGGATAATTGGAAACTTCCCTTGAGAATGAGCACTTCTGGAAGATTCTCAACATGAATCGAGAGTGAACTCACATCGTTGGCATAGCCTCCGCGCAGCAATGTTGAATTGTACGAGAGGGACTTGATGCGCTCCGTTCCTGCAACCATAATCAACGTCGCTGGAGGTGCTGCAGGATTGACAGGGAGTGTCAAATCGTTCTGATTGGCGGTTACATCGCCCGAGAAATTCTTGATGGCAAGAATGAATGAAAGTCGTTCTGGAATATCCCCTGGCAGATTCGCACTTCCTGGTGCTTCACCAATCATGGTGTAAATTGCATTGATTTCTTCTTGAGGCAGTGAACCTGATGGTAGTCCTCGGAGCCATAAACGGGAATCTGTGATGTTTCCAAACGTACCTCCTTCCAGAGTATTGCTTCGATCTTCGAAATAATGCAACCATAAATCTGCGCCAACGTCACTGAACACTTCAACGGTATCGAAGGTGTTGTCGCCAAGGTTGTCGTTGCGCAAGATGAGATCGACTTCTTCTGGAAGCGTGTTGGAACCGTATTCAGGATGGAATCCAACATCAAGATAGCCCATATCGATGATTTGTGCTTGACCTTGTTGGTCGACTTGATCGAACTGGATGAAACCTATTCCAACGCCATAGCCACATTTGTGCGTTTCACTTTTCGAACCATGATCGTTGAAAACATCATAGTACGATTCATCACATTCAGTTTGTCTATTTTCGGCATCAGCATTCGAATTCCGTATGGAGATTGAGTACGGTGCAGAAATCGAAATCAGTGAAAGTGCATCTGCTGGCAGAGCGCCTCCTGTCAGGAAATCGGTGAGAAGACCGACAATGTTTCCAATCGTATTTGAGATACTAAATCGGAATTCTTGGATTCCGACCTCAACTCTGAAATTGTTCGGTGGCTGTGTCAAGCGAGTATCGAGAACAATTGCATAGGATTGCGATTCTTGAATAGCTGAATCGAATGCAAGTCCTTTGAGCAAAGACACCTCCATATGTTCGAGTTCATCCCATATTGGGTCGTTCTCATTCAAGTAATCGATTTTCCATTGGAATGTTGGCCTAAGCCACAAGGTATCGGGTATGCTTGGTGGAATTTGCAATGGATTCAACGGGGGTTCGAATCCAAACCCTTCATTGAGCGTGAGCAATCCAAGGACGGTCAATGAAATGGAGACATCATCGACTGAATCCCCATCAATATCAATGTAGTTTTCAAACAAGACGAGATCAGTTCCTACGAACAATTCACCAGTAAAGGTTCCATATTCCCAAGCCTCGTATTGTGGACCATTGTCACGACTTGAGAAATTGATGTACAATGCGTACGTGTTGATTCCGACAGCAAGCGGGTCGGTAATGTCCCACGATTCGAGTGAAAACAGTGTTTGAACGAGATTGTTCGGCCAACCTTCTGGTTGCGTGCTCGTATCCAAGAGAACCTCATATGGACGAGGATGGTCTGGCGCTGGTGGCGTCGTATCACGAAGTTCTGCTTGACTTAGATAACCGGTTGAATCATTGAGTGGATCACCATCTCGACTCTCTCTTTTCGCTGCTTCAACGAGCGCTAACGAGGAGGTCGATGCACCAGCAGCAACAATCGAATCATCGCTCGCTTCTTGCAAATCCATGAGATCGGTTAACTTCTCCATCAAACCAAAATCGTCCCGCTCAACCGATACGTCTGCTTGAACAGGTTGGAAGATTGGAAGAAGCAAGACCAAGACCAAAAAAGTAGCAAGTCGTGTTCGTTTTGGACGATGCAATCCTGGCCGAATCAAACGAATAGCATCCTCGACCATGATTAGAGGTTGAGGAACTTATATCTGAACCCATCCCCATCATGTGTGAACAAGTGTTGGTTCTTTCGGGTCAGTTTAACGCTGGAACAATTGTTCTGAAGAGCATGCTGGACAGATGACAATGGCTTCCTTGACCCCGATTGGCATTGGCACTTGGAATTGCAGTGAACAGTTGGAACACGTTCCTTTCAGCATATTCACATCTTCTGGAGGCGTTTCTGGCTCTTCCTCTTTCACAGGCAAGTCCGGAGCAGATTGAATTTGTTCAGGCAAGGCAATACCCGCTGCGGATGGTTTGGTACTGGTTTGTGGTTCAGTTGCCTTCGAATTGAGCAAGGCTGCAAAATCATCGTCCTTCGGTGGTGCTGTCACCGCTTTCGGTTCATCATCAAAGAACAAGGCAGCGGCTTCATTTGCTGCTTGACTTGATGCTTGAGAAAGTTGCATACGCGGCGCAAATTGGGCTTGAGGCGCAACCACCTGTTCATCCGATGAACCGTAAATCGATTGAAGTTCAGCTTCTTTCCGAGCTTGCTCATTCTCTTGTTCAGAAACAACATCTGCGCCCGAATCAAGACCTGCGAGTTGCACTGCAGTAGCAAACAAAGGAAGACGTTGTGTTCGTTTCACCATCGTTAGATGGTTAACAGCTTCATCCTTTGGCAATCCTCTGTCAGTAAGGAGTTTCAACGCAATGCCCGATTGCCAACGACGATACCCAACCATCGCAACTCCCATCGTCACCACACCGATGAGAAGGATGATTCCGAAGAGCGCATAATCGGTCTCAGCAACCTCAGCTTCGCTTACAATAACTGAAAATGTGTGGCTATCAGTGTTGTTGGAAGCATCGAATACGGTTACAACGACGGTATTTGTCCCGATCTTACCGAATACGAGATCGACGCGNGAGCCGATATAATCAGGGTCATCAAGCGGATCACCATTCTCATCCGTATCCTCTCCCGAATTCAAATCCCAATGGAATCGGAGACCGGTTGTCGCATCATAGCCATCGGATGCACTGATGAGATACGTTGTTGCTTCACCTTCAACCGCCTGGTTTTCGAATCCATTTAGCAACGCTTCATCGAGACGCGGGACGGTCGGATCGGTGACTCGAATCTGGGTAGAAATCGACGCGCTGTTTCCACTCGGATCGAGGACAATGAGTAAAATTTCATGGACGCCAATGTCGGGCCAATTGAATGCTGCCGTGGTTTCTTGCCCAAATGGCGTACCATCGACGGACCACGAACAGGCTTGGATGGCATGATTGTCGGTACTGGTAGCACATGACAAGGAAATCGTCTGATCATATTCGACTTCCCATTCGCCTGAGATGAAGGTGCCTNAGGACGAGGGAGCACCTGAAATACGAGCAATTGGATTGGTTTCATCGACAACCGTGATGTTGGTCTGTGAGCGGTCAAATCCCAGTTGGCCTGAAACGGTGAGTGTGATGGTCTTTTCACCAGGGGTTGCCCACGATGACGAAGCCGTCAGACCCACAGCATCAACGTCGTTAATGGAATCACCATCGTTGTTTGAATCAACGGATGCATCAAAATCCCATACGTATTGCTCGATTTGTTGGAGATTGTTCGGTGATGAGCTGGCATCAAAGTTCAACGGTGCATTGAGTACAACGGATTGATTTTCAGCTGCAAAGGACGCCTGCATGACGGGTACTAATTCAACACGCATTGTGATTCGTAGGTTGGAAGAACCGTCGCCTTGGCCATCAGGATCGTTTGAGTTATCGACAACGAGTTTGAGCGCTTGGTTGGCCAATGCTTCCGATACAATCCAGTTGAATGAAGCAGTTCCGTCAACACCGAGCAAGGAAGCGCCCGTTAACGCAACATTGGATTGCCCTGAGAGGTAATTCGCATTCATCGATTCCGTCTGCAGATACACATCGCCATTTCCTTCCAGCGACCATGCAGTGACAGAAACAGTCGTACCCTCTTCAAGTCGCAAGTCATCCCCTTCAAGCAACGTGATATGGCCGTTTGGAACGACGCCAACAAGGTCATGATACATGGTCCATTGTCCATCTGTGAGTTTTGTGACCGAAATTGAGGCACGGCCAATATCGCCTCCTTGATCACCATTTCCTTGATCACCATCATGCGCTAAATTATCGACAACGATGGTCCACGACTTCTCAGCAATCGACAATGGAACCTTCCAGTGGAATGTATAGGATCCGTTGGCAGATTCTGTTGATGGCACTTGTTGATACGCAGAACGATACGATTGTCCAAGCAGATATGGTTGAAGTCCTGCCTCATCAAAGACGAGGACATCAAGCGCATCATCGATTACAAGAATTGTGATTTCGTAGACATCGCCCGGTGTCAAGAGACCGAGTGACAACTCGACACATTCACCATCATCGACTGGGACTTGTGAAGCAAACGTCGATGCTGATTCAGAGGTGCACGATGGTGCTGCTCGCCCAGATGTACTCGATGCGAAAGGAGCGAGCGGTACACAGAGCATGATGAGCAGGACTGCAATGGCATGTCTGGATTGCATATGCTNTCCTTTCTTTCATACTCTTTCAATGATGCGACAGATTGTGTTGCGTCCAGCCATTCTCTGATAATGTTAGGAAGGTAGCATGACCTGCTTCATCGATACGTACTCGATCACCATCGTTTGCAACTGTGACACTGCAAGACTGCTCCAAAACGATTTCAGCCTCTGAAAGCGCTTCTTCAGCATCGCGTTGACGTGCTGAGAAGTGGGTCAGAATCAGATGTTCAGCCTTGCATTGCAAGGCCGTTCGAGCGGCACCAGAAGCGGTACTATGGAGATGAGCCTCTGCCTTATCATGTGCTTCATCAAGGAAGGTTGCCTCATGAATGAGGACTGTGACTGGCACAATCGGTTCGATGGATTGCTCAGCAGTATCTCCNGAAAGAACGATGCTTGTNCCNGGTTTTNTTGGTCCGCGAAATTGTGATGCTTGCAAGATTTCTCCATTTGCGAGTNTGANATNATTNCCTTCTGAAAGACTCTTTTTTTGTTCCTGAGAAAGACCTGCAATTGCNGCCTTATCACGATCAAACGANCCTTTACGTTCCTTTCGAGANANTTGCCATGCGCATGATGGAATGCTGTGATGCGTTGGTATGGAATCCATTCGAAACAATTGGAATGTGTCAGGTTGNGGCATTGCATCATGCCANACNAGGNTTGTTGCATCATCNANAAATTCGACCCAGCGGCCNGAGCGAGGATCTCCAAGNAACCATCTGATTGGANAGCCAAGTTGGCTTGATGTNCCGCCAAGNTTGAACCATGCTCGATATTGATTGAGAAGTTCTGCAGATGCCGTATCTGAGGGAATTGNTGCATCAATGCCTCCATCGTTGAGAGCGTCAAGAATTTCNGNCGAGGTTGGTCCATANACCATGAGTGNTTGTTGNCGACCNTCNAANGAAAGNGTCTGNAAGAATGGTAGAAGGCCCCACGTATGATCCAAATGTCCGTGCGTTAGTGCGACTGCAGCGATGCGATTCGGTCGCAGAAGCGAAGGNTCTCCAGCTCGCTTCATTCGACCTCGCTGTTGNGCATAACGTACCTGAAATCCCTCGCCAGCATCGATGATGACGAGGCCTTCATGACAAGCAAAGACGCTCCCGCTCACATCTCTTGTCGAGGTTGGTCGAGCAGAAGCGGTGCCGAGAATGTGTACTTCCATCAGCAATGCACCTCAGTTGCGTGGGATCGGTGTTGGAGGAAACCATCGAAGAAGGACCACATCACCGATGGAGCGAACCCATCGCCATGGAATAGCAACATGAATGGAGCCTTCGACAAGATCTTCTGGCGTATCTGTAACGAAGAGATGCGTGCATGAGAGACTTGCATGTTCAACCACAGCATCGTGAACAGTGCCAAGCAGCCTACCATTTGGAAGGTAAACCTGTAAGCCAGAAAGTTGCGATAAATTTCGCTCTCCTTTGCTCATGCTCAGCCCTCCTTGATGAACGCAAGAAGAACAAGACCATCAAACAAACGCTTGATTTCACTTTCCTCGGTTGAGGTTTGCCTTGAGTGAAGGTCGCAATTTTTCAGCACCCTTGCCCTTGTTGAAGAGACCACGTCCACGCTTTCCAGCAGANGTCTTTCCNCGNTAGGCACGTCCTCGATGGCTGTTGTTGCCGTTCGCTTGGCAGAAGACGCCGAGTTGCTTATCGTTGATGATTGCAGGATGGTGTGTGTCGATCATGATGACTTCGAAGAACTTGTGCTTACCATCTTCACCAACCCAGTACGAGTTGAGAACTTCGAGGTTCGGGAANTGACGAGCAACACGCTCTTCAGCGATACGCTGTGTGTTCTTGGCCATGGTAATCTTGGAGATACCAGCCTTGGATGGCTTACGCTTCATGTGAATCTTACCCTTNCGAAGTCCACCACGGCGGACACGGGTNCGGATGAGAACAACACCTTGCTTGGCCTTGTAGCCCAATCGGCGAGCAGCGTCGAGACGTGTTGGACGCTCGATACGGCAGTTGACAGGTTCACGACGCCATTGTGCCATACGCGTCTGTCGGAACATGTGCGGGAGAGCCTCTTTTGGCTTCTTCCAGGTTTCACGAACATAATGGTGGAGTCCTTTTGCCATGGTAACACCTCAATGGGAGCAACTTGCCGACTTTGAACCCCTTTATGAGTCTGTCCATTACGAACAGTTCATCAAAAGGACGAATTCGTTTGAAGGTTTCAGAGACTCCTAAGTGGAAAAGTAAGGCATAAACTGACCAGACGGTCATTGGTACAAGAATCAGAAATCCTATGGTCGTTATCGGGTCCATGAACGGGGATTGTCCTCTTAACTATCGATTCTTTATGTCGAAACTATGTATGCCATCATAATCTATTGATTTTGAGTTGCGAGTCCAGCAGCAACGAGACTTCTCCAACCCCCCCAGAGCGAGTAGACGTTCGCATAGCCCATTCGTGCAAGTGATTCAGCTGCAAGTGCAGAACGGAATCCTCCTCCACAATACAGCACGATTCGATCTTCCTCAGAGATTGGGTGTTTCTCAATATCACGCTCGATAACACCTTTACTCAAATGAAGCGCTCTTTCAAAGCATCCAGCGTCGAATTCATGCTGTTCTCGAACATCGATTACTATGAGTTGAGCGCCGTCGTTCAACATGACTGAAAACTGATCAATATCGCATTCGTTGATGACCTTGCGTGACTGTTCGACTGTAGCGAGGAATTTCGAGCTGTGGTTCTTTCCCATGCTCTGATTCAGGAGCCTTCACATTTGAAAATATGCGTCATCTGCAAAACACGACTTGAAATATGCAGTGTTCCAAGGAATGCCATGGAGTGCAACATCGATCAGAAAGGTCGACTCGCCCGATTGTATACGGGCATCATTGCCATCGTGTTTGGCATCGCACTCGCTCTTCTCACCTATCTTAGCGTCATTCCAGCAACACTCGGCTGGATGGCAGTTGCAGGTAGCATCTTCGGAGGAGCTTTTGCTATTTTCGAGGCACGGAAAGGCTGGTGTGTCGTACGAGCAATCGGCATCAAGACGCCCCTATGATGCTTCAGCAGGCGTTTTTTCATCCCGTTGATTGAGCAATCGATCCACGCCAATCATTGCAAGAACCACGACGGCAATCATCGCATAGAGCACAATATCCCATGAAATCTTGAACACAAGGCGTGGGAGATTTGGCGAAACTGAAAGGTGAATACCAAGGAAAGCGACCCGCAAGACGCAAAACCAAACGGTGAGATGCAATGGCCAATTGATCGATTTGAACATATGGAAAATCAGAATGGTCATCAAAATCATTGGCCCACCGCCCATGAAACCGACCCAACTGTTACTCGGTGAATCTCGATCACCAATGTAGCCGCCCGTCAAGTAGAGATTTCCTGGATCGATATCGCGAGGATGGGTAAATCCATCCAATTGACCCATGGTAGCCCACCACGTAAACCAAACAACAATCGGGATGAGTGCAACAAGAACGTAGCGCGTTGCCTCAACAACAGGTTCACTCTGTTGTTTCAGGAGGAATTTGAATTCCCTTTGAGAAAGGTAGTAAAATCCTGAATAGAGAATCATCGTTGTCGCTCCTGCATAACACCCCCAACTGATGGTCACCCAAGCAAATCCAACGAAATGGATTGGAGAAATTCCAATCTTCCGCTCTTTTGTAATCAATTCTACAACCCAAGCAACAAAGAACATGACGAGAATCGAGAGAACCACCCAATCGATGGCATTTCTCTTGAACCACATTGCAACAGGCAAGAGACCATACATCGTTGGGACCGTGAACAAGACCTTTCTCGATTGGATTTTTTCAACGTAAATAAGATACAGAAACGATGCACCCACAATCAGAACAATTGATGTTAAGAGCATCGAGAGATGTTCTTGTTGAATGGTTACGATGTAGAATCGTGTCAAGGATCTTCCCAGAACTCTGTGTTCGCTCAAGAAGAAGGTCACGATACAAATGAACATGAAGGGTAGGAAGAGCTGTGTTGGCAACCTCGTTTCGGCCGATTTGAAATAAAATCGTTCGAGCAGTATGTAGACAAAAACACAGACGCCAATGATGGACAATCTCGTTTCAGGAAACATAATGGTTGCAGATAAGACGCAGCATAAGGCAACGATTTTGAGATGTGAGAAATCATGATGCTTCCATTTTTCATGTTGAAGAATCAACAAACCTCCTACGAAGATTCCAACAGGAAGCCATAATCCAACTGGATAGTAGAACAAAGCAAGTGTGTCTCGATTGTAGGACAATGTCATGGATAAAACTGCAGTCGTAACAAATGAAATGGTTGACCAGAAGATGACCTTTTTCGATTGCTTCAACTCCCTTAATGCATATATGAGCACACCAGAAATAGACAAAACTGCAAGTGCGCTCAGTACGAAATCGGATGTTCGCAAACCGATTTCATCCACATTCAGACGTTCCCACTCAATCTTCTCGGAGGTCAAGCCCTCGATATGTGGATGTCCTTCCTCAATCAACCAATCATTACGGGCAACGGCTGCATCCCAATTCCATTGGTTGAGTTGTTGTCGTTTAGCTTCACTGATATCAAAAGCATCGAGAGGAATTCGTCCATGCACTGCATGAGGCAGTGGTAAGGAGAAAAGTACNGAGGGAAGCGTCGCTAAATCACGTTGTTGAACACCTTTGACAACNGCGCCTTCTTTGACATTNGGACCCCACATGAATGCAGCTACATCGCGNAGAATATCAAGGTCTGAACCATGTTGTCCTGAATCGGTTAANCCATGATCTGATGTGACGACAACCGTCCAATCATCTGGTAATTCTTGGAACACCTCTTCCAAATTTGTATCGATCCACCTGAGTTTTTCTTCATATTCTGGAGAATCCAATGCACCATAGCGATGACCAACACTGTCCAGTCCAGAGAGGTGAGCAACGATGAGATTACGAGGGATGGAATGGCCTTCAGGGGGAGCGCCTCTCGCCCATCGTTTCAATTCCTCAAATCCTTCCTCATCACCTCTGTAGTAATCTGCATGACCATAGCGAGCCTCGTAGAAGGGAGCCTTCTCTTGATCGAAAATCAGATGCTCCCAAACATAGTCACCAATGACACCGACATGATTGTCTGGCTGGCCATTTCCATCGCCATCGTGTGTTGTGGCTAAATTGAACCCATCGACACTTCCTGGATGTTGGGGGTGGAAGTTTTGCAAAGCCTCATTTGGTCGTGAAGGCACACCAGTAGCCATCTCCTTGACGCACATTGCTGTCATCGTCAATGGATTTGTTCGAACTTCGAGATAGGCTCCGTCGGCTACCCTTCGATTCAAATTTGGCATGAAATTTGGATCGCTCATCATATCCTTGCGGCCGCCATCAAGTACAACGAAAAGAAATCCTTCAGTTAGAGGCTCATCAGGATATGGGGAAGGTTCGACACCTTCCATCGGCACAGGCGTATCTGAAACAATGTAGGAGCCCGTGTAAATGAGCGAGGGTAAGCAGAAAAGAGCCACCATCACAAATGCGACAATGGCAATACGTGGTAATCGCATTCGTGAAACCACCGCTACACATCGCTTATGATGCTTTCACCAACGTTTTCAATTTCAGCCCGATTCCCAGTAAAATCAAACACCACGACCCGCCACCATACATCATGGCCAACCAGGTGCAAGGTTCGGAGGCAATTCTTTCCATTCTCCAAACGGACCATGATATTCGACTCGTCCTCGTCGATCGGGAAAAGGATACAGAGCCCTTGCGACAAGCGTGTGCAGCACAAGGGATTCCTCTCGAAGAAGGATCAACAAACGATCTGTGGCGAATGTCAGCGATTGGTCACACAGATGCACTTGCATTGTTGGGAAGAGAACCGCGTGGTACACTGGAAGAAGTATTTCAACGAGGCGGTTCGATTTGGCTTCTCGATGGTGTTCAATATCCAACAAATCTTGGATTCGGAATCCGTACCATCGAAGTAAGTGGTGCTGATGCAGTTGTTCTCAACATATCGAGAACACACCAAGATCGCCGTACAATACGACGATCGAGCATGCGAGCCGACCGATTCATTCCAGTCGTTTACAGTGATACAACATCTATCATCAACAAAGCAAGAAAGAATAATTTCAGAATCATTGCTGCAGAAGATGTTGGAACGGTTGAACCTTGGAATGCGGACCTTACAGGGAATGTTCTCTTTGTTGTCGGGGCTGAACGCGAAGGTGTGTCGCAAGAGGTTCTGGAAGCATGCGATGAAGTTGTTCGATTGCCAATGGATGGATTTGTTCCATCGTACAACCTCCAGGTTGCAATCAGCGTACTGGCTGTTGAATCATTGAGGCAAAGAAAAGGCGATTGAACGATGATATTGGACAGATCATATTAATCGACGAAGGGATGTGGTGTAATCGGTTTAATTCTGGTCTTCCCGATGACGAATAAGGCTCAAATGAGAGAAGGTGTATTCACACACATGAAGGCATTGACATGCTTGGTTATCCTTGCACTTTTCGCTCCTATGGTGAATGCGGACTGGGTGGAATTGGATGTCTCACAATCATCTTCACAAGCCAACATCGACTCTTCAGCTTATGGAGGAACAACAATTTCTGATGGTTCGAGTGATCTCTCAATGCTGTGGGATGGGCTCACAGACCCTCACCTCAATATGTATGCAAGAATGTGCGATACGAGTAAGACAAGTATGACGACGATGTCGTATGTTCACTTGATTATCAATTTGAAAACAAACGGCTCAAATTACGGGTTTAACCTTGTAACCTCACTCCAATACATCGAGTACACTTCCGTTCTTTCCCCGAATCTTGATGATGCGTACTATTCCCTTGAAGTCTTGAATCATGATACGGGATTGTACACGCAAATTGGAAACCGTTCGGATGAAGGTGTTCACGATTACAATATTTCTTTGTCCTCATCGCATATGGATGGTTCAGGTTTCATCAACATAGGACTCAACATCACACAAACAACACAAGATTGCGAAGCCTACAATCACTTGAGGGCGTATGAATTCAAGGTATTGTCCGAAATGAACACAAATGTCGATAGCGATGGAGATGGTATTGGCGATGAAGACGATTTATGTCCAAACACTCCTCCAGGTGCAGAGGTCGATTCCGATGGTTGCGCACTGGTTCAGAAAGATTCGGACCAGGATTCATACAACGATTTGATCGACGCATATCCGAACGACCCTACGCAACACCTTGATTCAGATGGTGATGGTTGCGGAGATAACGCCTCAGGTACCAATGGTGATGCATTTCCAAACGACTCAACCCAATGCAATGACACAGATGGTGACGGTTATGGAGACAATCAGAGCGGCGTGAATCCTGATGGGTTTCCTTTGGATTCAACACAATGGAAAGATTCGGATGGTGATGGATGCGGAGATAACACGTCAGGTACCAACGGCGATGCATTTCCTAACGACTCGACTCAATGCGATGACACAGACGGTGACGGTTATGGAGACAATCAGAGCGGTGTGAATCCTGACGTATTTCCTTTGGATTCAACGCAATGGGAAGATTCGGATGGTGATGGGTATGGTGATAACCAATCAGAGGGCGCAAATCTGATCGATGATTTCCCTAATAATCCGACACAATTCCAGGATACTGATGATGATGGCTGGGGCGACAATCAGACTTTTGGTGCAACTCAGGTCGACGATTTTCCAAATGAACCTACGCAATGGAAAGATTGGGATGGCGATGGATTCGGAGACAATCCCAATGGAAGCAACCCTGATTTATTCCCTTATGACCCTACACAATGGTTAGATGATGACGGTGATGGATGTGGAGATAATGTGTCGGGAACTAACGGAGATGTGTTCCCAAACGACGCAAGTCGATGCTATGATACGGATGGCGATGGAATATCCGATGAAGATGACATTTGTGCAGGAACTGCTCCACTTGCACTCGTTGACGAAAACGGATGCAGTTCTGCTCAGTTGGATGACGACAACGATCTCATCTACAACGATGACGACCTATGTCCGGCCACACCTGACGGTGAAGCACCGGACGCAGATGGGTGTTCAGCAAGTCAACTCGACGATGACGATGATGGCGTCAGCAACGCTAACGACCTCTGTGGAATGACCAATCCCGACCCCACACTCGATGCCAATGGTTGCGTTGCAAGTCAACGAGATACCGACATGGACGGTGTGTTTGACAATTTAGACAATTGTTCAGAAACACCACCTGGTGTAAGAGTGTTGGAAGATGGTTGCGAAGAGGCAGTTAAGCTTGACAGCCAATCCGAACCAATACAAGTTGTACGGGAGTTTGTTTCATCAAATCCTGTACCAGTTTCAGGAGGTTTGATGCTTGCTGCGTTACTGGGTTTCCTTCTCTTCATGCGCGAAGTCGATGCACTGTTTGAACCTGAACCTACAGATTTCGAATTCATTGAATATCTCGAAGACAAACAAGGAATCGATTCCGACAAGAAATCTCCACTGGTAAATGAGAATGAAACGTACAAACACTTCCTAAACAATTTACGGGATTCATCCGTTATTCTCGAGAATGATGGGTTTGAATTGAATCGCACAGCACTTGACGTCGTGATCGAACGAATGGAGTCAAAGGTGTATGTTCCAATCGGTGCTGTGGTTTGTTTCCGTGGACTAATGACACTTTTCGCAAGGGAGCGTGAATCACAGTTGGCAAAGAAGGGAATAAAGCCAACAAAACGAAAAGATGGTAAGGAATCATCAGGAAAAAGCATTTTTGAAATATATAGAAATCCAAAACATGGTAAGTTGAAGAACCTGAAGAAAAAACAGATTTTACCCGAATTTCCTGAACTTTACCAACAACTGTTTGACATGTGCGGTGCATGGAACAATCTGATCCACATGGAAGACCATGAATATCACCAACAACCATACAATCAGGTTCAGATGGAACATGATGTCAACATCATGAACCGATTCATCGATGTCGTCCTTAACGATTAAAAATATGCAGTGCCGGAGTATATTCATAACGAATGATGAAAGTGATTACGCTGTTCCAAACGGATATCGAGAAGATGCAGGGTGCATCGTAATGCGGCCGTCAGATGAGGCGATTCTGCTTTTGCGTCGCTCTGAACATGAAACATCTTGGCACGGTATGTTTGAACTCCCAGGGGGCAAATTAGAGGACGGTGAAACTCCAGAAGATACGGCTCGGATTGAAACCAAAGAAGAAGCTGGAATTGATGTTGAAATCGTGAAAAGAATCCCTTCACATGTTGATCATGAACTAAAGAAAGTGTACCACATGTTTCTCGCTCAAATGCCTGAAAACGCTGAGGTAAAAATTTCAGATGAACATGACGAAATCAAATGGGTTTCTCTTGAAGGAGCCCTTGACTTGCACCATCCAAATGATGTCTCTGAGGCAGTGAATTCGTTAAGCCATCATGCACGCTTTGGAATCCAACACCTTCTTTGAAACGCTGACTACATACAAGAGATTCAACCTTGTCATGGTTTTAGTAGTCTCGTGATATGGATTATCACATGCTACGAGGGAAACAAGGATTTGCAACATTAGATTTCGATGGTATTGTCGAAGAAGAAGAGGAGAGTCCAGACGATCCTTCTCGTAAAGAACCAACATCTGCTTCCGGTTTCCCTCCATCAATCCCTTCAATCATTGAACAAAAAATCGTCTACATTGACATGGATAATGTCTTGGTTGACTTCAAACATGCCTTGAGAGAAAGAGGACTCGATCCGGATATGAATGATGCTGATGAAATCGGTGGTATCTTTTCTGAGATGATTCCAATGAAAGGAGCGGTTGATGCCTTCCATTTACTTATCAAATCAGACAAATACGATGTCTACATACTTTCAACTGCTCCATGGAAGAATCCATCAGCATGGTACGATAAGGTGCAATGGGTCAAGCGATACCTTGGACCTGCTGCGAAAAAACGCCTCATTTTGTCACATAAGAAGAATTTGAATCGGGGCACCTATCTTATCGATGACCGGCAAAACAACGGCGCGAAAGAATTTGGAGAAATAGAAGGCCAGACATGGATTCATTTTGGAACTGGACAGTTTCCTGATTGGGATACAGTGTTGTCTTTTCTCGATGTTTGATTGTGAATCTCTTCATCCGTATTCTTCTTAAATCGGNTCAAAAATTGTATCAAATTACTGCGTTTAATTGAAATAATCACACCCTCAGACTGTAATATGGATACTCCACTGCCATCGCATCTGGTTTTTGTTGCGGGTAAATCACCTATCCCAATGTATCAACTCCTAGCTCTTCAATTCGAAGGGAAAAATCGCTGGAAAAAAATCGATATTCTGTCCAATGAGACAACCAAACCATATCTTCAGAAAGCAATTGATCTCGCTTTGAAAAGTTGTGTTGAATTGAATATCAGCATCCATCTCTATGAGAACCCAAGTATCGGATTTGATTCAATCAAAAGCGTTCTCGATGCAATAAGTCCAATCGATGACTCAGGAATTGCACTCTGTCCAAGCCTCGGTCCTCGGTCGATCACTATCCCGATGTTGTGGAATCAGACTCATACTTGGGACTCAACTATTTTGAACATCGTCCAAGGCGAGATGGCATTCATTGTTGAAAAGCCACCAAACGTCCGCCACGTTGCTCCAAGTTTGACCTTTGAGGAATTCTTGGAATTCCATAATGTTTCTATCTTGGAAACCAATGAAAACATGGGATTAATTGTTGACGAAAATAAAGCTGAAATTGGGCCGTTCAGTAGTATTGATTACGATGGTTTTCTCCAATTGGGCATAGATATTCGAGATGCAAAGAATTATTCCGACGCGAAGTCCCTTTCCCGTGAAATACATGCTTCGAAGCTTAAACTAGAACGCCTCTTTGGGCGAAACTCATTCAAACTCAATACCGTTATTGGCTCACGTCATCGGTTGGATCCTTCGCCAAATTTGACCATCGAACCGTTATCGAGTATCATTACGTTCCATCACTTCATTGATGCGAAGAATCTGACTATGACCTGCCTCACACTCTATCAAATCCAAACTCAATATCGAACACTTGATTTCAAAATTATGTGTTACGTTGATTTGTCAAGAGGAAAGTCAATCGATGAATGCTCGTCACAAATTCAAGAAAGGCTTAAAACCACCAATTTGTCGATAAAGGATTTCGAATCCCTATCTAGTTCATTGCATTTCATTTCCTCGACTGAGATTAGTGAAATTCATTCTATCAAAGATATAGACAGTACCATCTTCCATATCATCAACACCAAGACTGGGAGTATCGAAGGTCACAATCAATTACGCGCATCTTTCGATTTTGGCCAATTCAAAGGTAAAACATGCCTAGGTGCATACAATCCAAACAACCACACCTGGTCAGTTGAGACCGATAATACAGATAATAAAGAAGGAATTTTGAAGGATCGAAAAGGAATAATTAGATTGCACGATGCGTATGCGCTAAGTGGATGGCGAATAACTGGAAGAAGGGAACCGCGTTGGAATCGAGAAGAAGGTGTGTCAAAGGTGGGTATTCTTTCGGATGTTCAATTATTGACGTCTTCTTACTTTGTAAACGACCAAACTACAATTCTGGAAGACGGTTCAAAGAGAATGGCAAGATTAAGAATTCCTGACCCTAGAAACATAAAATTAGCACTAGGAAGGGAGCGGGACTCCTTTGGCGGAAAATTCATTTCATTTGATCTCAATCTTCTCGCGGTTTCTGAAGTTCCACCGTATAATGTATCTTGGTACCCAAGTGGTGGAATCTGGCTTGAGGTTCTGTGTGAAATGCTCATTTGGGAACTTTTTTTCAAATCAAAAGTAGAAATCCTCTATGAACCTGAAATGAAATTGATTGCAGACGATCGCAATTCGTATACTCCTGAAGGAGTGGCTCAACTCTCAGATGGAACACATATTGTTTGGGAGGTTAAATCTGTTCCAACCTCACTACCCATGTGGAAAAACCACATCACTCAGATTTGTGAATACGGGAATCTAGCGCCTTATAGGAACACGATTCCAGTGATTATTCATTGCGATGAAACTCCAGATAAAAACACAGTAAATTTAGCAAAAAAATCACGAGTAGTTCTCATCTCATGGTGGGAAATCCCGGAGCTTGGAATGAAAATAAGAGAATGGTGTGATGATAACGGAGTGTCAATTTCCGGGGAGATTCCAGCATCTGTGAGAAATACTGAATTGTTAAATGGTGGAGAAATCATCAAAGAATTTGCGATGGGGAAAACAAGTGGTAAGAGATATGCTCATCCAACGAAACAACAAATTACGGAGTGGTACACGTCTTTATCAGAAGAAGATGTTCAGAANTTCAATTCCGATCCGTGGAACAAAACGTTGAAACCTCATCTTCCTACCATAGAAAATAAACCTGACCGCATAGAGAAAGAAACAACAGATTCACCCATCATTGAGAAAGAGCCACCAATCATTGAGGATACTAATCAATTGAAAGATTTCATTCTCAGTCAAACGCCTTGTACTCGCAGCCATCTAATTCAAACATTAAAAATTCCAAACATCAAAGAGATTCGCAGGAATAAATCTTGGAGGAGATTTTTTATTGATGAGATGCATGATGTTCTTTACGTCAGTGAAAAAGGTGATGAAATTTATCTTGAGACAATTCGTGAGGAGGAGTAATCACTTAACTCCAATCATAAATCACACTTCTACAATTGAGATAGACTTCGATTCTGCCAGAACCCGCTAGAAATCGGTCAGACGTAATTGTCAACATACCATTGAAGAACCTCTTGAAACTTCAAGAGCGTGAATCTGTATTCTTCTTCTGGATGACTGAGTTCGTCGTGTGTGGAATGATTGCCGTATATCCGTATCGTATCGATTGCAATGATGACTTCCGCAGGTACTGTCGTCAATTTTCGCATTTTATCTCGAAGATTGGATAAGTTTGCTCTTTTCGGTTGAAACTCAAAATCATGAGCTTTGCAAACAGCCTTCAGGATACGTTCCGTAGCACCTCGAATGACTGTAATCCCGCTTGAAGCCGTTGGAATCTTCGAAAGGTCGTTAATTTGATCTTGAATAAATTGGAGACGGATTTGATGAACAAGGAATTGTTGCTTCAAGGATTCTATTTGCTGGCCGAGTGTATCCTCCTCCGGCTCTTCACTGCCTTTGTTGAGGACATCGTTCGCAAAATTGAATTGCTGATCGAGCATAATGCAAAAGCGATCAAATTTTGATTGATGGGTTGATTTCCCTCCTTTACTTGTTAGAAACAAAACTGGTACGTGATAGACCCAATACATGGCTGGAAGTACAGACGCATATATCATAATTGATTCAAATGCGGTCAGTTCTGAATCGTCAGTAACCCAGTCTACTCCAAACAGAGATAACACAAAAAGAAGAATTGCAAATATGTAAACCGAGATGAGAATCTGTACAAGCCGTTGATAGTATCGCCCCCAAAACGATTGCGTAGTCACATCGATTTTCCCGTCTTTCGTAAAAATTTCAAGCATCGGGGGGGGAACATGTTCTGACACCTTGCTGTTCATAAAAATCAGAAGCAGAATCGCTACTGCTGGAGACAAGCCCCAGTATAGGCCGTAAGGCATCGAAAAGAAACCAATCGCAAATGCGGCAATGGCATAAAGTGCAATGGCTGTATCGGACTTTGCAGATCTTCTCTCTGTCGAAAGTTTGAATTCAAGTTTCTCAATATCCTTTATTCGCAGCCTCGATATTGCGCCAATACGGTCAACTGCTCCACCAAATTGGATATGTCCGTCGGAAAGCAAATGAACATCTTGAGGTTTCTTCAACAAACGAATCTTATTGCCACTAGGATAATGAAAACAGGATGCGATGACAAGAGAACTCTTCCCTGTTCCACCCATGTTATTTACAGAGGAATTGAATATAAAGTAGTTTCATCGAGGAGTGGCGGAAGTTCTGAGTGCCATAATTCAATGTGAATAAAAACGAATGAGCTTACTCATCAGTCTCTCCAACGTCGCTTCTGGACAGAACGAAGGAAGACATCTTCGTACGATTCTGCTTGACCTTCGAGCGTGAAATTCTCAAGGACTCGCTTTCGTCCTGCTTTTGCTTTCTTCAANCGTTGAACNTGTCCNTTGAGTTCATCACAAACCGCTTTTGCAAGGCCGACGAAATCTCCACGATCGAANAGACCTCCAACAGTATCATCAATCATTTCTGTTAATGGGGCTTGATCGACCGTGACGACGGGTGTTCCTGATGCGAGTGCTTCGAGAGGAATGAGGCCTTGCCCTTCGTAATAGGATGGGAAGACGACCAAATCTGCAGAACGGTAGTGTTGTGCAAGGTCTTCAAATGACATCGCACTTTGGATGAACAACGATTCTCGTACACCCAATTCATCAGCAACCTTGAGCAGTTTCTTCTTCATGTGGCCCCGTCCGACGATGATGAGTTTAGCATTCTCGTGTTCTTTGAGAATCAAAGGAAGAGCTCGGAGAAGTGAAACATAGCCCTTTCTCGCTGCTAATCGACCAACTGCAAGA
>PBET01000018.1 GCA_002719815.1 Methanobacteriota archaeon | reverse complement strand
GAGGGATGGATTTGAACCATCGATCTCCGGGTTATGAGCCCGACGGGATATCCAGACTACCCCACCTCGCTGAGCCAAACGCCACAGTCCTTCCCTTTGAAACCACCGATGTGGTATTTTTTCATCATCTTTCGGCACTGTCTTCTTCAAGGATGACGTCTAACCATTAGCATGGGCGGACGAATACGTGTTCTCTTGTTGTCGACCGTTCTCATGTGTTCCATGCTTGCAGGTTGTTTCGGAGATGATGATTCCGGCGAAAAGAACCTCATCGATCTGGTCGTGCATTACGATGCAACCAATGGAACCATCCAGCAATCCTTTATTGGTGGTTCCCAGATTTCATTCACCGGCGTGACGTTCAGTTTTGATTTTGCTCGGACTACATCGGATTATGGCTTGGAAACCTTCACCCTCGACCCTGGTGATGGCCGTCCAGTAATCAGCATCGATGCCTCCGAATCAGCGAACATCGATGTCGAATACCAAATTCATGGAATGTATACAGTCATTTTAGCAGCAACCGATATCAACGACAACACAGCAAACCAAACGGTCATGCTACGAGTGGAACATTCGATCGAGTGGAGTGAAGCAAATTCAGCGGATCCAGACACCATGGAAATCAACACAACACCGGGAAACGAAGCGTCAAGTCCAAAGCAAGTCATCGTTGATTCTGTTGTTGAAAATCCAAGTATTTTTGGTACACCTGGAAGTCCGGTCACTGTTACTTGGAAACTCACAGACACAGATTCAAACAGCAAAGGCACCAGCACCCAGCAAATCCCAGATGGGCAATCAGGTACGTGGGACTTTGACCTCAATTTCCCCGATTTGGGCATCCATGATTTGACCGTCACCATCGACCAAGGAAACGATCGAGTGAACATCAACCACGTGGTGGATATTCTCTACGAGCAAGAAGAATCGTCACCGAATCCGTTCGAATCGAACGATGAAACTGAAGAAGACAATTCTGAAAGTGAATGAAAAGTGAAAATCGCATGCAAGCGTAATCACTGCGTCCAAACTTTACATTTTCTCGGATTGTACTCCCGTTTGTTGCTTGATATACCCTCAGCCGTTGGTTTGACTCGAGTGATACAATGAGCACGAAAACAAAGAAGAAGACAACAAGTAAGAAGAATGAAGTCCCGACTGAGGATGAAGTGATACCAATGGATGTTGCTGATGAAGAAGTACCCGAGGTCAAAATCGAAGACCTCCCCGGCGTTGGCCCTGCAACCGCAGAGAAACTGCGCGAAGCTGGTTTCGATGAACTCCTCTCTCTCGCAGTCATGTCCCCTGCAGATCTTGCAGAACAAGCAGAACTCGGAGAAGCTGTGGCTGGTAAAATCATCAACGCTGCAAAGAAAATGGCAAACATTGGTGGATTCGTTTCTGGTGTAGCCCTTCTTGATCGACGTCGAGAAGTCCAGAAACTCTCCTCGAAGGTTCAATCGATTGATGACCTTCTTGGAGGCGGTTTTGAAACCCAAGCGCTTGTCGAAGTCTATGGTGCATTTGGATCTGGAAAGACCCAGATTGGGCATCAACTTGCTGTCAACTGTACCATGCCCATCGAAGACGGTGGATTTGATGGTGATGTGTTTTACATCGATACCGAAGATACCTTCCGACCAGAGCGAATCACCCAGATGGCACGCGGACACGGGCTCGATCCTGACACAGTTTTGAGCCGTATCCACGTAGCAAGAGCATACAACTCTGCTCACCAAATGCTCCTCGCTGAAGAAATCAAAAGGATGAGCAAAGGCCTCAATGTCAAGATGATAATTGTCGACTCATTGACAAGCCATTTCCGTGCAGAATTTATTGGACGAGGTATGTTGGCAAACCGACAACAGAAGCTAAACCGCCATCTCAAGGACCTCAAGCAACTCGCAGATGTCAACAACGCCCTTGTCCTGGTTACAAATCAAGTACATTCCAAGCCTGATGCAATGTGGGGAGATCCAACCAAACCAATTGGTGGCCACGTTCTTGCTCACGCTTCCACATTCCGACTCTACCTGCGAAAAGCCAAGGGTGGACGACGTATTGCACGACTTGTTGACTCACCAAACCTACCTGATGGCGAGTGCGTTTACCAAGTCACGCAAGAAGGTCTCCGTGATTGATTCATCGCCTGAAAAACCGCTTTCAGGAAGCATGATTGTTGCAATACATTCAAGTTAGGTTGGGCCAAGATAAGCCCCATGCGCCATTTGATTGAACGAGTTTTGGAACTCTCCGATGATGAAGTTGTACCACAATTCGAGCCACAGCCAAGTGGACAAGGAACCGACGAAGAGTTGCGTGCGCTTCTGGAATCCCTCCAGCCTCGAATTCGTGTGTATGGAGTGGGTGGAGCTGGATGCAACGCAGTAGGCCGTCTTGATGCCGAAGGATTGTTTGAAAATTCCTTTGTCACGGGGTATGCGATCAACACGGATGCACAAGCACTTCTGATGTCCCCCCTTGAACATAAAGTCCTCATTGGGCGCACGGCACGTGGCCGAGGTGCTGGTGGAGATCCAACCAAAGGTGAAGCTGCAGCATTGGAATCAGAAATGGCACTACGCGGCATAACCACAGACACACAACTTGCAATTATTGCAGCAGGTATGGGCGGTGGTTCTGGTACAGGTGCAGCAGGGCATATTGCTCGTCTTGCAAAGGAACAGGGGGCCATGACCATCGCGGTCGTCACTTATCCATTCCAATCCGAAGGTGCTACGCGACGAGAAAATGCCGAATGGGGTCTTGAACGCTTGAGAGAACATTGTGACACCATTCTTGTCATTCCAAATGAGCGTTTGTTGGAAATTGAGGGCGTGAAGGATCTGCCTCTCGCAAGCGCATTCCGTGTAGGCGATGAACTGCTTGTCCGTTCAATTATTGGTGTTACTGAGCTCTTGACTCGAGATGGAATGGTCAATCTTGACTTTGAAGATTTGAAGGCCGTTATCCATTCTGGAGCTGGGGTTGCAATGATTGGACTTGGTGCTGGATCAGGTCCCGGAAGAGCTGAGGAAGCAACCCTCGAAGCATTGCACTCGCCATTGCTCGATCTCGACTTCAGTGATGCTCGAGGCGCACTCATCAACGTCGTTGGTGGCAACAATCTCACGCTCGGTGAAGCAGAGCGTTGTGCGCAAATTATTACCGAACGAATCTCGCCTCATGCAAAGATCATTTGGGGTACCGCTGTAGACGAAGAACTCGATGATGAAATTCGCGTCATGCTTGTTCTAACGGGGGTCAAGAGTGAACAAATCCATGGTTCTTCGGAACGACGTCAACTCAAAGCACTTCGAAGCAGTACAATCGAGTTTGTGAATTGATCAATCACGAAGTGTGATGGCCAAGATGAGCGTCAAGGCAAGTAAGGAAACAAGTCCAAGCAGATAATCCGTTGGTGCAAATTCATTTGATTGGTTGGAAAGCATTTCACCATCATACAGAGCCCCTGGGAGACGGAAGGTCAATTGATTCCATTCGTCGCCAGTACTAGCCTGGTTTCCATTGACTGCATTCCCGTGGATTGTAAAGTCAACAAATGTGGTATTGTCCATAGGGCTTGTGAATGAGAGATTCCACTTGCGTAATGCATTTCCTGCTTCAGTATGCGTCCAACCGTCATCTTTTGGCTGGACCAATCCTTCATCCTCATCAAAGGCAATCATGCCTCCAGAAATCAACAAACGAAAACCTCCAGCAGCCTTTCCAGCCGCTTCAGGAATGTTGTCTGAAGTCAACTCTATTGAGAAATTGTATGTCGTATTGGCTTCAAAGAATTCTGGAAGACCTGTCACAAGAACAGTAGTATCTGCATTCTTTTCCCCATGACAAAGACACCCCTCATCTGCAGATGTTCCAATTCCATTCGGAGCAGATGTTGCTAATGGAAGAAAAAATGCAAGGATAACCAGCGTCAACATTGCTCGCAACGTTATCCCTCAAGCCAACCACAAATTGCCTCCATTTGAACCTTCATGTTGGTGCATTGTGAACAATACTTCAAAAGTGGACGATGTTGAATTGTTAATTGATAACATGGAATTTGAACAAGCAATTACGCAAGATTTCGATGCTGACGATGTTGATATCTTTGCTGAACTCGGCGGGAGTCAAGTGAAAGAACAAGCCATATCGAACCCATTGCACAGCATACTGTTGGAAGAAGAAAACGAATTGGCCGATATCGATCCACAACTTGTCGCAGAATTACTCCAAGTTCTTGCCCAGCACACTATTCGTCAACAGTCCAACAACGAAAACAATGCATTCCCTGAAAGTGTCCAAAACGTCGACATGAATTCTGCTCGAGTTACGCACATCGATGATGAATACCGGCTCTCGCTTCTTGTCGAATTGCAAGGTAACCAACATATCCGGCCATGTGTTCGAGCAAATCATCAATCTGGTCAATTTGACCTTATTGAAGAGCAAGATATTCCCTCAAAGTGGAAGCCTTTGTACGATCTCCTTGAAACTGCCTTCAAACAGGCGATCCAATCGTTGCGAACGAGTTCTTACTTTTCGTGAAGAATCAAATCCCATGAGATTTCAACATCCTTACTCAAGGAATTGGATACGGAACAATATTTCTCATGCGACTTTTCGATGGTTCGACGAACCAGTTTTTCTGGAACATCCCCTTCCACATGATAGACCATCCTCACATTGGTGAAAGAACGCGGGTATTCATCTCGCCGATCAGCATCCAAATCAACCCAAACTTTTCCAAAGTCTCGGTTTTTCAAACCTACTACAACATCAACAATTGAACAGGCACCAATCATTTGCAAGAAGATTTGCATCGGAGATGGCCCTTCTTCCCAATCAACATCAATCGATTGCCCACGCTCGTTTTTGCAGTCGAGTTTGGTTCCGCTCGACCAATGTACACTACCTCTCATAGAAACGAGTCCATCGGTTGGTTCTTCAAGTGGTTATGGGTGGGACAGTTTGAGAGATATGAGCGGCGAACCTGTTGTCATGCAAAATGGAAAACTACACATCCCAAACAATCCTATTATTCACTACATCGAAGGCGATGGAATTGGTGTTGATATCAGCCCTGTCATGATTGCAGTCGTTGATGCTGCTGTCGAAAAAGCATACAGTGGACAAAAAAGCATCGCTTGGAATGAAGTTCTTGCCGGAGAAAAAGCATTCAATGCAACAGGTGAGTGGCTTCCAGAAGCTACATTGGATGCAATGCGTACAGGTCTAGTTTCAATCAAAGGACCCTTGACCACGCCTGTTGGAGGAGGTATCCGTTCACTGAATGTTGCTCTGCGACAAAAGTTGGACCTCTTTGCTTGTGTCCGGCCTGTTCGATGGTATGATGGAACACCATCACCTGTCAGATCACCTGGTGATGTTGACATGATCATCTTCAGAGAGAACAGCGAAGATGTCTACGCTGGAATCGAATGGGAAGCTGGTTCGGATGGTGTCAAGAAGCTCATTGACTTCCTCACCAATGAGATGGGTGTTGACAAGATTCGATTCCCAAATACATCAGGTATCGGAATCAAACCAATCAGCCAAGAAGGGACGAACCGAATCGTTCGAGCAGCCCTTCAGTATGCCATCGACAACGACAAGGACAGCGTTACGCTCGTTCACAAAGGGAACATCATGAAATTCACCGAAGGTGGCTTCCGTGATTGGGGCTACCAACTTGCGAAGGATGAATTCGGTGCTCTTGAATTGGATGGTGGACCTTGGTGCACAATGAAGAATCCAATATCTGGGAATGAAATCATCATCAAGGACGTTATTGCGGATGCAATGCTTCAACAAATTATCACCCGTCCTGCCGAATACAGCGTGCTCGCAACCATGAACCTAAATGGGGACTACATTTCTGATGCTCTCGCTGCTCAAGTCGGCGGAATTGGTATCGCACCAGGTGCAAACATCAACTATGATACTGGTATCTCAATCTTTGAGGCAACGCATGGAACTGCACCAAAATACGCTGGCCAGGACAAGGTCAATCCCGGTTCACTCATCCTCTCAGCAGAGATGATGCTACGGCATATGGGATGGGGAGAAGCTGCTGACTTGATCGTCAAGGGAATGGAAGGTGCCATCAGTGCAAAGACCGTCACGTACGACTTTGAACGCCTCATGGACGATGCTACCCTACTTTCATGCTCAGCCTTTGGAGAAGCACTCATCGCCCATATGTGATGATTGAACAGGAAGGGAATAACGCTCAAGCTTCGCGCAACCACTGCTTCAGTGTACGACTGTTCTTGGCAATTCCGAATCCGAATCGTTCCTCAAATGCGCGTGCAACAACGGTGAAATCACCATCATGTGTTGCAACAACAATTGAACCAACGTTATCGATTGGTAGATTTGAGAGGACGGCTGCATATTGCATAATCTTCCGATCTGGATTTTGTGGATAGATTTCCCTTCCATCGATCTCAGTTCGGATATTCTTACCTTGGTAGTGCTGACGCATCTTCGTTAATTCATCATAGATTTCTGCATGTTGGGTCAAGAATTCATCGACTGAAGTCTTGATTTCATCACCAACTGCCTCTGATTCAATGTCCTCTGAGTTTCCAGTCCATGTACTAAATTCTGAGATGATTTCATCGACGATGACCTTCATGTTCTCTGTTGAAATGGTTGATTCAAGAACATCATTGTCAACAAGAGCATTTTCAAATCTTGAGCGAATATCAGTGATTGAACGTGCAATATTTTCAACCTCGCTTCGAACGACCTTTGGTAACCACAAATCGACTTTGTCATTTGCTGCAAGGTACAAAAGATAGCCGGCAAAATGCGAACGCTGATTGGTTGAATCTTCAAAATGACTTGAGCGATTAATCCTCTCCTGGATTCGTTGATACAGTGCATCGATCACGATGTTGGTATCGACGAGGACGAGTGGTTTGAGTGGAAGGTGGCGCAGATAACGTCGGTCGGATGTTCGAATCTCGGATTGGTGACGATGGAACAACATCTTCTCCAAATTTGCAAATGATTTGTTTCGGTCACCAAAGCGCCCAGATAATTGCGCCCTTTCGAGAATTCGAAGTGCATCGAGCGGTGATGTTTCACTCGCCTGTTGTGCAAGCGTGTGCACTTCCATCGCTTCAGGATGTCGCATCAACATGATGTCTCGATAGCGGCGATCAAAAGACTTCGAACTTTGTGTCCTGTAATCACGTTGTAAGGCATTGGTTGCTGCGAGGAGGCGCCCCGTAAACGGTTCTTTTGGAAGCGGTTTTGGATGCTCATCAGGATATGTATGCAAGAGATCGAGCACGTCCTCTTGGTACACCGTCTTGACCCGTTCACGCTCACCATCCTCGGTTTGTTCAACATAGGTTTCTTGTTTCTTAACATAATTCTTCAGCATTGACGTAGCCTTTGCAGTCTCCTGAATGGATGCTTTATGAGAGACATTGAGATACAACTGAAATCGCTTCGTAATCGCTGCTCGAAGATTCGGATGTTCTGATAGAAGTTGTTTCGCCTCGCCCCATTTCTGATCGAAGGCGAAATGGATCAATGCCTTTCTGTACAACATTATTTCCTCGTCGTAGGCGAATGAATCCGAATCCGCGGCACGCTTGAACAATCGTGCAGCTGAGAGATTCTTGCCTTTCGACGCCTCGAGAGTGGCTTGTGAAAGAAGCGCCCAGATCGAACGCTGATGATGTTGTTGATACCATTGAACCAATGCTTCAATTCCAAGATCGAATTCATACATCAACTCCCGAACACCATCAAGGATTGGGAATGGAATTGATGGTTGTTCGAGGACGGTTTCAAGTGTTTGAATTACCATTCCAGAATCATCGCCTCGTTCGAGAGAAAGACGAGCGTTGTTGAGTCGAAGTTTCGAAACGATCGTCCGCAATAATGCTTCACCAAGAGCCGTCAATTCGCCTTCTTCCAATGATTCGACGAGATTGCTCAAATGTTTTTCATCGACAAGGTGTGAACCTCCTGACGAAAGTGCATTCACGATTTGATTAATGGCTTTAATTCCATTTTTCGACAAGGATCCTGTCAATTCAAGTTTGCTCACCGATTCCTCAATTCGACCTTCTATGAGAAGCAGAAGCTTGTACTCATCATCACCAATTGATTCTGGAACATCAGTTGACTGAACCACTTGTAAAGCCTTTTTCCTTGCTTCTCGGGCCTTTTTCCAATGTTCTTCAACATGGCTTGCACTCAACAAATGTGCAACGATGAGCGTTTCATATGGATGGGATGGAATAGCGATATCGTTTTCGAGGAATATCGTCGATAATTCATCTAAGTTTAGCGTTTGAACAAATACATGTACGGCAAGAGATTGAACTTCTAACCAACCCTCGCCATCTTGTTCCTTAAGCAGAACCAGAGCCTGTGCACGAAGATTTACCGGTATCGCAACCTCGCATGCAATGGAGACCAAACCGCCTTCATCAATGTTCAACAGGTTTAATCCAAGCCAATCAAAGGCTTCAGAATTGTTCAGTTGAACTAGGAGAGGAAGAAGCTCAGAGGCATCGGAATCATGCTCAAGTGAAATTGATTTGATGATTTGCAGCGCATCATCCGAACGTTCTTCCTCAACATAGTGCTGAAGCATTTTCCAGCGTATAACGTCGACTCGATGCGTTGGTGCTTGCTCTTCTGAAAGGAGATTCAATCCAATCTCAAGTTGCTCAGTTGTTGGGTTCATCTGTTCAAGAGGACCGTTCAGCCAAACCAATCTTAGTAGGGCATCTCCCAAGGCATCATCTTCTTGGAGAAGGTAGGTATCATCCCATTCAATCTGATGTTGACCAAAAGAGGTCGCCAATTGATAACGTTCAGCGAGTGATTTGTTCGCCTTGTGAAGTCGTTCAAGAATGTCGTCTGTCGGTGAATCCGAGTTCAGTGCAATCAAGAAAGAGACAAGCGAAAGTGAGCCCTCAAACTCGAGTAAGAGTGGCTCCACATTTGGCCACTTTCCTGAAGAAAGACGTTTTGTCAACCGCTTCATAGCAACGAGTTGCTCTGCAGAATATTGATCATCAGGAATCGAATTGAAAATATCGAGACAAGACTGCAGATTGAAGGGATCGATAGCAACGTTGGATAGATCGAATGTAGAACTTGCAGATTTTGTCTTGATTTCAGAAATTGGGCAAGCAGAAAATTGACCAAAAACATCGCTCCGTTTTGCCATTTCATGCCAAACAGGATGGACGCCTTGTTCAAGACACGTGGTTCGTATTTCGGTTTCAAGAGAACCGTGTTCATCCTCGGACCAAACATCAGGGTGAAGGAATTTATTCACAAGCAGTAATGCAAATCGAAGTGCTGGAGATTCTTGCTCCATCCCTTTCACGTCTTCAGGAGATGGAATCGTTGATTGTTGTCGACCTCGGCGACGACCGCGTCGGAATCTTGGGGAAGGTGCAATGGTTTCCCCCTCTTCATCTTGACCAGGAATCTCGGTTTCGAGAACGGCTAATTTCACCAGTTCCTTCCAGGGTTTTTCCATCAATGTGAATTCTGGGCATCGACCAACGACGTTAAGTCGTCGAGTCTTCACAGTCTTGAAACCTGCTTCAAGACAGGCTGCGAGATATGATTCTTGCATAGCGCCCCCACCATTCCCTCGACCTCCACCCTTTGAACTCACCGCCGAGGTCACAAGAGAAACGTAATTCAAGTCTCCCTTTTGTCGTTGTATCGAGGGGAGGGTGTGTTGGCAGTTCGAACAATCATTATGCTGATTCATCCTGTACTCGCAGGATTTTTCGTCATCTGGCTTGTACGACAATATGGTTGGCGGAAACGAGGGATGTCCTTACGAGGACAAGAGCGCAAGGAAGCACTAGCCCAACACCAGCGTCATGGAGAATGGTTGCTTTGGGCAGGGATTTCTCTTGCAGCGATTGCATTCATCGCCCGAGCGATTTCTGGAATCATCGACAACGATGATTGGACATCCAATCTTCTTCCTCAAAATATTCACGGCTTTTCAGGCCCTATCGGCCTCATACTCCTATGGTTTGTTGTCAAGTATGGCCGAGAAACCGCACACAGAATTGAGGAAAATGAATCCTTTGCAGTTGAACGAACAAAGCACGGCCGAGCATCGGACATGATGATGGCCTTGGTGATGATTCATGCCTTCTTGGGCCTCATCTACACATTCCAAGTCATCTAATTTTACATTCGAAGTGAATGTTCTCGATCGTCCCACATCGCTAACCATCTCGATAGATTTGATTCAACACCTGGTGGCTGGATTCGACATCCGCAAGCGTTTGCATGGCCGCCCCCATGTGGGTCAAATTCCGTCGCAAGTCTCGATAAGTCGTATCGATTTTGCCCCTCTGGCAAGAATGAATTTGCATAGAAACTGGCTGAGAGTGGTGGACGTGATTTGTTCCCAATTTCTCCATCGCTGTAGCCATGAATGATGCAACATGCATCAGCATCCTCTCCAGAAAATGCTGTGATAAGATAGCCGTTTGAACGATGCCCCGTATCTTCAAGTCGACAAATTGCAAGTCGGTTAACAATGGTCGTTCGTTTTGCTACAAGTTCCATCAATTCCTCACGAGATGTTTTGGCATCAACCATTCGTTGTTGGACGATTGCATCAGCATAAATATCGTCCATTGATGTGCATGTTTGGAATAATGAAAGGAGATGATGCATGTATTCAGCATCGTTGTAATTCAAGGTCCTTGAGAGTTGAAGCAATGGCCCATCCTCCAGAAATGTTTCAAGAGAAATTCCACCTGAATCAAGCGCATCAACAAGTGGCATAATGGCTTCGAGATGGGGGAATTCAAATTGCTCACGAAACATGTCAAACGCAAGCCGTGCTGCTGATGGGGCATGATCCCAATGAACAATACCGCCCTTTGATGTGAATTCTGCATGTTCTGAATCGGACGGTTTGTTGGTAAGATGGTGATCGAGATACCACCCACTTTTCGGGTGGAAGGGAAGGTCAACCGTCACCGTTCGTTCATCGATCAAATCGTCAATGATGCCCGAACGTATCAGAGCAGCATGAGCAAAGTGAACTTCCGCCTTCGGGTAGGCTTTCTTCAATACGACTGCAGCACACATTCCATCGAGGTCCGAATCAGCGATGATTCGATGGACGTCTGGGTAGGTCGATTTGTCCGTCACGGTTCGAGGTCAAAATTCGACGTATATTGAACCTCTTGAAGCAACAACAGGACACGAAGATATCAAACCATATTGCTTGCAGGACGAAGTGGAGAGGGGTGCAATGGAGACATCATGCGGCGTTGTCTTGGTCAACATCGATAGCATCCTGTTGCTCCAATATCCGCAAGGCCACTGGGATTTACCCAAGGGCCATGTTGAAAACACCGATGTTGATTACATCGCAACCGTTCGACGCGAATTGGCTGAAGAAACAGGAATTACCGACCTGATTTTTGATGAAGACTTTGTTGAACGAACTGCCTATACCTATCGCCACAAAGGTCGAAAGCGAGACAAGGAGGTTTTCTGGTTCTTAGCAGAAACGGAAACGCTCGACGTTGCACTCTCCCATGAACATCGTGACCATCTTTGGCTGGATTGGGAACAAGCACTTGCCCAATTAACACATGATGAAACACGAGCGGTTGTTCAGAAAGCGTGGGAGAAAATCAAAGCCTCAAATTAGATGTGATCCAAATCTGAATCATGCTCTGCTTGTCGAAGTATGGCGCTCGCAATACCGTCTTCCTTTCCTCTTTTCCCGAGTGGAAGCCATAGCATCTCTTCCTCGCCAAGGACTGCAGTAATCCATCGGCTGAGAACAAAGAGCCAATCGGATAAACGATTGATGTACACCAACACAAGTGGTCGGACTGAATCCTCACCTTCAATTTCGCGAAGATGAACAACACCTCGCTCCAATCGACGAGCAACGGTTCGAGCATGATGAAGGACGGCTTGAGGAGGCCCTCCAGCAGGGAGGATGAATGAAGTCAGTGGTTCAACTTGCGTTAGCCAAGCATCCATATCTGAGACCAATGTATCCGCCTGAGCCTCAGCGATGAGCGCCATATATTCAGGCACCTTATCTGGAGGGCAAGCAAGTTCAGCACCTAAGTCGAATAGTTCATGTTGAATTCGTGAGAGAGCCGCATCGCAGATGAAATGGACTCTTCCAGCTCCTTTCCGCTCGCCCCCGTCACGGTGTTCCATTGGCAATCGAGAACATTCCATTCGCGCTAATCCGATGATTGAATTGAGTTCATCACAATCACCGACAACAGAAAAACGAGCATCTGATTTTGGACGCCGACTCCCATCGACGAGCGAGGATTCACCATCATTTCCTCCACCCGTATGCACTCGATCGATTCGAACCATAAACTCCCCTTCGTTCGTCGGAAGTCATGCTTCTATGAGTGGTTTTCGGGAAGAAAAGCCTTCATCGAGTCCATAGTACCACTCAATATCTTGCTCACCAGAAGCCCAAGAGTACAGCATGAGGTGGTTATCAACGACCCCATACCACTCAATCCGCCCGGGATCAAGCCCCGCAACTCGCGCACCATGTTTCTCAATCCGAGCGATGGTTTGTTGCCAATGAGCAACAAGTCCACCAAGTAATTCCGACATTTCAACAACATGCGGATGCTCAGGCGGAAGCGTTTCAAGGAGGATTTCAATTTCTTCCGTCATATCATGCGCCTCGTCAACAATGGCTTGAAGTGTTGACAATTGTCGCTCAACCTTGGGCAATGATTCACGTACTTGATCAATGCTTAGAATGCTCAAGTTTTCAATGTCCAATCGTTCAGCATCTTCCTCACTCAAATCTTCCAATAGCATGGGTTGACCAGAAAACAATGGTTCTCTGTCAAGATTGAACATGAGGGCATGTTCTTCGTGGCACCACTTAATCTCATCGGATAAAATCAATGCAGCATATCGATTTCAATGGTTGATTTGAAATTGCGTCGTAGAATTCACCCGCAAAAGAAGGCGTTTTACGAAAAAGACCGCAACGTAGACCCATATGCCGATTTCAATAGCGACAAGAACGTAATACAAATTTCCGAGCGAGTCAATCATCGCAAGCCCATCGAATGGAACACCATAGAATCCAATGTAGACCGCTTGCGCAAACAAATTTGCTGCAGCCCAAACCATTGCCATCCAAAAGAATATTTTTAGTGGAATTTGTTTGTTCATGTATCTATATCGACCTTTATGTTCTTTAAATTATCTCGTTTCTGTGTAGAATCAGAAGGAATATGGAAAGACCCCCCCGAATTCCGTCACTCCTCTTCTTCTAAACGAGGCAGACGTTCAGCGGCTTGGGCATCAAGGTCAGATAATGCATCATGAATTGCACGAATGTATTCGTAGGCTACGGCCGCTTCACCTCCCTCACGATCGAGATTCTCCCTCCAAAGATTGGCCTCATCATTCTGTCCTAAGAAAAGATGAATTCGATGAAGTGCAACATATGCCATGGGATTGAGATGCTCTTCATCGGCATCCCAACCTTTTTCGAAACACTCAATGGCGCCGTTTCTTCCAGTTAATCGGCCTTGAAGAAGCGCAATCATTCCCGCTTGCGACCATGCTTGAGGGAGTTTTCCAATCAATAAGCCTCGGAAAATGAGCCAAGTTTCACCCCCGCCGAGAACCACGATTGTCAGGAAGGCTGCCCATTGTTCAAGTGTGGAGAGATCCTCCCATGTTTGCACCATCAGTCCAACAACGCCCACACAGAACATGAGTCCTGCATACGGAGCAACCAACACATCGCGTTGTGTTTGAGCCAACTGATACACGCCAGCGACCAGCCCAAAACCCCCAACGCCAGATAGCATGACAAAATGCGCAAAAACCGTCATCGGTTTGGGAGCTGCTTGGCCGATAAGAACCAGGGATGTCAAGAGAATAACAAGCCAACCAAAACGAGCACTTGGTCGCGGGAATGGTTGATTCTTGCTGTTGTAAACCAAAGCGATTCCAATCAAGAACTCAAAGCCAATTAACGACCACCGCAGACTTGCTTCATCACTGAATGGGACGGCCATGGAGCCTCCTCCGTTTCGCTATTGATTAGGATTCGCTCAGGCCTTGTGGTACGAAGTTCCCTTGATGATTTGATATGATCTGTACAGTTGTTCAAGGAAAAGAACTGCTGCAAACTCATGTGGAAATGTCATTTCTGAAAGCGAAATACGGGGAAGGTGTTGCCCATGACCTCCCCAGCCTTCGGCAGGGCCTACAGCGAAATGTGTGTCGTCCGAGAGTAAGGTCCATGCTCGAACCTTCTCTGCGAATTTGATTGAATCGTAGGTGGAGCCATGTTCGTCAAGAAGAAACAACTGACCATTCATCGCTTCCAGTTTACTCAGGTACTTTTGCAAATCTTCAGTATGAATGTGAACACTTACGCCTGATTGTTGTAGGCGTGCTTCATATGTCTGGGCAAGGGACTTCAACGAAGAATCTTTGATTCGTCCATGAAGATGGAGATGGAGTCGGCCCATACCCTCGCCAACGGGTTGCTGTTTTTCATATGCATGCGAAAGATGAAAGCATAGTAGCCAAAAACCAACACTATGGGTTGGTGGCCGTTTGGCAAGAAGGCGTCATCAAAGAAGCGTATTGGTGACCCATTGCGAAAAGATACCCGACAATGGCTTTCAGAACTTCGCGATGTTTGTGAAATGAATTTTGACAACCCAGAGGGGGCACGACGAGAAATCCGGCAAATGCAAGTGGATTGGCATCAAGCATTCAGTGAAGGCATCCTACCTGAATACAATCGTGAGGGATTGGAAAGTCGTGCTTTTCGATTGCTTTCATGCCATGATGATGAATGGATGGGATGGCTTGACAATGATGAATTCTGGAAACCAGGATGGCGTCCTGAACAGGAACTTGACGAGGATTGAAGAAGTCCCCCCGTGTGGATTGCCTCATGAGCCAAGCAACGTTGCATGTCTTACAGACCTGTCCGTTCTCATGGAAGGTTCGAGGGCTTGTAGAACATCTTGGACTCGACGTTGCTGAAGTTCAAGTCAACGCCATGCGTACAAAGAAAGAACTCTCATTCACCAACGGTTGGAACAAGGTACCCGTATTCACGGATGAAAACGGCGAGGTTGTTGTCGATTCAACACCGATCATGGTATACATCGATGAGAACTACAACAACAGCGTTCTTACGCAATCCAGTGGTGAGGAACGGTATGATTCCATGTTGGCACATGTTGATGAGGCTTGGAAACGAGCCACCATACCGATTCTCTATGGGTCGCTCGGTGCTGCACTGAGTACGACTCGACGGGTTTCAAAACTCGAAAAGTTCGGATTCATCTCAAGAAGACTCTACGCATGGGCAGGATTCCCGATTATGTGGGGCATCATCGCTCGAAAACGCGTGAAAAAGGATGGTCGAACCCCGAAGAAACTCTGGCATGATCTCTTAACAGAATACACTGAATCGTTTGATGGCGAGCCGTTCTTTGGTGGCCAACAGCCAAATCTTGTTGACTTTGCAGCGTTTGGATACATGCGATCCATCTCTCCGTTCAAGCAATTCAAGCACCTCGAAGAGCATGAAAAAGGCATGAATTGGTACAACCTGATGGTACAACAACTGAAGTGATTTCGTGGAACCTATCGAAGCCAATGGATTGGAATTCATTCCGATTTCATCGGGTAGTTCATGGCTTGGAAGCGATAAGGGCGGGTGGATTTATGCAAGTCAACGCCCACGTTATGAGGTTCGCCTCCCATCATATTATATCATGAAAAAACCGCTCACTCGAGGACAAGTTGCTCGGTTGCTCGATGAGGATGAAGCGCCGGATGAACCGGACGAGCCAATGACAGGTTTGACCATAAATGAAATTCATGCATTGAGGGAAGCGATTGAATCCAATCTGGAGGAAGAATCACTTGATGTTCGATTGCCTTCATTCCCAGAATGGAATCATGCCTCTGAGCAGATCGAACTGAATCCAGGTATTGTCGAAATCCTTAGTGATGCTGCTGCCACCAGTCACCGTGGAGGTATGATGGATGGCCGTCCAAGGCCAATTGAAACCAACGGCCCACTCCAACATCACCGTCTGGCAGTCGAAATGCACCCTCGGAAATCTGGCACATTTGCAACATCGAACATCCCCGTCGATCGCCCATTACCGAACACAGTGTTCCGATTCGTTCTCTCGCCACCGCGAACTGAACCTCCTCGCCGTGTTCCAAAAAGTGCTGATGTTCTTGGCAATCTACGAACTGAAATCATTTGGACAACGTTGCTGGGGATCATTCCTTCATTCCTCATCCCAGTCATACGTGGTTTCGGTACATACGCCATCGATGGCTGGGCGAACCTCTTGTTCGGAGGCCTTGTGGCTGGATTTGTAACTGGTGCAATTTGGCGCCCAAGAAGGCCTTCAATCTCTTACGAAGAAGGCGTTCAAGAATCGGAAGATTCTCTTGCTGCAAGCGTTTCCCAATAAGAATCCTTACGCATTGAATCTGCAACACATATGGCCGTCATGTTGACGATATGTCGCACTCCATCTTGACGAGCAACCAACTGGACTGGATGCTTCATGCCCTCAAGAATCGGCCCTGTCATTTCAGCATCTGCAAGTTGCTCAAGCATCTTGTAGACGATGTTAGCAGAAGCGAGGTTTGGCAATACCAAGATGTTTGCAGGTCCTGCAAATTCCATGAACGGGTATTCTTTCTGAACATTGGGGTCCAATGCTGTATCGGCTTGCATTGGTCCATCAATCACAAGCGTCGGATCAAGAATCCGAGCCATCTCAACAGCCTCTTCAATACGATCACTGCGTTGTGCTCGCGTACTTCCAAAGTTCGAGAAGGACAACATAGCAACCTTTGGGTCGACACCGAAGCGTCGAGCAACCTTTGCAGTTTGTACTGCGATTTCAGCGAGTGTTCGACTGTCTGGGTAGACGTTGACCGTTGCATCTGCAAGGAACAGAACTTTGCCTTTGATGGTCACCATGTAGCAACCGATGAGACAATGTGCATCATCAGCAGCTCCTATCGTCTCTAATACAGGGCGAAGGACATCGCTGTAGTTTCGGCTTACACCGCCAACAAAGCCATCAGCATCACCTGCTTCCACCATTTGACTGGCAAAATATGGACGACTCTTGAGCAACCTTTCAGCATCCACCTTCGTAACACCCTTACGCTTTCTTCGCTCGAACAATGCTTCACTGTATGCGCCTTTTCGACGTTCATCAAAGCGTGGGTCGTAACATTCGTAATCAAAATCAAAATGCATCTCTTCCATCATACGAGCAATTCGGTCAACAGGTCCCAACAAAATTGGTTTGCATATCTTCTGCTCGACCAATTGCGCAGCGGCTCGTATGACTTTTTCATTATCACCTTCGGGGAAGACAATTCGCTTGTTCCTCCTTCGAACTTGATTGATGATGCTACGCATAATCGAATAGGTCATACCCAATCTCGCTTCCAAATCTTCTCGATAAGCTTGGAGCGAAAATTCTTCAGCGGAAACCGAAGCAATGCCTTCTTCTACAGCCGCTTGTGCAACAGCAGATGCTTCCCAAATCAGGACACGTCGATCGAACGGTTTGGGAATGATGTATTCAGGACCGTACTCCATTGTCGCACCATCATACGCGGCTGAAATATAATCAGGAACGGGTTCTTTTGCAAGTTCTGCAAGCGAACGCGTCGCAGCCATCTTCATGTTTTGCGTAATGTCTCTTGCTCGGACATCAAGCGCACCTCGGAAAATGTACGGAAATCCGAGGACGTTGTTGACTTGATTCGGATAATCGGAACGTCCTGTTGCAATAATGGCGTCATTTCGAACCTCAAGGATTTCTTCTGGCATAATCTCAGGCGTTGGATTTGCAAGTGCGAACACAATTGGTTTTTCCGCCATTGCTGCAACCATGTCCTGCGTAACCAAACCTCCCTTCGAAAGACCAAGAAGGACATCAGCGCCACTCATTGCATCGATAAGTTGGCCATCATCACATTCGGCGGCAAACTTTGCTTTGTATTCATTCAACTCGCCTCGTTCTAATCGTGATTTTGTAATGATGCCTTGCGAATCCACCATTTTGATGTTCGAACGCTTGACCCCAAGCGCAACATAGTGTTCTGCGCAGGCAAAAGCAGAAGCTCCAGCGCCAACGACAACGACAGAAATTTCATCCAGTTTCTTCTCTTGTAATTCAACAGCATTCAACAAGGCCGCTCCTGAGATAATCGCAGTTCCATGTTGATCATCATGCATGACAGGAATGTCGGTCGCTTCTGCAATCCGACGTTCAATTTCGAAGCATTCTGGGGCTTTGATATCCTCAAGATTGATGCCTCCAAATGTCTTGGAAATGTTCACGACAGTTTGGATGAATTCTTCTGGATCCGTGACATCAATTTCGATGTCAAAAACATCGATATCTGCGAAAGTTTTCAGCAAAAGCCCCTTTCCTTCCATAACCGGTTTGCTTGCAAGAGCCCCAATATTTCCAAGACCGAGAACTGCAGTACCGTTCGAAATGACGGCGACAAGGTTGCCTTTGGACGTATAGCGATACGCATCTTCCGGACGTTCTGCAATCTCCAAACAAGGGTAAGCCACACCAGGAGAATATGCGAGTGAGAGTTCATGGGCCGTTGAATGGGGTTTTGTTGGTACGACCTTGATTTTCCCTTGGGGCGCTTCTTCGTGGTAATCGAGAGCTTCTTTTCGAAGAAGTTGGTCTTTCTTATCGCCCATATCGTTCCCCTCAAAACAACCTTGAATGCATCAATGGTTTGAGTCTTCGCTCCGTATAGGTCCCATTTGATGCATTCTCAATGTCATTTTTGCATGCCGGGTCATATGGAAGGACTATGGAATATGTCCATCTAAACTCGACAGAGGGGAACATATGCGCTCTCGAATTATTGCCACAATTGGGCCAGCCAGTGATCATGTTGAGACGCTTGCAGAGATGATGCAAGCGGGCATGAACATAGCTAGACTCAATTATTCACACGGAGATTTTGAAGGGAAAGAACAGACGATTCGCAACATTCGTCAAGCAGAGTCAGATACAGGCTTGCACATTGGTTTACTTGCTGATCTACCAGGTCCTAAACTACGACTGGGACGATTTGAAGGTGAAGTTGAACTTTTGCGAGGAGAGCTTGTTGACCTTCACTGTGGATACAAAGAAGGTTTACCACCTCAAAGTACAACAATTCTTGGCGAGATGGTCAAGACCCTGCCTGTTGAATGGGGCGGATTGTCCAAAGACCTCCAAAAGGGCGATCCTGTTCTTCTCTCAGATGGTTTGATTCGACTTGAGGTTCTCTCGGCTCCAGATTTTGATGATGAGATTGTTCGGTGTCGCGTCGAAGATGGTGGAATCTTAACTGAGCGAAAAGGAATCAACGTACCAAGAACATTGGTTAAACTTCCAGCGGTTGGATCACACGATCTTGCTTGTCTCGATCATGCCCTTTCGCAAAATGTCGATTTTGTCGCTGTTTCTTACGTTCGTAGTGCAGATGATTTGCTTCCTGCCCGAGAACGAATTGAGGCGGCAGGCGTTCACACATGGATTGTTGCCAAAATCGAACATCCTGCTGCACTTGAGGACTTAACTGCCATCGTCGAATCAGCAGATGTTGTCATGGTAGCGCGTGGCGACTTAGGCGTTGAAATTCCCCTCGAGGAAGTACCTGCAGCACAAGAACGCATTGTCTCAGCATGCCTTGAGCGTGGAACGCCGGTTGTTGTCGCGACACAAATGTTGGAGAGTATGGTCAATCATGCTCGCCCTACTCGCGCTGAAGTCACCGATGTAGCAACGGCTATTCGTCAACACGTGAGTGCTGTCATGTTGTCTGGAGAGACTGCAAACGGCCAGCATCCAGTCAAGGCTGTTGAAACGATGGCACGGATTGCGGAAACGGTCGAACAATCGACAAAAGGACTCCCAGACCCACCTGCTCTTGCAGCCTATGTCTCGACGCGTGTCATCGCAGGCGCCGCTGTCGATATTGCAAGACAGATCCACGCAAAACATCTCATTGTTGGAACCGAGCACGGGAATGCAGCCCGCCTTATGGCTGCACATCGCCCAAGGATTCCGATCTACGCGATGACAAATCGAATTCGAGCCGCTCGAAGGACAACGATTCTACCCGGTGTTGAGAGTCTCATTGTTGAGGAACAAACACGTGCTCGGTCAACCGTTGCAGAAGCGGTCAAACAACTTCATGAACAAAAGAAAATCCGTCCCAACGATACGATTGTAGCCATTTCAGGCTCACCGCTTGCAATCTCTGGGCGAACCTCTACCATTCGACTTCTGTATGTAAACGAGAAAGGCGAACTGTCCGATCTAGAATGAAGCGTCGATTGATGATTAAATCGCTTCTACGGAAGCACGAAACATCACCACATTGATGTCGATTGTAATTTCTTCATCGTCATCCACCCCGACGAATGGAGTGTTGCTGTTGGTGTCCAACTCTAGGGTGAGCAAAAGGATACCTTTCCCCCACCCATCATCCGTCCAACCCATGAGGGCTTGAAATTCATTAATTGAACTAACCGTTCTGTCTTCTCCATCAAATTCTGGATAAATACTGAGTTGCAGAGTGATAGGAATACAACTGCTGTCTTGTCCCGACAAATTGTTACTTGGGTCGTCCCATTGTGCTGTCAACTCATTGCGGACGATATCTCCTGCAATTGAATCGCATTGATTGCCACTCAAAACTCCAGCAGTTTCCTCCCCAGCAATTTGCGCTTCAATATAGCCAATCCGATAACCCTCTGGAACCGAAAAGTCAGCCATATCGAATGTCAAATCTCTGGTTTCTTCGTCCTGCAGGACCACTGTCTGTTGCATTGTATCGCTGGTCGTTTCAAAGGTCACCAACCATTCATTGTCTTCGCTAAAATTTTGGATAACATCATGTCTGTAAACAAGAGTATCGTATCCAGTGTAACTGAATACGACGACCAAGGCAAGAACAGTTGCTGCAATATATCGATTCGCAGTCGAATTCGAATATAGATTCGTCAGCACATCACGAATATTGCCACTGTCCTTTGTCATTCTTTCACCTCATGTTATTGAAGAGTACAAAAAGCACAGAACCACAGTGAAAACGAGGAGTGCCCCCATAGCTTTGGAGAAAGACTCGAGTTCCGATGCATCCAATTCAGGTTCATGTATCTCTTTGAGTGAAGACAGTTTCTTTGAAATGCTCTCACCCTGTTCGATTAGTTTCTGCATGATTCGCTCCTCCCAACCGATGAAGATTGCAACGACCATGGCAAGAATTGCTGAAGAAATCATTTGTGATACTGGGAGGAAGGATTGAAGCAATTCAATCATGGTCGACGATACGATGAGCAACATCAGGATGACAATGATTCTCGTCAGCCAACGATTTTCTTCCGATCCCGAATCAATGACATCAAAATTCAACAGAACGTACATCGAAATGAGGGGCGTGAAGAGAAGGACCAATGCATCTGTCGTAAACGTGTACCAAATAGAATAGCTTTCTGGAAATTCATTGCATACGGTGTACATGCAACTGTTCACAATATCAAGAACAGCGTAATCTGCAATTCCACTAATTAAGCCCACTCCGAGTATAAGGTAGGTGATGATAGTGAACCCACTTACTCCTTTTACTTGTGCGCGCCAAGTTTCTCCAGCAGCAAGGGTGAGTGTGGCTACCGCTCCTATAGTTGTCATCACATTGTAGCCTATCCAGGTGGGTATCCGTGAAAAGTCACCGACGCCCGACTCTATCGCGCTTCTTCCGATAAATTCATCGTTGATTGAAATCAATTGAGCCAACCACCATGTCATTTCTGCCCCATGCAGTGCGATGATGATCAACCCTGCGGCGAAAGAAAGTCTTCGCGCAGTCTCATCACCATTTTTAATCTCATCTGTGAGGAAACGGAAGTATACAGAGATGAGAACGATGAATCCAGGGATGTAGACGATTTTTGTGGTGCCTATGTATTTGTAATCCAAAAGTAACATACTAACGATTAGAACCAAACTTAGTACACTAACAAAGTACGGCGCGGTCTTTATTCGCGAAGATTTTTGCAGGATAGGATAAGGATAGAAGAACGTAAATGAAGCTCCAAGAATGGTTGAAACTAAGAAGAATGAATTTTGACTATATCGAAAGAAATCTAAGTCTACACTGGAATCTTCAAACGCTTCCCGAACCGCTTTTGCGGCATAACTGAGCCCAGTAAAGAGGATAATCCAGCCGAGCATCATGCCGCCCATTTGGTCAATCCANCCACGATTNGGNGACCNTTTGAGNAGCAANAAACTGGTGCACCCCAAGAGGATACAAACGATTGCNGCAACCGGCGTCATGGACTCCAGTTCTGCCATGAATNAAACATCTCGTCATAGTATTTACTTATTTTTCCATCATTGCCCGCTTGCTGATAAATAACACACAACCTAGCGGTTAGATTGGAAGGCTTAGAACCATTACTTGAATCANTGATTGAACCTCTGCAATTTGACTTCTGTATGTGAACGAGAATGGCGAATTGTCCGATTTGGAATGAAGTGTTGTTCTATCAACGACACAGGGCCTTTATGTAGTGAAGTGATTGCATTGTGTCTATGAGCGAACGCCATACGAACCGCAAAGGCCCCAAAAGGGCGGTCTTCCTGACCTTGTTGATGCTTCTCGCATCGTGGTCTGCTGGGCTCGCAGGCGTTCCACTTGCTTCGGCGCATGAAACGGATGATGTAGTTTCATGGCCTCTTTCTGGGTCAAATGATACGGGTTGGATTCAACTGGATGCAATTGTAGGCAATGACCCAATTCTTTCCAATCAGGCAACGGCTGATTGGGTTCTTGAATTTGCACCCGGTGCAGAAATTTCCAATGTTTCGTTGCAAGTCCATGTGAATGGTTCAAATGGTTTGATGATCAATGAACCGCTTCTCGTTGCCAACGATATTGGTGTCAATCTCTTCGATTGGAGAGGACTAGGGACGTTAGGNGCATCCGATTCTTTTGATGGNGCNAATCCNTACTCNGACCGNCTCTCNCCNAACAGTGCATCAGGTGCTGGATGGACGTTGCCATCCGATGCGGTCATCACAGAACTCGCTTTTGAAGCCCTCGCACCTGTTGACCCAATCACATCGTTCGCCCCTGTCAGCATCCCACTCTACGACGCGATTCAGCATCCAAACGATGGGCAACTCTACTTGCAGGGCAGCACATCCATTCTTGTTCTCGATGCGAACAACGATCCTGCAGTCATTGACCTCTACGACTTCGATGACCTCAATTCTGAGATTGTAAGCATCGCTATTGGTCCGAGTGGCAACATCCACGTCGCCTTCGCAGATGGTATGTTCAAACTCATTTCGCAAAGCGACGGTACGATAAGCGACGGTTTACCAGATGCTGGCTTTGAAATTGGACTGTTCGAAGTGCTTCCATCGGGCATCTACGTCATGACAAATGATGGTACACTGCTCCAACTTGACGCCTCCAACACATGGAGCCAGATTGTTTCTGCCAACTCGAACAGTTGGCCTTCGTCGACGGAAGTCAACGATCTCCACGAGGAGAGCGGAATATTGTATGCCGCAACCGATAACGGTGTTGGGCGCTACGATTTGAACAACAATCAGCCCCTTTCCGTTTGGAGTTCTGCCAACGTCCTCCACAGCGACGATGTCACGAAAATGGAATCCGCTGGCAATCAACTTCTCTTCGCATCAAGCGACAATGGACTTGCCCGATACAATTGGAATTCGGGTTTTTGGCTGGCGACATGGAGCGATGCGAATTGGTTGCCATCCAACGAAGTTGAAGGGATTCAATCGCATCAAGATACGCTTCACATCATGAGTGGTGATCAACTGCTCCGCTACAATCTCACGACAGGTGTCTTTGGTTCCTCCATCCCACTCAACAACCTCAACCTCACTGACTCTGGATTCAATGCCTTGTTCGCATGGGAAGCCAACGGACAACGTGCTCCGTCATCGATGATGCATGTTGCAACAGATGGCGGTCGTATTGTTCTGATCGATGCGAGTATGCAGAGCACCGTAACTCGAGAAATTGTTCTCGCAACTGGTCCATCCGATGCTGNGCTTACCGATGCACTNGAACACAACGGTATCCTCTATGTGGCCGGGTGGGATTCTGAAACGGTTGACCGATTCGATATTGCATCGTCTGTATGGCTTGCGCCGATTAATCTCGGCGATGTGGTCACATCGCTCGCCGTCACGGGCGACNCGATCATCGCGGGTACACTCGATGACGGATTGTTCCTCATTGAGAACGGTTCGATTCGTACCAATATTCCTGCTGGAAATAATCCAGATGCCAATACAAAGCACATCGTTGACATCGCAGCTGACGGCGATTGTACGACCACAGCAGGTTGTCAAATTCTCTTTGTTCAGGAATACGCTGCATTCAGAGCTGATGTTGATTCCACTGCTGTCGGATCCTCAACGCTGCTTACTTCCAGTGCAAACTTCATTGGACAAGTTGCAACCTACGCAGGAGTGGGTTACTGGTCGTCAAATGAAGGGCTTCTTCGCTACGATATTGCGAACGATACCTTCCTTGNAGCCTGGGGTTCAACCGGCGTTAATGGCGTTGATAATGCTCCTGTTGCCGTCGTTGGAGATGTCCTTCACATGGGTCTGGCAGGCTATGGAGTTGCACGAAAAGATCTTGCAACAGGCGAGATTCTCACACCAATCACCTCCCAAAACAGCATCATGACCTCCAACACCATCTACGCATTGGAAGGCAATGGGAACGACCTCTGGATTGGGACACAGCAAGGTGGATTCATTTGGGACGGATCCTCGATGAGCCAACTCACCACCTCTGGAAGTGATTGGACCCGCCGTCCTTCGCAACACTTTGACTTCGAATATGATGGAAATTGGATGTATTCAGGAACAAACATCGGTGTTTGTCGTTACTCACCAAGCAACGGTGCAATCGACGATTGTCTCAACGTTTACGATGGAATGCCAAACTGGGGCACGTACGTTGTAGGCGTCAACAGCACCACTGTTTTCGGTGGAACGTTCAGTGGTGTGGGGCTCATCGATAAGAGCAGCTTCACCGTCGAAGATGAGTGGGAAGCGACTGCAACAACCTCGGATGCTATTGTCGAAGTCATCGATGATATTGCTTACATCGGACTCACTGGAATTGGTGTGGCTCGCTGGGACATTAGTAACAGCCAATGGCTCACAACATGGACTGAGGATAATGTTCTTGACAATGGAAACGAAGATGTTACAAGTCTCATTGCTGACATTCGACCCGGCTATATCTGGATTGGTGGAAGCGATGGATTCCAACTTCTTGGAACTGCCAACGGTACTGAATTCTATGATATTGAAAAATCGAATTCACTCTATTCAGGAAATGGAAATCCANTCGACTTGACGATGTATGGATACACAATGTACTATCATCAAGGGACTTCAAGTGACAGCATCTATGGCATCGATGTTGCGAATTTCACATCAATAACGCCACTCGACGCTGGCCAACGTGTTGGAGAGAACGGAGGAGACATTGCTGGATTGAACATCGTTGGCGATATGCTCCTTGCCAGCGTCGTTTCTGGCCAGTGGTGGCAACAAGANGGGAGTGGAGGNATCGCTCAGTACAACCTATCGACGAGCACTTGGGGAACACCTGTTCTGCCATCCGGCCAAGTCGATCGGGTTACTGCATTCGAATCATCGAGNGGAAACACGTGGATTTCTTGGGGAGAAATTGCACTCGAAGTCTACAGCTCGAGCGGAACCAAACTCGGAACCTGGGACAATTTTGAATTCCCAATCCGTGAAATCATCGAGTACGATGGACTTGTTCTCATNGCNACCGAAGACGGTGTTGAACGTTTCAATGAAACCTCGTTTTCATGGGAATCGANATGGACGCCTGGGAACGGTTTGCCAAACAACATGGGCGATTGGGTTGGTGAGCTTTGGACNGATGGAACACACCTNGTTGTTGGATCGGCAACCTTCGCAGGTTGGGGCGGATTCCAGCGGGGTGTTGTCGGCCATCTTGATGGCTCAACTGGAACATGGTCGACGTTCAATACTGGACAAAACGGTGTGCCAAACGGATACCCACTCTCGATGACCGAGTGTGGCTCGTATCTNTACATTGGACTGTTCAACAACAATGGTGGAGTCATGTACATGGACTTGAACACCTCTTCGGTGGTTGGGTCATTCACGACATCTGTCTTGAGCAATGGACGTGTGGCCTCTGTTGCGTGCGATGCTGTTGATACACTCTACGTTGGTTACGATGCGGACAACCAAGGCATTTCCAAGTACGACACGGTATCTGNAACGTGGCTAGCAAAGATTACCTCTGCATCCAATAGACTTCCAACGGATCCTGTTTGGCTTGATGCAATGGATTTCTCAAATGGTAAACTCATGATCGGCTACGATGATTCGGGTGGATTTGCTATCATTTCAACCCGAGGAACAGTTACAGGACAAGCGAGTGTTCAGCAGGTTGGAACACCGGTCACATCGGTCAAGCACACTGGAACAGAGTGGTTGATTGGACAAGCAGGTGAAGCGAGTGGTTACTCTCGCGTTGACAAATTGGGTACATCTGGCTTGTACACCGCATTCGAGCTTCCAGCNCTTGTCAGTGGAAACATCCCTTCCATGGTTTCGGACGGTACCAAGATATGGGTCGGTACAGAATCATCTTCTGGAGGCCAAGCACCGGCGGGTACAGCGGGCATCCTCCAAGGTTCGTTCAACTCGAACGGCGGTATCGATTGGGAGAGGGGCTGGTCCTTCCCATTCTCAACAACCATTGGTGACATGCTGATGGATGGGACAACCATCTACATCTCAACATCTAGGAATGGTCTCTACGTCTTGGATACCACGACAGGAACGCTCCAACGACAAACCGGATCCATCCATGACAGTCTTGGAGGTTTGGACATGCATCAAGCCAATGGGGTTTCAACCCTCTACGTCGGATTGCTAGGAACCTTCTCCACTGCTGCTGGTGTACAATCGTACGATGTGGCAACACAGCAGTTCGGTTCAGGACAGTTGCTTTCTGGACTTCCATCCGACAACATCCAAGGTTTTGCTGTGTCAAATGACCACGTTTACGTTGCTACACAAAATGGAATTGGTCGCTGGAACATGTCTGCAAACGATTGGGACAACCCACTTACGACGGCAGATGGCCTCCCTTCTTCGAACATTGAAGACATCAAATTCATTTCAAACACACTCTACATCGCATCTGGAAGTGGTCTGACACAATACATCCCAACCACAGGAGCGATAACGACCAACACAAGCGCTGATGGATTGCTTGGGAACTCTGTATGGTCGATTGAAACNTATTCGCCTCCAAGCGTAAATCAAGCTGTGCAACTCGTCCTCGGACACGATGGTGCTGGCTCAGAACGCCCAGGTGTGTCGATGGTTGATTCTTCTTCAAACAGCGTGATTTCAACGCATCGATTCGATCAACTTCCTTCAAACTACGTCACTGCAGTCGCATCCGATTATGCAGGATTGCACATTGCAACCGATGTTGGACCAATGGTCCATTACAACGGGTTGTCAAACGAATTCGAGGATGGATTGGCAAGCTTCCAACTTCCCTCGTGGCCAATCTACAGAATGAGCAGTGATGGAACCCATCTTATGCTGATGGGTTTGAACGGAATGGCCATCGTTGAAGCACACACCCCTTCACATGCAAGCGTAAAGTCTGCAACTGTACAAAATCCGACAAATGTTGCAGTTGGTGCAAATGGTTTCTGGTTAACAACGTCCGATGCGGGACTTCGGGGTTGGACACCAGCAACAGCCTTTGATGAGATGGAGAGTCAATCATCTCGCTACGCAAATCCACTGAACATTGGTTTCAATTCGCAATACATGGACATCTCCAATATGACGCATCCTGGGTACAGCATTGATCTTGTTTCTCCAGAGAATCCAGTTGCATTGAATTCTTCTATGGGTCAACCAGGCGTGCATGGCCTAATGTTCCAAACCGTTCCATTGATTATGACCTCACCAATCTCAAATGCCGCAGTATGGGCAAAATCGAACACATTACGTTACGATGCGATTCTTGAACTTGACAATGCATCCGGTGTGCAAGACAGTTTGCAACTTGCTATCAACAATGGACAACTCATCAACGGAACACGATTTGTGCCGATTAAACTCATTGCCCCTACAAACGGTTCGCTTGAAGTTCGATTAACATATGACTGGGTTCGCTTGGATACGCCTGTTGAAATTTCAGATATGTACGACCGCCCAGATGATGGTGGTGGTGCACTAACCATTGAATGGACTTTGGTTCACGACCCCGACTTCAGCCGATATCTTGTTTACGTGAGCGACCAGCCGTGGACTGCGCTTCCAACCGATATTGATCTCGTTGGTCGAATTATCGACAAATCTGAATCAATCCACAGCCGATTGAAGGCTGATGTTACAACAGCAAATGGTGTTCCACTGGTCGATGGTGTGGATTACTACGCGCTCGTTGTTGTCGAATACAACAATGGACGATATGGTTTGCCAAGCCAAGTTTTCGGACCTGTAACAACAAGTAACGAGGTCCCGACACCCCCTGCCTGGGCAATGGCTCAACCGCTCGATGGTGGAGTCGCGGGTGACCTTGAAACCGAATGGTCACGTTGTAC
>PBET01000017.1 GCA_002719815.1 Methanobacteriota archaeon | reverse complement strand
TGGTTTCACCTTGCATTGGTTGGGTGTTGAATTACGCCGATTGTGGGGCTCGAACCCACGACCTTGGGATTAACAGTCCCACGCTCCACCAACTAAGCTAAATCGGCGAGTTTGGCCACTATCATCTCCTTTATGATGGCTTCCATCGATTCAAGTCGTTGAACAATCTGTTCATCGTATCGTTTCGAGAATTCTCGAAGCAACTCCAACTTGATAATCTGAGATTGTGATTGAATCTTTTAATCGTTGGAGCAAATGAATATCGAGGCCAAACGGCCCATCGAGCGTTAGGATTGTATCACCTTCATCGACCTTGGAGCCAATGTGGTGATGAATTTCAATACCAATTCCATGATCGATTTCTTCGCCTTGCATCGATCGACCTGCACCTGCTTCGCAAAGGACTTGGCCTATTGCCAATGCATCCATATCGGCAACATAGCCTGCTTGTTCGGATTGTATTGTGTACTGTTGAGGTGCACGTTTTAGCACGCTCCATGGTTCATCAATGAGTTGTTGAGCGGTTTTTGCATCAACACCTTGACGTTCAAGCATCAACTTGAATTCATTGAGGGCGGAACCATTCGCGATGACTTCTGCGATATCAAAACCCAATGCATTTGCTTGAGCATGAACAAGTTCCATGGTATCGGCTGGACCTTGGCCTTTGAGACAATCAATCGATTCAACAATTTCATGACTATTTCCAAGCATACCCCCAATTGGATGATCCATTTGTGTTAGTTGAGCCGTCACATCCATTCCAAGTTCAGTACCAACTCGAACCATGGATTCTGCAAGTTTCCGCGCATCTTCAGAATGCTGCATAAAGGCGGCTCGGCCGTATTTCACATCGAGAACGAGCGCTTGGATTCCTTCTGCTGCTTTCTTTGAAAGAATGGATGCTGTGATTAAACCAATACACGGAACCGTTGCTGTAACATCACGAATCGCGTATAGGATTGAATCGGTTGGAGCGATTTCATCGGTTTGACGTGAAATAAAACAAGGGTTGTGTTCCATCTCCTCAATGCTTAATCCGGTATTGAAGCCAGGAATTGCCTCGAGTTTGTCGATGGTTCCTCCAGTATGTGCCAGTCCCCTTCCTGCCAACATTGGAACGATCGCTCCACAAGCGCGTAGAGCGGGCGCAAGGATGAGGCTCATCTTATCGCCAACACCACCTGTTGAGTGTTTATCGATGGCTCCATCTCGATTCGGTAGTTGCCTTCCTTGTTCGAGCATGGCTTTGGTGAGATACGTTGTTTCTTCTGCATTCAAATCATTGATTTGACACGCCATCAAGAACGCACCAATTTGTTCGTTGGGAATCTCATTGAGATTCTGAATGAACCATTCGATCTCATTTTTTTCGAGAACCAAACCATCCCGTTTCTTTGCTAGGAGGCTTGGAATGTGCATGAACATCAACTCTCATCAGCAGATGCTAAGCCAATCTCTACGAGGCGTTGGTGAAGATACGCTCCTGCTGTAATCGATGGATAATCTGCAACACCACTGGTTTGCTCAATGTATTCTTGTCGAGGCGTTAAATCGATTTCATTTCGAGGATGAACGAACATCGGCATCGAGAAACGTCGTTGCGTAGGGTCACCTGGATTGACGACCCGATGTGTTGTAGACTTGAACAAACCATTGGTCAAATTCTGAATCATGTCTCCCGAATCGACAATAATCTGCTCATGATTTCCTTCAACATCAATCCACGTTCCATCATGATCCATGACTTGAAGTCCTGCAGCAGTCGCCGTCATGAGCAAGGTGATGAAATTGATATCTTCATGAGCTGCTGAACGAACAGCGCCTTCTGGTGTTGAAGAATCCAGTGGAGGATAGTGAATGATGCGCATGATGGTGTTACCTTTCTCAGCCATTGAAGGCAACCAATTGGAATCTTTTCCAAGATAGATGCTACAGGCAGAAAGGAGTTGATTTGAAATCACCTCCATTTGATTGTAGAGTTCATCGACCTTTTCCTCAAACTTTGGAATGTGTCCATTTGGCCATATATTCATTGGATATTTGTTGTCCGTTTCGCTACCTTGCTGACCACGTCCTGTTTGCCAGAATTCTTTCAGATCAGGTGCAGGATTGTCTTTCGCATGTTCAACACCAAAGGCAGTGTAACCTCGTTGGTGCGAAATCTCTGGCTTTGCATACAATCGTTTCACCGATTCGTCAAGCATGAAAAACGACTCAGCCTCGTGATATGTATCTTCGATCAAGGAGAGATCAATACCGTGATTGGTCAGCGCAAAGAAACCAATGTCTGCGAGTGAATCGCCGACTGCTTGGATAAAGGATTGAACGCGTTGCTCATCACCGGATAGAAAATCACTGAGATCAGCGATTGGTAATGGGCGGGTCAACGAATCACCTATTGTCTCGTAGTTTTGCAATTAAGCGGAGCATCTCAATGTAGAGCCATATGACTGTGACCATGACGCCAAAGGCGCCCCACCATTCTTGTTGCTTTGGAGCACCCATGCGAACGCCTGCATCAATCATCCCAAAGTTCGAAATCAACATCAGCGATGCTACAATAATAATGAACACGCTGATTCCAATACCAATTGGTCCAGATGAGTGGAGGAATGGGATGGTCCATGGTGTGAGGAAAACCAAGAAGACGTTGATTATGTACATCAGCATGATCGATCCAACCAGTGTGAACACGATTTTGTTGAAGGTTGGTGTTGGACGTAGAATTCCAAGCGAGTAGATGGTGAGCATACAGGCGATAACGCCGAATGTAGCAAGTCCTGCTTGAAGCGCTATTCCTGGATAAAAGACTTCGAATACAAGCGTCAAAGGTCCAATGAGCATCCCCTCAAGGGTTGCATAAATGAGCACGAAAGCGGTAGGTTCAGCAGGTCGAGAGATCCACAGGAACAATGCCATCCCCATTGTGCCGAACATGCCCAACAGCATCATGGGATAAAGCAGCCCAGGCATAATGAATCCAAGTGCAATCGAACCCACAGCACTGGTCGTTGCTAAGCCGAACAAAATTCCAGTTTTTTGCAATGTACCTTCAAGTGTCATTCGGTCATTACCTTGAATGGAATTCCAAAATTTTGGTTGAAAGACAGGGTTCGTCGAGTTGTATGCCATGACAATGCTTGTCATCGGTCCTTTGTGAAGGTTACGCGACTTATCCCTGTTCAGCGACCTGTTGTTGATAGTATTCTTCCAACTGGTCAAGCGTCCAACCCAAGTCGAGATATTGTTGCAACATTGCTTCATCCCATCCGGGGAATCGATCGAGTTCAGTTGCGAGCGGTGATTCAACTTCGTCTTGTCGACCATCCAATACAGGTTGTTCCCATTGAGCATCCGTTCCTACAACATCGTCGATGTGTTGGTCCGTTACCCAATCTTTACGCGCTTCGGTTTCCTTACGTGATTGAACGATTCCATAGACCGCACCAATGAGCAAGAGAAGTCCACCGAGCATGAGAAGGAGCATGAAAGTCTCACCGAGTCCTTCTTCGGCAGCTCCACTTGAATCACCAGCTTTCTGGTTTCGTTGGTCGGAAGAGCAACCCGAAACATCGGTTGGTGTATTTGCAGGTGTATCAGGACAATCGTCATCAGCATTGAGAACACCATCCTGATCATCATCGACACTTGTCTCATTTGATTGATTATCATTCGGATTAACTGGCTCAATACCACCGAGATCACATCCGAGTGCTTCAGATTCATTGACACCGTCTCCATCTGCATCAGCGAGATTGATGGCGTCCGATGGAGAGACATCCTCCACATTCGGGTTAAGCGCAGTCGCTTGAGCCCAACTGACTTCGACAGCATCAAGGATGCAATCGCCATCGGTATCAGCATTCAGTGGATGGCCACCAAGTGTGTACTCATCGAGATTGGACAGTCCATCGTTATCGTTGTCCATGTCTGCTTCCAATACGCCTCCATGCATTGAAATCGTTCGATTCAAGCCATTGTTGACCTCGAAAATATCTGGCATTCCATCATTGTCAGTATCTGTCACATTGTCGAGTCGATTCCAATCAGCATACCAGGACGCAACAAACGGTGCAGCCACTTCCGATGAGGTGATGATGAGACCCATTTCACGATTACGAACCATTGCTGAGTCGCCCCAATTGATGCTTGAAATAAGAACGGATTCACCATCAACAATTGCACCTTTGTTGTGAAGTTTCATCACATCATCATCTTCACTCATAATGATTGCAGAGGCATCCCATCCGTTGGTGATGTTCCAATCATTGTTGATTCGATCGACCACATCTTGAATGTCTTCATCAAGATATGCTCCATTGATAATCAAGCGAATTGAAACACCATCGGAAGCAGCTTGCTGAAGTGCTGAAATCAGAGGGTTCTCCCCCCATCCCCATTTCCAATCCAAGTCAAGGTATTGAAGTGAGAGCAAGATTTCGCTCTCAGCAGATTGAATCATTTCGGTCAATCCCTCAACACAATCATCAGGACATGTGAGCAACTGGCCACTGAATGTACCTGTGAATGCATCTGCAGTGCTTTGGTCAATGACTTGAACATCGGGGATGACATAGGAATTTGTTGGCGGTGTTGTGGAAACGGGTTGCACGTACATCGAGTTCTCATCAAATGCCATATTGGCTCGAACATTCGTTGCAAGTTCAGCACTGTCGACAAGAATTCCCCAGTCGCGATTACCTCTGTCGCCATCGTATGGGAGTGAGGATGGTTTCCAATTCCCAGATCCAATCCATACCGAGGCATCATCACGGACAGCTACCTTTGAATGCAGGTAAAGGTAAGGGTCATCGCCTGAACCGCCAAACCAATGGACACTAATTCCTCCTTCTTTGAGAGCGTAAGCATAGGCTTCTTGTGCAACTTTGTCATTGTAATTCCACCAGTCTTCTGGTTCGTTGAGAACGACCGTAACATCAACACCTCGACTCTGTGCATCAATCAACGCTTGTGTTAATTCGCTTGATTGGATGATGTACATGTGAACATGGAGTGACGTTTGTGCATCTCCAATCCAATTGAGTATGTCCATCAATCCGTGTTCTGGGGCGATGAGTGGTGTAATGCTGGTCGCATCATCAAAGGAAGCATCTGCACAGAAATCACTGGCTCCGAGCCGACCCCAACGCTGATGCCAATCAACGGATTGATTGGTATCGGTCATCAACCCACAACCATCGCCACGGTAGAGAATCAGGTTGTCAATGCCACTTACAGGCTCTGAAAGGGAGACGCCACTCCAACCTTCGCTGTCAACAGGCCCGTTCTTGTAGACGATTGTATCTGCAATGACGCCTGTTGGATGAATGAGTTGCAATGCCATTCCACTGTCGAGCAGGAAGATTGGATTCTCCATTGCTACGCCCATGTCGATGATGTTGCCTTCTTCGAACAATTCCAATGCGGCCACATCGTTGGAGAGCTTTACCGACGAACCTGCGTCAAGTTGCAAATTCGTAATGTCCGATTCAAACGATGATCCGTCCGAAGCGATCCGCTTGATTTTCCATCCATTGAGGATGGCAGATTCAGTACCAATATTGGTCAATTCGAAGAATTCCATCTCCGTTGAAATCGAGGAAACACCATCCCACATAATCGAACTAAATTTGATGTCATCAATGGATGCCATCATACTTGCATCTGGTTCTGGAGATCCAGGGGTTGGCCACATGAATTCAATCCATTCTTGGTTGGTCTCGTTGTATCCGTAGGTTGCACAGGTTGTACTGAGCGATGAAGCAGGTGGAGTGATGGCGAGAACAAGTTCACCATCAGGGTTAAGGACATTCAAGGAACTTACATCGTCCAAGTCGGGGCCGAAGATGTCGTGCTGAAGTTCGACGACAACTCGCTCCATCGGTGAAAGAATTGCATCGTCTGATGTGGTATCGTAAAGCATGCTTGCATCAATGAATTGTCGGCCCATCAGCGGATTGGTTGCATAATCAGCATGCAACATCCATCGACTCATATTGATGTCCGAAATTCCTTGATTGTAGAATTCAATCCAATCTGCTGCAGGTTGGAATGTTGGAAGGTCGCAAGCGGTTGCAATTTCGGTGACGATGAGATCTTCGCTTCCGGAATAGGCAGGCCACACTGGATTTTCTTCACCCGGTGTTGACCAAGCACTGTTGAGCCAATCGATCTCGCTCCACGTAGTGGATGATGATGGTGCATTGGTTCCAGAAGGACCAGCTCCTGCATGTGTTTCTGTATGATTGATGAGGGATACGCCTTCGAGCGTATGCGTCCATTGAGCAGAATGGACCGCTACTCCGTTGCCATCTTTAAGGAAAATCTGGTCGGGTGTCGTATGCTTGAGATAGAATTGTGAGGTTCCATTCAGAGCAACAAGCACCGTTTCACCAGGTTGTAAGATGGTGTCGGATTTCGCAGGCATATTGTATTGATGCAGGGTAAGTGTACGACTTGTAGCAGAGAATCGCCATCCAGCAACATCGACCTCTTCCGTTCCCATGTTCTGAATTTCAATCCATTCTCCGTTTGGATAGGATGCAGAATCGCTTCCTACTGCATCGGGTAGAACTTCAGTAATTCTGACATCACCAGTTGTTGGCGTTGGGGTAGGGTCAGGTTGACCCGGAGAGGGTGAAATCGAAGGCGTCCATGGATCGTGATAGTTTTGTCCTCTGAGCAACGAGATGTTCGGGCCATAATTGGTCGTGTAGTATGCCATATCAACGATTGAACCTGAGGCATCACGAAGAACAAGATGGTTGTGATTATCCCAAAGCCGTGTATCACCTGTGAATTCAACCAAGCGACGTTCACCTGCTTGAATCACGGTACTTCCTTGTGTGCTGTTGACAACGATGGAACCAGGGTCAAGATAGGTCACATTCCCCATGCCATCAATGATCGACCATGCGTTGAGGTCAATGTCCGTAGCCCCTTGATTGTACAGTTCAATCCATTCTCCATCTGGAGCAGAACTCATATCGGCGGTACTGACAGGGAGAATCTCGTTCATTCGAACATCGCCACTGGCTGTAATCTCAGTCAACTGAGGGGCGTTGGTTGCATTCGGCGTAGGGTAGGTGGAATAACGCCACAATCCGCCGTTTTCTGGCGCTTCAAGAGAAAAACCAGGCTGATTGCCACTCCATAGGACTTCATCGCCGATGCTTCCATTGGCCAAGTAAAGTCGAAGGGTCTCCTGGCCATTATTGAGAACGCCACTGTTTGTCGTTGCATTCACTGCTACAACCCGAGTTTCTTGTGGATGAATCAACATGGTTGCAGCATCAGCACTTGCACCAATGAGATGGTTTTCGTCAAGCATCATCATGTTGCCAGCGAGGTCCTGAAGCCAATAGCCCGCAAGGTCGATGCTGGTTGATCCATTGTTGTACAACTCGACCCATTCACCACCTGGCCAACTGCTGTTGTCATAACTCGGCCAGGGGTCTGCCATGACTTCGTTGATGATGACATCACTGTCGGCATAGGTTGGCCCTGACGTACCTCCACCGCCTCCACTGTTCGAGGAGCCTGGTGTTGGATTTGCTGTAGGAATCCAATCGTTGTAGGCATTTGCAGGATCTTCTTCAAGACTTACACCACTAGAACTTGAGTTCCATGTGGCCTCATCCACCCATCCATTGGATGAATCGTAAAGGGTCATGAAATCGTTTGAATTTGCGACATAGAAGGTGGTCGATGCATTGCGTGCAATGATCATATAATCGCCAGGTGCTATTGTATAGGTCGAGGCATTGTTTGCATCATAGCCTACAATCGATGCGGAATTGAGGTAGAGCGTCTTTGATGCTTTGTTCGAGAAATACCAGTTTCGAACATCGACCGATGAAGTTCCTGAATTATGAAGTTCAAGCCATTCTCCATTTGGCCATGCAGCATCATCGTATCCGTTGGGATTTGGCATCACTTCGTTAATACAAATCGAGCCACCACACGGCTGACTTCGCGCCCCAGTAGCTTCAACAGGCTCGACAAGCGGCGTGAGCGGTACAAGCAACATCAAGGTGAGGAGAAAAATCGAATCAATTCTCATAAGGCATCGTCAACGTAAGCCAACGCCTCCCCCCTCATATCTTTTGGTGCGAGGAATCCTCTTGATTTCAGATGAAACCAAAACTGTCCGCCATCTGAGCGAAAGTGTAAATCATGATCGGGACCAAGATGATTCCCATACCATGGCTTCGTCGAATTCCAATACGTGGAGGCATCATTCCGAGGATTGTTCCAACAATAAGAACACCGATACCAACGAATCCAGTCGATAGCCAAACCAAAGCGGTGACGAAGATGATGACGCCCATGACCATCGATTGGAGCGGAATTGCTGCGTGAAGACGTAACATTCCCTTGCCAACAATCTTCATAATCGGCATCGCCATAATTCCCGCTGCCAATGTAACTGCAAGTAAGCGAACAAAATCTGCAGTAGGTTGTGTTGAGTTCCATGTCTCAATTGGATACATCATCTTCAATGCCAATGTTGCTCCCGATCGGGATCGACCAATGATGTACAGGAAACCAAGAACCATGACCGTAACAGCAGTGTTGACTGCAGATAGGATAGCGATGACTTCCAAATCTTGCTTTGTCTGCGGCCCTTCGTAGCCTTCTTCTGCTTCTGCAACGGCGATTTCAAGGAGTTCTTCATCACTCAACTCCGTTAATCGACGAGTCTCCCAATCCATCCCGTAGCCTTCTTTCCCTTGCACTTTTGCAGCAACGTTTCGTCCACCCATGACAAGAACAGTTGCCTGTGATGCTGTCATGCCTGGAAGAACACCCATGCTTGCTCCAGCTACAGCCGACCAGAAACAAGGTGCAATCAATGGCTTGACAGGTGGTAAATCCCAGTTCTCTTTTTGTGGTGGCAAGTGACTTGTCGTCGCATAAATATCGAGAAGGTTTGCTATACCAAACAAACCTGCCAAACTCGGTAGTAGCAACGATGGCGAAGGCATACCAACAGGACTGTCAACAGGTAGTTCGAAGACTGCCCATCCGTAGAGCCCAGCCAACAAGAAGAAGACCGTTGCAGCAACAAATCCAGCTAACCGACTATCATTTCCAAGGCGCTTTCCAGTGATTTTCTGAACCCATTTTGGCCAATCCAAACGTGTGGTCTCTGTAGCGAGTAGGAGCAGTGAGATGACCAACAAAATGACAGGAAGCCAATCTCTCAAACCGTTGTACCAATTGAGTTCAGGTCCAAAGGCGATACGGGCAACGACAATGAGTGGTAAAGAGAGGAAGAGGCCCAATTGTGATCCTCGAGCCGACCATGCAACACCACGCGCAGCATTCCCCGCCAACAACATTCGATGGCCAGGTAACAGCGACAGTGCTGTATCACCATCCGGCGCTCCGATCAATGCGGATGGAATGTAATTCAAGAATGTGTGAACGGTTCCGGTCGAAACAATGATTGCAGCAACAGCAGAGAGTGGAATCCCAAGTTCGAGCAAGCCGGGTGATAATGCGAGAAGAATCAGCGCAACATTGTTGACGTGGAAACCTGGAATCAAACCGGTGAGTGAACCAAGGAAGACTCCAAAGAACAGGGCTCCAAGAAGCCACCAAAGTTCGTAGAAGTATGCTTCAAGCATGGAATCACCTAGGATTGGTCAATGTATTCTTGGCGATCATTCACACCATCGCCGTCGCTATCTTCGTTGTTTGAACTTGTACCAAACGCAGATTCTAGAGCGTTACTGAGGCCATCGTTATCGTCATCATCAACATCTGCATCGTTAAGGGTGTAGACCATCGTTAAGGAATTTGAATCTTCGACCTGTCGCAATCGACCCTCCCACGTCATAGCAGTTCCAACATGTAGCTCATCCAAGCCGATGCAATTGTTGACCGTTGATAGAAGAATTCGCTTGTCACTTCCCGGTTCGGAAAGATACCACGTTCCGTTATCTTCAATTGCTAAACCATTGATTCGTACGATTTTGTTCTTATCATATCCCCAATTGGTTGCACCATCGGACCAGAGTAGATTCATTGGATTTGCCTTTTCACCTTCCGAATATTCGTGCACGAGAAGTTCAGCACGCATGTTCTCATCATCCCAAGAAACTGAAACGTTGGCGACGATCGCCTGTCCAGCTTCAAGCCAAGACGATCGTGGACCCGGCATGGTGACTGCAATGCTCGTCCAACCAGGCGTATAACCTGCTGAATCAACAAAATACGCGCCTTCGTCTTCAACGCTCGGTTCGAGTGCATACTTCATGTATGCCGATACGACGTATCGCTTTGTAGAATCTTGGAGTGCTGCACTTGGATCAGCGCTGAGAAGAAGCAAGAGGTCATCGATGTTCGATGTTGCAACGAGATCAGCGTTCGCCGCGCCTCCTTTGTCAAGACACCATGTTGACATCGCTGTATTCCATACAAGGCGACCACGCATCTGTACACCTAGGCCTTCAAGTTGTTCAGCACTCTCAAGGTCCTCGTCACTTGGAATGACACAGAGAGGCGAACCAGCCGAACCTGTCAGCCACCAATCATCGTTCTCATCGATCGAGAGAATCCCTGCCACATCAACCGTGCTTCCAGCTTGGTACATCCATGTGGATTGGCCTGCCCAGTCAAGAAGCGGTATGTCAACAGGGTGGTTTCGGTCGAGATCAATTTCCGGTCCTTGTACATGAATGCTCCATCGCAAATCTCGTTGTTGGTAGGAAAGAATGCCTTGAACGGTCACTTTCGAACCAGACTCAATCCATTCTCCTGTCGATGAATGCATGATCATGTGCATCTGATGTTCTGAGTTTCCATACGATGGATGATCGCCAAGATAAGCGCTGTTGAACGTAACATCAGGAGCAATTGATTCGGATAAAAATCCAGTTAATCGAATGACCTCTCCCTCATAGGATTGCGGGTCGAGTGCAACATCCGAAATCGAGAGAAGAGGGGCGTCTGGAATATCTTCCTCATCCCAGTTCATCGCTCCCGCACCAAGCGCTTGAAGCCACATTCGTCCTTCATATTCAATGACGTCACCAATCACGGTTACATTTGTCCCAATCGGGGGGAGTTCCGCAGGCCGATACCAGCGCAGTTCGACAACGCCTGTACCATCATCGATGATCGCATCGAGACGGTCGTCACCCGAATTGTATGGGTCCTCAACCCAAGAGATCAATTGGCCTTCGACCTTGACGACTTCATTGATGTAATCGGTGAGTTCATCGACATCAACGATGGAGGGCTCGCGGACCATTGCATACCAGTTGAGCGTTGCAACCAAGAACAATGAAATCGCAAACATGACCCATAGTCGCGGGCCGTTCGTTTCGGGATCATCAGTCGATAAACGAGCAAGGAAGCCCTTCAGACCATCTGCCATGAAGTGCGCTCATGACTCTTAATGAATATCTCTTCCCATCCAGCATTGTGGAAAGAGATGCTTTGAAATGGAAGGCAAGGACAGGATTCTACATGCGAGACCGTGTGATTCGAGATGAAATCCATCGCGATGTCTTGGTTCCTGCGCATCATGCCCGTATTATTGACACCAATGAATTCCAGCGTTTGAGGAACATTCAACAACTCTCAACCTGCGAATTTGTCTTTCCATCGGCCACTCATACACGCTTTGCTCATTCACTTGGAGCATACTTTCTTGCAGGTGAATTAACTTCTTCATTGCAAGAGGTCCAACCGGGATTGTTGTCAGATTCCGATGCAGAATTGGTTCAAATCGGGGCGCTTCTTCACGATATTGGGCATCCGCCTTATTCGCATCTTTTGGAAACGCCAGAGGTTTTCGCAACGTTTCATTCGCACGAACACTGGGGACGAATCCTTCTTGAAAGCAACGATTCTGAAATCGGTAAGGTCCTTTCAGATGTTCTCGGTGAAGAACGAAAACAACGTCTTTTTGCACTGCTCGACGGTCAAAATGAATGCAACGGGGTGCCGATTGCTCCATTTTTGAAAGAAATAATCAGCAGTCAATTGGATGTCGATCGAATGGATTACATGATTCGCGACCAGGCAAACACAGGCGCCCAAATCGGAGGATTTGATAGTGCTCGTGTCATTCGAGCACTTCGGGTCAATGATGAAGGCAGACTCTATGTGAAATCCTGGGGTTTGCCTGCGATTGAAGCGTATCTCGTCACACGATACCATATGTACAATCAAGTCTATTTTCATAAGGTCAACATGTTGACCCAATCGTACCTTGTTCGAATGCTTGCAAGAGCACGAGAATTAGCCATGCAGGGTCATCTTGCATTGGATGGTGAAATCCAGCACATGCTCTTGAATGAATCACTCTCTCCAGACCAATATGCTTCGTTGAACGATTCTCATGTTAAGGTCGCAATGGGGCGTTTCGCGACACATTCTGATGAAATCCTCTCAGGTTATGCCTCTCGTCTTCTTGCCCGCCGTGACTATCACAAGTCGCTTCGTATTCCTTCGTTAACAACCGAAATGTTTGCAACCGTTGCTGATGATGTGGCAACATATCTTGCGGAGAAGGGCTTTGATCCAACGCACGATCTTATCACGGCATCGATCCGAAAGCGCGGGTACATGCCGTACGAACAAGGCATCATTCTCGAAGACGGACGTGATGCTGCTGAACATTCCCCTTTGATTCGCTCATTGACGCAATCCGAAGAGCGGATCTTGGTTTTCGTACCAGAAGATGTACGCAANGAATGCGAAGCAATGGTGCGAGCAAAAACAAAACCAGCCCAATCCTCACTGTCAATGTTTGATTCGGCAAACTCATGAAGGTCCTCTACTCAGGGTCGACAAGGGCCTGTAGCTTAGTTGGTTAGAGCACCCGGCTCATAACCGGGCGGTCAAGGGTTCAAATCCCTTCAGGCCCANTCNNTTCNCTCNNTANNNGGGNCACTTNACGACACAATGGTTATGAGGGTCGATAGGGTGGNTNANGNTAGTGAGCACGATGTCAACCCGTAAGAGCACCTTTNCCGTTCTACTGATTTACNTNGCATCTTTGNTGCTNGTGGCNGTNCCNGCNCANGCACAANAAATCGTCCNNNCTGCGGCTGTATCCATNACNTGCCANCCNGCNGAAATNAANGTNGANGTAAANCCAGGNTCAACNCTNGTTGGNTTNACCACGTGCACTGCAACAAACCCATCATCGTACCTTGAGAAGATTTCAGTCTCGATTTCATCTGATGGTTTGGCTGCCGCTGCCCCTGGTGACATTTACGTCGGTCCGAACAGCGAAGAGGACTTCCAAGTAGTTGTTCGTGCTCAGCCGTTCATGACTATGCAAGCCCGAACCCTCACCGTGCAAGCGAGTGTTTCGGAATTTAACGGACTCCCTCCTCCCAACCCTGCTCAATCCAGTTCTCAGATGATTGTTTCAATCACGCAATTCGCACTTCTCCAGGTCGAAGCTGTTGAGCCATTCGTTCAGTTAATGCCAAAGACTGACAAGGATTTTGAATTCAAGGTTTACAACCTCGGTAATCAATACGACTTCATGAAAGTCGGCATTTCCGAAAACTCCCGTGAGTCCCTAGAAGACGCTGGTTTCAACATCAACATCCCAATCAGCAAAGTCAACGTTGAGCCGATGGTCGCTCCTGCCAAGGTCCGAATTCAACTTCGAACACCAAAGACCCAAGGTTGGACGGATGCATATCACACACTCGACTTCTACGCTGAATCCGATTTCTCCTGTAAGAACGGTGGCTGTGACCGAGAATCACAAATGATCACCATTTACGTCCGCGGAATTTACCTCCCTGGATTTGAAATTATCCCTGCCCTTTCAATGGTTGCATTGGCCGCCGCAGTTGCTGGTCGACGATTCATCAATGCAGAAGATGAAGAGGAAGAATGGCGGGAAGCCGCTCCGGGTCTGTAACCTACAAATTAACACAAAACCCACTCCTGACGGGGTTGGGTTCATAACCTATCCATGCGAGGGTTCTATGAGTTGAAAATATGAGTGGACTCTTGAGTAAAGCTACCGCAACAGAAGAAGCAACACCATCCAAACCTGCCGAAGAGGAATCCAAGGACGACACAAACGCTCTTGCTCAGGCCATTGAGCAAAGCGATGGTCCAGATGTCTCAACCGTCTTAACTTCTGTAGGATGGGCTGTCATCGTAATTGGTGGCATTCTTTCCCTTCAAGGTGGGGCTTGGGGTTTGATTGTTGTACTCGGTGTTCTCGTGATTGGCATCGGTGCACTCTATGCAGGGCAATACATGTCAGAATCTGGTGTTGATCCCCTGCGTATGGGAGGCGCTGCTGTGCTTGCAGTTCTTCTAGCTGCAGGACCATATGGAGTCTCAATGTTCATGCCTGAAAGCGGCTCATTTGGAATTAGCGATCTTGAACTGAAAGAAGATTCGGATGAGATTTCGTTCCGAGTGATTGGTTCTGCGAACTCTGTCGATGCGGTCATCACTGCAGATGGGGTAGAAATGTGGTCTAGTTCAAAGGAACTTTCCCAAGAATCCGCCCGATTTACGGTACCCATTTCAGAGATCTTCATCGGTAATGCATGGCAATGCAACTCCGGTAGCTGTCCAACAACACCGGCGATCGAATACATGATTTCTGTAACGAGTGGAGAAACCACGCAAACCATTGAAATCAACCCGGAATTTATGACTCGAGAGGTTCTTGATTCTGGCGTTAAAATTACACCTGTGACAAAGACGGAAAACAATGGGCAGGACACATCCACTGAAATTGATGGAATTGTTGTTGAGATGATGGCAGGATTACTCCCTACTAGCCATGAGCATCTTGATGGTGGAGGGCACACGGATGCAAACGGAATTTGGATCGAAGGAGACTACATCCTCGAGATGATCATCAAGGAAGGTACAACCGTGGTCTACGGTCAATCGAGTTCGCAAGGCTGCCCAGCGGCTGCAAATGGTTTCCCGTATATCGAAGTTTCAGGCACAACTGCAACATCCTGCCGCGGGGATGCAGGCGTAAGTGTGAATGGCTGGTTTGCAATGCCCGGTCCAGCCACAGATACTGTGGGTACTGAATATCTTGACCTCGATTCGTTTTACGGTGAGGATGGCTGCTACACCTTCCAAGTAAAGATTACCAACACTCTTTCTTCAGGTGATGAACTCATCTTGGTTCAAGACGACGTTGCTTGGGAACTCGATTTCGATGCGAACAAAGAAGGTCCTTGGGACATGAATGCTTGCTGATTTCAATCGTTTGCTATGATTGGATTACCATCGGCA
>PBET01000016.1 GCA_002719815.1 Methanobacteriota archaeon | reverse complement strand
CGATGATATCCGCGAGTCTGTATACGAATTGGTTCACTTTCGCAAACTTATCTTCACCGACCGTCCGTAACAAATCCTCTCCATCGGCGCATGTAATCAACGAATGTTGGACTTAGATCCGCAGAAAGAAGTTCTTGCGGTGTAAATGGGGCTGCCTTCGGATTGTAGGTCAAATCTTTGACCAATGAAGCCCAATCGGGATGCGGTAGTGCAACTCGGGCAACGCCGACTGCTTGTGCCCCCTGATCGAGGACAAACTGAGCATCCTCTGCACTCCAAACCGAACCCGTAGATACAATAGGAATGGATTGGGAATAGATGGAACAAAGTTCCTTCGTAATGGTTTGATGATTATCTTGTTTCTCAAAGACGTCCCAGCACGAGATGTGAAGTGCATCGATCTTCTCCTTGAGGAGCAAATCGATGATCTGCTTCGTATCTTCCATGGTGATTCCTATTTCTTCAGAAACTGGTGAAAGACGGACCATGATGGCAAATTTATCACGAACTACCTCTCGAATACCACGAATGATACGCAGAAGAAATGTACAGCGCTGTTCGACATCTCCCCCAAACGCATCACTACGTCGATTGGTGTTTGAACCAAGGAACTGCGCAATGAGATAACCATGCGCCCCGTGGAGTTCAACGCCATCAAAACCTGTTGCTTCACAGCGTTGTGCTGCTTTGATAAAGCACGAGATGGTCTCTTCAACTTCGCTTGTGGAAAGACGTCTCGAAGAACCCTCACTTTCAGAAATGAAATTCACACTTGCAGAGGAGGCTTGCCGGCCCGTAATCGAAGAAGGTGCGCGCATTCCTCCATGGAAGATTTGAACGAATGAACGTGCATCAAATGCCTTCAATTTCGTAGCTAGATTGGTTAATCCTGGCAGATGATGATCACCCCATACGCCAAACTCACCTTCCCATCCTTGGCCCGATTCTTGGACGTGCGATGCCGCGGTTGTTATGATGCCAAAGCCACCTTCTGCTCGACGAGTTAGGAAAGCAATCTCTTCATCAGAAAGTGTTCCATCAACATGACTCTGTTTATTGGTCATCGCAGCAAGAACACTGCGGTTTGGAATCATCAAACCATTCCGCATCGTCCATGATTCATCCATCGAAGCCATACGATGACCTCATTGGTCTCGCCAATTGGGGGCATGAACGTCTGCATCTTTGTGCATCGATAGAATTTCAGCAATAACAGCGATGGCAATCTCTTCTGGCGATTCTGCACCAATGTTCAATCCGATTGGACATCGCACTTGGTCGAGCGTTGTGGATTGAATCCCAACGTCGATGCAGGACGCTGTGAAGGATTTCCATTTGGACCGACTTCCGATTGCACCGATTCGTGGAAATGCCTCACCATCGAGCGAAACATTCGCAGTTTCAGCGAGTTGCAACAATCGCTGAAGGCGATCAAGGTCTTCAGCATAATCGTGACCAAGCAAGAGAATATCTGAAAAACGTGTGAGGAGTTCTGCTGTTTCATTCTCAAAGAACGATGCTACTGTTGAAGGATGTCGTTCGATCGCTTCAGGGTAGAGTTCTGCAGTTGTGAACGCTTCCCTTGTATCTTGAACCGAATAGTTCCAACCTTTTTTTGGTAACAATTTCGAGATAGCCTCTGAACAATGTCCGCCTCCCATCAACAAAATGTGTGGCATCGGTAACATCAGCTCCAACGATATGGTGACTTGTCCACCACAAAGCGAGTCGAGTGGTTGCACTTCATAGCCCTTCGCCCCTTTGTTAAGACCAAAGGTATGGACTTCCGAAGTGGCTTTTGGTTCTCCAATCAATTCTTTGCATCGCTTGAGAATTCGATGTTCCAAGCCTGCTCCACCCACCGTTCCGACCCAATCATGGAATCGATTCATCGCCAAACGTGCCCCTGACTTACCAGGTACGCTCCCTTTCACTCCAACAACGGTCGCGAGAACGACGGGGGAGTTACGTTGCAATTGTTCCAACACCCACGCCAGAACTCTCGCCGTCATAGTTGCGCCTCGAGGACCCCACACATACGATTTGCGCTAGAACCAATCTTCCTTTGCAGCGAGGAAGAGTTCCGCTAAATCGGCCTCTGTATCGATGTTGAGATGAAGGAATGGAAAGTCAACATCGAGTTTTTCTCGTTCGATGAGCGATGATAGGGGTGCATTGCTATCAGCAAGGTACACGGTGTTCACATCATCACCCGCAATAAGCAATGGATGGCCGCCACGCCCCTCCCAAACGGGTGAAGATGTGGCTGATGATGCGATCAGACGCGTCGCGATATCAACGCTCCAGCCTGGGCGATCAACAGGAACGATGAGGACGGGGTTGGGTAAACGTCCCTTTCTCTCTAAAATGCTCGAGAGTCCGCATTGAATCGATCCAGTCCGTCCCTTTTCAGGATCGGGGTTCAATACAACGTTGGTTGCAGGACATGCAAGATAGACATCTGCCAAGATGTCGTTGTTGGTTACAATGGTGATTTCAACATCGTTGATGCGTTGCAATCGTTGAATGAGATGGGAAACCAATGGGCGGCCATCAACATCGACGAGTGCTTTGGGCTGGCCAAGACGAGAGGAGCGCCCTGCTGCCAGAACAATGACATCGACGCCACCCATAAACCGACGATTTGTCATGCGATGTTGATGATTTCGGTTCATAAAGTGTCGAGATAAAAGAACAATGAGTTGAGAGCTTTGACTGATTCGCCGCACAAGAAATCCATCAAATTCCTTCAGGATATTTGTAAGATGGATGGTATTGAATTGGTGAATCCATATGCTGCACAGGACATTACCGTCCGAGTACGAGGTCGTTCTGGACGACATTACGAAATCGTTGCATCAAGCCCACTTGGCAACTTCTTTCAGAAGACGTGGGATACCGAAGTACGTGGGGCTGCCTGGAAGCGAGATTTCAATACCGAGAACACACGATGCTATACAGCAAAACTATGCCTCAACATCCATGAAGACCGGGAACATCTTCCAATTGGTGATCGTCTTGCATCTCTCGCTCTCAGCCTTCACAATGACATCAAATTGGCCATGGACATACCTCTCGTAGCCCAATTTATTGTTTGTCCACGTGATGACCTTCTCAACATACACATCTTCCAAGATGAAATGGTCGTGACCGAGGAAATGTATGAACAAGGAGAAGTCGACATAAACTTTGATGAAGATGAGGATTTCGAATATTGTGACTTTTTTGAGAATTCATTCCTCTTTGGCGATACAGAACAGCCACTTGAACTCGAAGCAAGCAGAGATAATTGGGCGCAAGACATCGAGTATGATATCATTCAACGCTACGAACGAGCAAATCGTTGATCAGAGGTCTTTGGTAATTTCTCGGCCGATAATCATGCGTTGAACTTGGCTACTTCCCTCATAGATTTGCATGACCTTTGCACCGCGCATCAGTCGTGCAACCGGATATTCTTCTGAATAGCCATAGCCTCCGTAGACTTGAACTGCATCGGTTGTAATCTTCATGGCAGCATCGGATGCAAAGCGCTTTGCATGTGCTGCAGACTCTGTATTCTTGATGCCTGCATCTGCTTCTGCAGCTGATTTCCATGTCAACATTCGACTTGCTTCAATGTTGGTCTTCATGTCAGCAAGCATGAATTGGATGGCCTGATGCTTATGCAATGGTTTTCCGAAGGTTTGTCGCTCATTGCTGTATTGAAGTGCGTGTTCGTAAGCTGCACGGGAAAGCCCTGTGGCATGGGCTGCAATGTTGGGACGACTCAGGTCAAACGCACTCATGGCGTTCATCCAGCCACCAGATTCACTCTCACCAACCAATTGATTTGCAGGAACTCGAACGTTGTTGAAGGTAATGCTTCGAGTATCACTGCATCGTTGGCCCATGTTGGTTTCTTTCTTACCAAGTGAAAGTCCCTTCGCATTGGATTCGACGATGAATCCGGACATCCCACGATAGCCTGCATCAGGATCGGTCTTTGCTAGGACGAAGAAGAAATCAGCATATCCTGCGCCCGTAATCCACATCTTGGACCCATTGAGAACATATTCATCTCCATCACGAACTGCCGTTGTTTGAATTGCAGCGACATCTGAACCAGCGCCTGGTTCAGTGACTGCATACGAGGCAAGAGCGCCTTCTTCTGCAACCTTACGTAACCAGATGTTCTTTTGTTCTTCAGTCGCTCCAGTAATGATTGGAGCGCAGGCAAGAGCGGTTGCATAGGCTGCAGTCGCAAATCCAGGATCGCCCCATGCAAGTTCTTCATTGACGAGAACTTCTTCCATGCATCCTAGACCCGGCCCTCCATATGCTTCAGGAATGTGGAGGTTGAGAAGGCCCATTTCGTGAGCAAGTTGAATGGTTTCCTTTGGATAAATGGATTCCTCATCCCAATGCTCAGCATTTGGGCGGATTTCATCACGGGCAAACTCACGAGCCAATTCTTGCAACATCTCTTGCATTTCATCCAATTGGAAGTCGACCATGTTGCTCCCAGATGGAGGACAAACATAAGTCTTGATTCAGAATCAACTCATCGATTCAGTTGCAACACAACCAAGAAGATGGCATAGAAGAGGACAAGACACGTTCCCTCCCATCGCTCAAATCGATACGTACGTCGCATAAAAAAGAGTGCAAGTAAGACGCCCAGAACGGTTGCGGGCGCAATGATTTCCATGGTCAAACCGCCATCTGAATCGGAAATCGACAAGGGGTGAATCATTGAAGCAATTCCAATGGAGAGGAGAGGATCTGTAATGTTTGAACCGATAAGTGTGCCAATTGCAACCCCTTTACTTCGCTTTGCAGCCATCAGAGCAATGGTCAATTCGGGCAATGAAGTTCCAATCCCTGAGACGGTCGTACCAACAACGGAATGAGGTACGTTGAGGCGAATGGCCAAGTCATAGGCTTGTTCAACCAAAATGTTTGCAGCATAAACAGCAAATCCGAGACCAAAGAAAATCATGATCAAATAAGCTGCAGAACTCCAATTCGAGCCACGAACTTCGTAGGTTCCTGCATCTTCAACCTCTTCTTGGCGAATCGCTTCCCGTTTCATCAACAACCATACAATGTAGACGACATAGAGCGTTGCAAGAATCGCACCTTCCCATCGCTGCAGAACGTTATCGGTGTAAACGAAGAACAACAAGAGCACAACGGCGAGAAACATGATGACGCCATCTCGATTCAACCATGAAGGACGAACCTTCACAGAGCGTGTCATAACAACGATTCCGAGAATGAGCGTGATCTGGACAAGTACGGACCCAAGAATGCTCCCAATGGCAAAATCAGCTGCACCGGCTTTACCTTGACTGGCTTCATATGCAGCACTACCTGAAACAAGAATCTCAGGAAGCGACGTACCGATGGAAACAATGGTCAATCCGATGACAATTTCTGCAATACCTGCGCGACGGGCAAGACCCTTTGCACCTTCGATAAAGAAATCAGCACTTGTGATCAACAAACCAAGCGAGAGAAGGAGGATGAAACTCACAACAAACATCGAATTTGATTGTCCCAAGTACTTCATCAAGACGATTGCAAGGAACAATGCACCTGTAATCAGCATGGCATTAAAATGAATGAGTTGGGGAATTCCCATCAACTCATCCTTCTGCTCCATAGCCTTCCCATGAGTTATGGGTCTTGATGCTTCTGTCCTATGACAGCGGTAAAGATGATGTTCTTAGCAATGAAGGAAGAAATGATGTGGAAGCGAGGTGGCATCGAAGCCATGGGCACCTTCGCGATGGTCTTCATAGGTTGTGGAAGCGTTGCTTTGGAGCGATCATCACTTGAAATCTCAATCGCATTTGGAGCCATTGTCGCACTCGTCATCCTTGCAATCGGACGTTGGAGTGGAGCGCACATCAATCCTGCAGTTTCGATTGCATTCTGGTATCGGGGAGATTTATCCTCAAACGATACGATTGCACACGTACTTGGCCAACTGATAGGAGCGCTCGTTGCGGGAGTTCTTCTCAATGGAGCAGGACCGACGGTAAAGAATACATCGTGGTACAACTTGATCGGAATTGAGATTCTCATCACATTCCTTCTGATGGCGTCAATCTTGTGGATTATTCGTCAGACTGAACAGTGGTTACCCATTGCAGTTGTCGTTGGTTCGACTGTTGCTCTCCTCGCGTTCTTCTTCGGAGTCTACACTGGTGCGAGTATGAATCCGGCACGAACCTTTGGACCAAATTTAGTCTCAGGCGACGTAGCAATCATACCAGTCTACTTCATTTGCACCATCATTGGAGCGTTGTTGGCCGTTCTCGTGGAGAAGGCTATTGCATCAACTTCTGAATAACACTTGCAACGTGTTCAACCGATGGAATGGTGTAGTTTTCCAATGGAGGCGAGAAGGGTACTGGCGTATCGATTGCACCGATGACAACAGGTTGTGCTTCTAGCTGGTAAAATGTTGATTCCAAAATACGCGATTGGATGGTATGACCGAGGCCACCATGCCATTGGCCTTCTTGCAAAACGACAAGTCGTCCCGTTTTTTGCACGGATGCAATACAGGATTCTGCATCAAACGGCAGGAGTGTACGCAAGTCGATGATTTCGACTTCAATGCCATTCTTGGATAATTCTTCAGCCGCTTCAGCAGCGATATGGATCATCGCACCCCATGTGACGAGTGTAAGATCATCACCTTGCCGTAGAACCGATGCCTTTCCAATCGAGTGACGTTTTCCTTCTTCTATGGAAGCATGAACAGATGTTGTATCGACCTTTTGGTTGATGTTCTGACCCCAACCTGTCTTTCCACCTCGTAATCCGTAGAGTCCAATGTGTTCGAGGAACAAAACAGGATCATCGAGATGCGCTGCTTCGATCAACAAATCGTAGGCATCTTGAGGCGTCCCTGGTGCAAGAACGACCAAACCTGGATCGTTGGCAAACCACGATTCGATCATGTTTGCATGGAATGGACCCGAACGTGTTCGTGCTCCGAGAGGAATTCGAATGGTCATCGGGCAATCAGCACCCCAGCGCCATCGCAACATGGCAGCATTGTTGACAAGAGCATTGAATCCGAGCGCCGCAAATCCACCGAATTGAATCTCAACCATTGGACGCATTCCTGACAACGCAGCACCAACGCCTGTATGGACGATGACCGCTTCACAAAGTGGCATATCGACCAACTTTTCTTGATGACCTGCATTCTTCAATGCCATGTTCATTCCGAATGCACCTGCTACTTCCATATCTTCACCGATGAAGACACAGTCATCCCCATAGGTATTACCGATGTCAACCATTGCTTGTTGAATGGCTCGAGCATACGTCCATCCTCCTGATTCAACATAGTTCAGAGGTTGAAGCAAGGCGTTCGATTGGTTGTCTGAAGTTGAGCCAATCATTGCTAAATGGTCGCTATGCGTTCTTGCATCATGAAGCGAGGTCACACCTTTGGTAACTGTTTCTGGATGTGGCCAATCCATATCCTCAACGGTTTGTCGTGCTTCATCAACACGGGTTTGTTCTTCGGATTCCATTGCCACGAGATCGTCCTCAGTAACGCCCAATGTCTTCAAGAGTTCACGATGTGTGGGAATTGGATCTTTATCGGCCCAATACTCGAGCAATTCTCGGTCAACATAGCCTGGCGGTGTACCGGTTTCAGAACCAAGATACAGATCATCATGATGATGGGCATGGCCACAGCCACGCATGGTTTCAACATGGACCATTGTCGGGCCACCTCCAGCAAGACCAAATTCACGCGCCGTAGCAACGCTTGCATGCCAAGCTGCTGGGTCCGAACCATCGATGGTCCAACCAGGAAAGCCCATCGCTGTGGCTTTGTCAGCCCACAATTCCACCCCTGATTGATGAGCAGGAGGCGTATCAAGTGCAATCTGATTGTTTTGAAGGATGTAACAAATTGGTAATCCACGTGCTCCTGCAAGGTTGAGCGATTCCCAGTATTCTCCTGAAGAAGAAGCACCTTCGCCGATGCATGCAATATGGAATCGATCGAGGGATTGCTTCCAACCTGCAAAAGCAAGCCCAGTCATGGTTGCACTCGCAATTGGCAGTGGTGCTGTTGGAGGTAAAACGCCAACATGCCACGCGCCAATGTGAAGATCGCGACCGCCTGCGCCATCATGACCACCGTTTTGATTCGAACCTGCTTTACCCATCTGTGCGGCCATGACATCAACAACGGTATCGCCCATTGCTAGAGCCAATCCTACATCACGAATCATCGGTGCAACCAAATCTCCATCGTATCCATGGCCAGGCCTATGGGCTTTGTTTGGCTCTTCAGCACGCTTCAATGCAGTTGCTACAGCAACAACACCTTCCTGCCATGTCGACCTGAATCCTTTACCTCCAAATCTTGAACCGTCAGGTGTTTCCATTCCAGAAAAGAACACTTCTTTCAGGTGTGCATCCATCGCACGTGTCCTCGTCATCAAACGTTGCCATTCCATGCGTTGTTCCATGGTAATGGACATGTAATGGGCAAGTCGACGAAGACAGAGACGAAGGTCGATCACGAGGTGCGTAATTCGTCGTTCAAGGTGTTCGTCAATGCTGCGACGTGGCATGACTTCTTGCTCAAGAATGGCTGCAATTTTATGCGCATTTTGAGCTTCAAATCCTCGACGGAAGGCATCAACAAATCGCTCGCTGAATGCATGCCATGAAGCACCATCAAAGGATGTCTGACCATCGATGTGAAGGTGATCCCAAATGTTTGCGGCAAGGAAAACATGGCCTTCGTGTCGTTCTGTAAAAAAGCGCATCACTTCGGCTCGTGCAGCATCGATGAGAAGCGGTTGCGTGAACGTTAATGCTTCATCAGGAATCCATTCTGCACCATGAATAATCGGTTGTGCACCTTGTGACATGACCCCGCCCCCGCATCGACGAAGGAACGCCTTGTTTCAAGGCTATGGATTCGAAGATTAGCAGAATTGACTCATTCTTCTTCGCCAATCGCCTCTTTGAGAACGCGGATTGAGGTTCGTGTAACGATGACCGTTGCGATAACGGTCGCTACAATTCCGAGTAGGAGAAGTGCAAGTCCTCCACTGGACTGCGTTAAACCAGACATCCCAGAGCGACTCAAGGCAATCGAGCCCAATGCGTGGCCATAATACGCATAAATGAAGCAATAGATGATGCTCGAGACGTTGGACAACATAAAGACGCGAAGTGTTACGGGCGTTGCAGACATGATGTAATTAAGCCATTCATCAGGAAGAATGGGTGAAAGACGGACAAGCACTGAGATTCGCATCGCATCCTCCCCGAGTGCAGACTCGATGTTGACCATTCGTTGATCGTTTGCAATCGCCTCCTTAATTGAATCACGAAACAGCCATCTTCCAAGAACGAAGGCGATCAATCCGCCAACCATAGAGGCGACAAAGTTCACTGCGACTGCAATCCAGAATGGAAAAATCGCTCCTGCACCAACCTTGACAAATGGTGTAGGTAAGAGAAGAACAATTGCTAGTGAGAGTGCCACAGCGAAGAGTACAGGCGACCATATTCCAAACCCTTTGAACCAATCGATGATGTTGACGGCATCTTGGAACAAATAATATCCAGCTACAGCGCACAACACAAGGGCAAGAAGGCCAAACAATGCCCTCCATTGGTAGACTCGAACTTTCTGTGCTTTCATCTGCTCGAGGTTTTTACGGCCATCGATGAGGTGAAGTTCGGAAGGACGTGGTAATTGAGAAACAGATGGGCGTGGTAGTTTCTTCAAACCAATCACTCCTCTTCTTGTTCAGGTAAAGATGAAAGAACATCGCCCAACATTTCGGTTGCATCCTCAATGCGTGTCATCAGGGTTGTATCAGCAACTGCGCCAGGGCGTCCTAAATCCCACATCAATTCGTGGACCATTTCTGTCGTCAATCGCGTCATTCGAAGGACTTGTGGGTCGATTCGTTCTAAATCATCATCGGGTAGAAGTGCTATTTGATCTGGAACTTCATCCAAAATTGAATCCATCTTTGCTTCAACTTCATTGGCAATGTTCGCAGCTTGTTGCTCGAGAATGGATTCCATACCACCTACTGACATAGGCGATGACTGCTCATTCAAATCACCAAGTGATTTCTTTTTCTTGAGATCCTCAAAGGAAGGTCCTTGTGCATCCCCTCCTTCACTCGATTGAACCAATCGGTTGAGGGCCACACGTAACAAATTGGACAGATCCGTTGCTTCGAGATCGAGGTCAACCTCCATTCCTTCTTCTCCCATTTGAACAAGAATCTCATTGATGAACGATTCATTGATTCGATCAGGACCTACAAGTCCTTTGAGCATTGGAAGCGCCCATCCACCTCCACCGGCCATGACTGCAACATCGAATGAACCTCCACCTGTTTCGAGTGTTACATCAGCAGGCGGAGGAACGAACTGCTTGCGACTGTGTTTCCAAAGTTGATCGATAAGGACCTTCATATCGACAGGTTTTCCGATAACTTCGTGAATCCCCGCTTTGGCTGCTACGAGCATAAAATCGGGTGTTGTCGAACGGGATAGAAGGACGATTCTGCACTTGAATGCGAATTCAGGATCGCCCATCAATCGTTGTGCAGCATCGATGGCATCGCCTGATTTCCATTCCCCATCAAGAAGGACGACCTCAGGCATGACCGCAAGTGCGGTCCCTTCCGCTTGGCGAAGCGTTCCTGCACGAGTGACATCAAATCCTTCTCGTTCAAGTGTTGATGCGAGCAGGGTGCGACGACCCTGGTTCTCGTCAGCAACAATGACCTTCCCCATGATGACCAGAAGGAAACGAGGGCTTCGGCCCTTTGAACCTCACCCTTAAATCAGCCTTGAATGATGTCTTCTGGAGCGATTTGCGCCCATGCCATGAGGCCACCGGTGAGGTTGTACATCCGACTTGAATCAATTCCGGACCGATTCAACATCATAATCGCCATTTGGGAGCGCATTCCACTACGACAAAGGACCACAAGATCTCGGTCTTGAGGTACTTCATTGACAGCGGAACCAACCACATCGTGAATGACATGCAAATCAAATGCATTGAGTCGTGCTTGCTCAAGTTCTTCATCGCTACGAACATCGATGATGAATGGATTCCAACCCTGTTGTTGCTTTGTTTTCAACTCAACCACTGTAATCGATTGCATCATAGATTCGCCTGTGGCTTGGTCTTCTTGAACTTGCTGAGGTCGTGGTGTGCAATAGGTTGGGTCATCGAACAACTGCTGTGCAAGCGATAAATCATTGATTTCAGGTTTCGAATCAAGTTCACCAAATTGCAACGTTTGCATCGTCATCGATTCAGCATCGTAGATGAGAAGGCGTCCGATAAGGCTCGAACCCATGCCGACAATGTGTTTGATGACTTCTGTTGCTTGAAGACTCCCCACAACACCAGGAAGCACTCCAAAGACACCAGCTTCTGCACAGTTTTGTAGGGCTGATGTAGGTGGTGCCTCTGGAAACAAATCGCGATAGCGTCGATGTTCTTTTGAAGAAAAGAACGAGACTTGCCCCTCAAATCGGTGAATTGACCCATAGACCCACGGAATCGATAACAAATGGCATGCATCATCAATGAGATATCGAGTTGGAATGTTATCTGTTCCGTCAACAACAATGTCCCATCCAGTGAACGTCTCAAGAGCATTACTAGGAATAAGCCGTTGCTTTTGCTCGATAATTGTTAGATTTGGGTCAAGGGCAAGAAGTTGCTCTTTTGCAGAATCAACTTTCAATCGACCAACATCTGCTGTTCGATGAAGAACTTGCCGTTGAAGATTGGAAATATCGACACGATCATCATCGATGATACCGATCGTACCAATTCCAGCCGCGGCGAGATAAAGCAGCACTGGACTTGCTAAACCTCCTGCTCCAACAACCAACACCTTGGCATTAGCCAACTTCTCTTGCCCTTCAATTCCAACTTGTGGAAGGACAAGATGACGGGCATGCCGTTCCATATCGACCATACCAAGGCGTATCGATGCCCTGTCAAATAGACATCGTTGCTCAATGAACGTTTTCTTCAAGCCACTTCTCAGCATCGATGGCTGCTTGGCAACCCATCCCAGCAGCCGTAATGGCTTGCTTGTATCGCGTATCAACAACATCGCCAGCAGCAAAGACTCCGTCGACTGAGGTCATGGTATGGTGCTTGTGAATGATGTAGCCGTTCTCATCGGTTTCGACTTGGCCTCCAAGGAAACTTGTAATCGGCTTGTGACCAATTGCGATAAACGCCCCTGTAGCAGCAATTTCTTCGGTCGAACCATCGCGTGGATCTTCAAGAACAGCCCCTGTGAGTCCTTTCTCATCACTCAACCAAGACTTGACTTGACGGAAGGTCTTGATCTCGATCTTTGGATGATTTGCTGCTCGTTCGTACATGATGGTCGAAGCACGGAACACATCACGTCGATGAACAAGTGTCACCTTTGAAGCAAAACGCGTGAGGAATGTTGCTTCTTCACATGCTGAATCGCCTCCGCCAATAACGAGAACCTCTTCTTCTCGGAAGAATGCCCCATCACACGTTGCACAGGTGGAAATGCCTCGACCTTTTTGCTCAGCTTCTCCAGGTGCATCCAACCAAATCGATTCTGCACCTGTACAAACAATCAGTGAGTGCGCAAAGAAATCTTCACCTTCAACGGTAACCTTGAACGGGCGAGAAGTTGTATCAACACTCTCGACGTTCTTATCTTCAACCTTCAAGCCGAAACGCTCAGCTTGTTCACGTAGTTGCATCATCATTTCAGGACCACCGATCCCTTCAGGATAACCTGGGAAATTCTCGATATCACTGGTTAACATCAACTGGCCACCCGACATGTATCCAGCGAACATGAGCGGTTCAAGCATCGCTCGAGCTGCGTACAAACCAGCGGTATATCCAGCAGGCCCTGAACCAATAATGATGACATTGTGAACATCCGACATTTGACTCACTCTTCGACCAACACCCCGACGGACTTGAACATTATCCCTCTCGTTTCTCAAGAATTTTCGATCCAAATATTGGACAAATGAGACGCTTATGTTTGCAAAACAAGACATGTCGCACTGTAATTCCGAAACAGCCAGGGAAACTGTCGCGGAAAGAACATCCATTCTTTTGGTTTGTAAAACGGCATGAAAATTCGGGCAACATTCTTGACCAATTCAATCGGTTTTCGATGATCGTTGCTCGTTATGATTGCACCTTCAATCAATGTTGCATTGGAAAAGTATTCGGCAAATTCTTCGACGTTTGGACGAAACATCGTGTCGATTGGATCGGGATGATAGGGGAATTTGTACGGTCCTGAAATGAACAAGTAACCATTCTTTGGAATAATTTGTTGCAATGATTCGCAGATACGTTCAACGCTTTCTGTAGGAACATGCTCAAGCATGTTTGAGCAAATGATGGATTTGAAACCCATTGTTTTCAATTCTTCAAGGAATGCTGGATCGGTGACATCTCCGACGATGTCAACACCAGGATTTGCCTTCAAGTCAACGTTGACAACCTTATGATTCAATGCTCTTGCTTTGCGAAAGATGTATTCGTCAATCCACGGTTGACGTTGTTTTGCAAGTTCATCGCTCGAACTTCCAAGATTCAGGAGAGGGAAGACATCGTTCGGGTCAAGTGCATGCATGACCTTGCCGATGAATCTCGCCTCCTCGTACAGCATGTCGAACCCAATACGTCATGGTGAGCCAATGCTACATTTTATTTTTGGCCGACCTTTCCTCAGAATATGGATGTCCTCTCCCATTGGCTGATGGGTTCCGGTGCTACGAATGGCCGGACAAAGTTCTGGGTTGCTGGACTCATGGGTGTCCTTCCTGATCTTTTGGTCTTCATTCCAAATTCCTTCATATTGGATGAGCGACCCGAAATAACCGATGATACAGTGACCGCAGACTTCGGTTGGTATGCTTGGGAAGCATACCAAGTCACGCACAGTCTGGTTTGGGCAACCATCGGCTTCCTGTTTACGTGGATTTTCTTTGAGAAACGAGGCGTGTCCCAGCGATTGTTCACCAACAACTCACTCACTGCAAGAGATGCGGCGATATGGCTTTGGATTCCATGGTTTATCCACATCATCAACGACATTCCAACGCATACTGCGAAGTTCTTTCCAACACCATTCCTTGCGCCGTTTAGTGACATTCATTTCGATGGATATCGATGGAGCACGCCCTGGATTTGGTTCACAAATTTAGCAATCATCATCGCTATTTGGAGCTATGTGTTTTACAAGAAACGTCGACAATCAGTCGTCTAAAAATGGTCGCAATGCATCGACTGCTGCCGTTGCATGAGGGCCTATGCGTGGTCCAACATGTTCTGGAAGTGCACCTGGTCCGATGATACCCAAACCGATTGGTTTGTTGTGAACCAATTGCAGTTCAAGAATCGTTTTGACAACACCTTGACCCATAACAAGTCCATGATCGGTTTCGCCCTTCTCGATGATACCGAGACAAAATGCTCCTTCAATGTCCTCATCAGCAAGGATTCGGTCAAGAGCGAGTGGAATCTCCATGCATCCAGGTACACGAACAATTTCGACAATGTTGTATCCTAAATCTTCGGCTTGCGATGTTGCAATTGTCATCATTCGTTCGATTTCTTCCAAATGGTAGGTCGCACATACTGCTGCAATATTTGTCATGGTTGTTCCTCCTTCATCATTCTCTCAACGGTTTCAACTATCATCATTGTTGTGGAATCAATCTCAAGATTGACTGCATCACCGACCTGCTTGTCGCCAATGGTGGTCAATCGTAGTGTTTCTGGAATAAGGTGCAAATCAAAGCTATCGTCATGAACATCGCCGATTGTTAATGAAATTCCATCGATACCGATGTATCCTTTTCTTGCAATGTATTTGCGGACATCTGGTGGAGCGAGAATGGTGTATTGGGCGCCATCGCCAACAATTTCTGCCTTCTTGACAAGACCTCGTCCAATGATGTGACCGGATAGAAGGTGGCCGCCAACTTCGTCTCCATAGCGTAAGGAACGTTCGACATTGACTTTAGATCCTGTTTCAAGTTGCCCAAGTGTGGTTTTCTCGAGGGTTTCAGGAATGACGTCGAAAGTGACAATGTTCTCTGAAAACTCGGTTGCTGTCAAACAAACACCATCGATTGAAACGCTTGCACCAATCATTAGTCCATCCGTTGATGGTACTTGGATTTGCAGGGTTGTAATCTCGTTTCCATTTTCTATAGAAACGATTACACCCTTCCCTTGAACAATCCCAGTGAACATCAAAATTCACCCCCTTTCGCCCGCTCAACAATTCGAGCAATGATCTTTCGAGTACCATCCAAGTCGTCACTTAGGCCTTCAACACGCACAACGTCAATCGAAGAATATCCGCGTTCTTCCAAAGCTGACCGAATACGATCTTCAGCGTGTTCTTGGTCATAGCCTAGAGCGATAACCGATGGCTGAATTTCTGGAAGAATATCGAAGATGGGGACTTCGGGTGGATTGCCGATGCAAGCGACATCAACGGGCTTGAGGCCTTCGACCATTCGACGGCGGAGATCTTGATTTGTTACGGGCTCGTGCTTTCGCTTTCGAACAGTATCATCATGTGCAACAACGACAGTAAGGTGGTCACCAAGCGCTTTTGCCTGTTCCAAATAGTGAAGATGACCAGCATGTAGGAGGTCAAAAACGCCTACTGCCATGACCTTCTTCATCGTGCTCACCCAAGTCAAGCAGACGATTCATGTTCTTGAGATTGCCCATGCAATGCCTCAACGACTTCTGCACCTTCCAAGAATGGAATTCCGCGTTCCTGTGCCCAACGACGAGCATTGTCGACAGACAGTGCTCCATCGCCATCAGGCTGCAACATTTCTGCTCCGATTACAACGGGTGTTAGGCCAGCAAGTCGGGCGATGCCTACTGCAAGTTCGGTATGACCCTGGCGCGTCAGCAGGCCTCCTTGCGACTCACGGCAAACAGGAATGTGCCCTGGTGTACGGAATTCTGCACCCATTCGTCGTTGTGCTTCTGCCTCGGAAAGACCCTCTTCAAAGACAATCTCTGTCAACTCTGCAAATCTGCGTGTTGTTAAGGCTCGATCGTGGTCGGTAATGCCCGTGTATGTCTCTCGATGGTTGAGTGAAAGCGTAAATGCAGAACGAGAATCGTAGCGCAGATCATTGGTTTTCAATTCAGCCAAAACAGGATATTCCTTGGTGAGTGCATCGTGCGTATGCAAATCCTGCAAGAAAGGCAAACCGAACGCTTCGCCAACATCATGTCCAATCGCTAAAAAGAGAAGCCCACCACAATCCTGGCGGAGTTGACGCATGGTCGATGGTTCTGCATAAGAAGCTGGGAACAGAAGATCTGTCTCACCTTCTCGTTTATCCGAATCAAAGAGACAAACAGGCTTTCCTTGACGGAAGGCGTTGATTGCTGCCTCAATTATTTCCGACATATGCAATCGTTTCGTTTCACCTTCATGAACCGTCGTATTGTACAATGTGTACAGATATCCGGCAAACGATTGACGGAAAGGGGTTAATGTAGGGAACTGCTTGGCTTGTATTCGCGGGGGTGGAATGATGGGTGTGAAACTTGGTCCTGCTGGCGTACCTTTGTCCTGTAAAGGGCGAACGATCGTCGAAGGAATGGACGATATTATCGCTCTCGGACTTGAGACGATGGAAGCACAAACCGTGCGATTGATTCAGCCGCAGCACTTTGAGCAGTACTGGCAAGCAGGTGTTCTCGCTAACAAAGCGGATTTTGAAATGAACATTCATGGCCCATACTATTCTGAACTACTGGGCAATCGTGTCGAACGTGGTCGTTCACTGGCGAAAATCGAAGCAACACTCCAAGCTGCTCGAACAATTAATGCACGCCACATCACCCTCCATACTGGCCACTACGGCGAATTTGGCAGAGGCACTGTTGCAAATGAGCAAGTTGCCAACATCTTCTCGAGCATCGTTGATCGTGTCCACGAGATTTGGCATGATGATGAGGATGAATTCCCCGTTTTTCCATGGATCAAGAACGGCACGCCATCCAAGGTCGGTGTCGAAACCTCTGGACGACAGGAATTGTGGGGAAGCCTCGAAGAGGTCATCGAAGTGGTGAATCACGTCGAGGGAACCATTCCAGTTCTCAACATTGCTCACATTCACGCTCGTGGCCATGGCCGAATGAAGACGTCCGAAGACTATGGTGAATTGTTTGACATGGTTCGCGAATCAATTGGAACAAAGGAATTCTACTGCCACTTTTCGGGTGTTGAACATCGTACTGGCAACGCCATGCATTACACGCAAATCAAGAAGTCCGATTTGAATTTTGAACCATTGGCTGAATTCATTGTTGAAGATGGTGGATGGTTGGACATCACACTCATCTCAGACTCTCCATTGTTGGAGCACGATGCAATGTACATGTTGCAGAACATCGACAAAGCCAAGCACAAGCAACTTGAACGCAAAGCACGAGAAGACCGTCGACGAGCACTTGCTGCTCAAACGGGTACCAGCGTTGAAGATCTTCGTCGCAAAGAAGAGGAAATGGCCAAACTTCGCACACAAGGCACCCAAGAAGAGGAGCCTGCTGAGGAGGCAAAGCCAGAACCGGTCAAAGAGGAGAAAGAGAAACCTAAGAAAAAGGCGCCTTCCAAAAAGAAAAAGGAAGAAGATGAAGACATGTTCTCCTTTGATGAAGAAGACGATGATGATCTGTTCTGATTCGGTGATTCATTTTCCATCACAAATTGTTGGTTTTTGTCCATCCTATAGGGAATGCACATAAGGACAAAGAGTTCGAAGTCCCTTGTCATGGCACATATCGCAGTGTTGGGATTGGGAAATTGGGGGACAGCGATTGCACGTCTGTGGCTCCTTGAAGGCCATCATGTCAAAGGATGGACAATTGAGCAAGAAGTCTACGAATCGATTACAATGGATGGCATTAATCGAAAATATCTGCCTCAACAATCGGTTGAAGGTTTGGAAGCGACCATGCACCTTGAGGAAGCACTCGATGGTGTCGAAATTGTGGTCTTAGCAATTCCATCATCGGTCATATTGAATGTTGTCGATGACATCATTCCCTATCTTCGTCCTGGTCATGTCCTCTTGGATTTAGCAAAAGGTCTTGCTCCTGGTAAACGCTTAATTTCACAAGCCATTCACGAGGCGCTTCGGAATGCGGATTGTTCCAACCCATTGGCTGTTCTTACTGGACCAACAATTGCACCCGAAGCAGCTGGCGGCGTCATGACAACAGCCTTGGTTGCATCCGAAGACATCTCCGTTGCTGAGCGTCTTGCTCAAACACTGTCAACACCGACGCTACTCCTCCATGCTGCTTCAGATCCAGAAGGTGCTGAATTGTGGGGTGCGTTCAAGAACGTGGTTGCACTTGCTTGTGGGCTTGTTGATGGATTGAAGACCATCGGGACGCTCGGCGGAGATAATCTCAAAGCGGCGATTTTCAGTGCAGGTTTCAAAGAAGGATGCATTCTCTTACCGCTGTTAGGTGCGCGAGCAGAAGTTGCCTTCGGCCCAGCAGGCCTTGGCGATCTTTACGTGACCTCGACCTCCCCCTTTGGACGCAATCGAACCATGGGCGAAAAACTCGGTACTGGAAAGACCTTGGAAGAGGCGCTTGAAGAGATGACCATGGTTGCAGAAGGTGTACGTGCTGCGAGAATGTTCCGCGATCGAGCCATCGACCAAGGCATCGATATTCCCTTTACAAAAGCACTCAATACATTGCTCGATGGAGATATCGAAGCAGAAGAGTGTTGTCGACGCATGGTCCTCTTAGGATAAGGCCGATTTCCTCATATGGAGGGACGATATCCTCTCAACATGGCAGAGGATAACTCTACTGATTTAACCGATTTTGAAGCAGGACTCCTTGATTGGTTGGTAGAAAACAACTTCCATGTCGAACCTTGGTCAACGCAAAAGGCTGCGAAGCAGTTCTATGTAGAAGAGGAAGCCATTTACGAAGCTGTGGCTGCATTAACTCGGAAGGTTCCTCAACGCATTCAAGTATTCTACAAGAATGGCGCACTACACATCGCTGCGGACTAATCTTCTTTTCTCAGTAAGTTTTTTGTCCATCCTGCTGGTAAAAACAGGCCGGTCCACCATGGGGGTCTGTTTTGTTGCTTGTCGTCTTTGAAAAACGAACGTACTAACTTCGACAATAGATCAAGGAGTATTACAACAATGAAAATTATGATTACATAGGCAAACACCTTGTCATATTGCAAGAATTTCAGGTACAAATTGATGTAATATCCAATTCCTCCAGCGCCGACAATCCCAATGACTGTTCCATGTCTGAAATTATATTCAAACATGAAAATAGCTTGCGAGATAAGATTGTTTGCGGATTCTGGAAGGACAACGCCGAACGAGCGCTCAAACCAACCATGTCCCATGGCCCGGGATGCGTCAAGTTGTGGTTTTGCGACACCTTCGATTGCCTCATACTGCAATTTTCCAAGGTAACCAACGGTGTATAGGGTCATGGCCAAAATACCCGCCATCGGACCTAAACCGACCATGATTACGAACAATATCGCCCATAGGATACTCGGAAGACTTCGAAAAGCTGCAAGGAAGGTTCGTGCAGGGTATGAAATCCAACCTGGGCTAAGATTTTCAGCAGCAAGTATTGCGAGGGGATACGATATGACCATCCCAAATATCGTTGCAACAAAAGCTATTTTCAAGGTTTCAAGAACTCCTATCCACGCTGTAGAGCAAGTAAAATCGAGATATTTTGGCTCCTCGCAAACGGGGTATGCCTGAGGCTCAATAACAGACCAATCCGGTGGCCATAATGACTCGCTAAAGAAGGTAACAATGTTTTTTGGGCTTTCAAACAATTTCTGCCAATTCCCTTCGATTGTTGAGTGTGTAACGCCTATTGCAAAAACAAACAATGAGAATAAAATCATGGGATAACGCCATTGGAACCATGCATTCTGCAGATGGTTGGTTTTCTCTTCCAACTCAACGCTTGTGGGCAACTTTGACAATGTATCACGCCCCATTTGCTCCGATTTCAACCAGTTTGCCATCGACGGCCGTAAACAAACGATCTGCCATCTGCATTGCTCGTTCAAAATCGTGCTCGACGAGAATCATGATTGCATTATTCTCTTTGACATAATCCAGAACCTTTTGCATCACCATGCTCAGGGTTTCTTCGTCAAGTTCAGATAAGAATTCATCCGCTAATATCAATCGAGGTTTCTGGGCAAGTGTTCTTGCGACAGCAACACGACGTTGCTGTCCTCCGGAAAGTTTTCGGATCGGGGTTCGGAGTTTGTGCATTAATCCCACAGAATCGATAGCCTCAAGCGTGTGATGCTTACATACCTTCGAAAACGGAAACCATGCAGAGGTGTGGCCTGCTTTTGCACCCATCATTACGTTGTGATGAACGCTCGCATGTCGTATCAATCCCAAACGTTGCGGTATGTAGCCCACTTCTCCGCGGTCTGCTTTTGTCTTTCCAAAAATACTAACTTTGCCTTCAAGGGGATTAAGAAGGCCGGCAAAGGTTCGCAAGAGCGTTGTTTTACCAATTCCAGAGGCTCCATTGACCGCAACGATTTCACCGGGTTTTAGTGACATGTTGATGTCTTCTAGCAGGACGGCATCGCGTTCGTATCCTATTGAGAGGTCATAGCCTCCAACAGCATCGTCCTCATCCACATCAACCACCCTAAGCCCATTCAGGACTCTCACCTGTTTGTAGGCAAACGATATCAGATATCGTATTTTCCATCGAAGTATGCTGCAATTCCTGGGACATTTGAAATCGAATCAGAGTAACTACCCATGTGCTCTTGCGTATTGACTGCAACGAGGCCACCTGTGTTGAGGACTTCATCGAGAATTGAGTCGCCACACATGTTTTGTGGAATCTCGTTGTCAACGTCGCGAGTCAGTGAGTTGTAGCAGTAACCAGATCCTTCGTCGATCCATTCTTCACCATTCATATCCATGAGTGCAGTAAGAATCGCAGCTCTAGTGTACATGTCCATTGTATCTGGATTGTACATGATTGGGTGACTTGGAGCCTTTCCGAACAATGGAAGTGCAACGTATCCTGAGGAGCCGTCTTCATTTTCTAAGCACCAGTTGCGTTGCTTCTGAACACAATTGTAGTCGTATGTCGTATCTGCGATGAATGCGATATCACCACGGTCTTCAGAGAGACATCGTAGTGCGCCTTCATAGCTGTAATAGAAGTCACCAGAGTCTGGAATCGATGCATCTTCATTGAAGAAATTGTAGATTGTATCTCTTAGGGAGGCAACATCGTTCGGATCACCAACAACCTCCGCATAACCATTACCGATGAGGTAACCCATCGGCAACAACATACCTGCAGATTTTAACCACCCAGTATGACACGAAGTTTTACCCTCAAACAATGCGAACGGATCAGTTGAATCATCGTCGTCGAGGAAGGCTTGTGCCATGTCGCTGTCAGCTCGGACGTATGCTTGCGCACCGTACCATGAGCGTCCGTCTGGTTTCAAATCTGCAGCAAGTGCTTGCAAACCGTATTCCTTCCAGCCAACCCATGCAGCACCGCCGTCCATAAAGCCGATATCTGCATGACCGAAACGAAGCGCTTCAATGATGGCTCCTTCTGAAGAAACATCATACAACTCAACACTTACATTGAGTTTCTTAGCGAGTCGATCTGCGAGAAGTTGTGGGTTTGCATCGATGTTTTCGTAGGTGTCTCGGACTTCATATGCGATGATAATCGGGTTCTTTGTTGGAGAGACTGCAGTGTCGACACCATATTTCCCACCATAGTAGGCTTGTATGCCTGGGATGTTTCGGATGGCGGCGGAGTAGGTCCCAAGGTGGTCTTCAGTAGTTCCTACATCAACGATGCCTTGTGGTGAGTTGATAATGTCTTCAAGAATCTCTTGCCCTACCTCATCGTCTTCCATCTCGATAAGTACTTTCTTGACGATGCTTGCTTTTTCATCGCTCATTGTTGCTGGATTGTACATTACAGGGTGACCAGGAGCACGTCCGAAAAGCGGTAGTTCCACGTATTCGGATTCATCCAAACACCATGAATTGCTCTCGACTCGATCAACGCAGTAGTAATCAAGCGTGGTGTCAGCGACGAATGCTATGTCTCCTCGTTCCTCTGACAGACAACGTAGAGCGCCTTTGTAACTGTAGTATGTGTCTCCTACTTCTGGAATCGATGCGTCTTCGTTGAAGAATGCATAAATCGTATTTCGCATTGATTCTACAGTGTTTGGGTCGCCAATGACATTGGCATACCCGTTACCGATGAGATAGCCCATAGGCAACAACATTCCTGCAGATTTCAACCATCCTGTATGGCAAGGGGTCTTGCCTTGGAAAGTTGCGAATGGGTCGGTGTAAACATCGTCATCAAGGTGGGCTTCTGCAATATCGCTTCCTGCTCGAACAACGGCACGAGCGCCATACCAATGACGTCCGTCTGGTTTGGTTTCTGAGGCAAGTACTGCCAGATCATATTGTTGCCAGCCAATCCATGCCGAGCCACCATCCATGAATGCTAGGTCAGCATGTCCGAAGCGCAATGCTTCAATGGCTGCCCCTTCGCCGTCGACTGGATAGAGGGTTACAGGAGCATCTAATTTCTCCTCAAGATAATCTGCAAATTTCTGCGGGTTATCATCGATGTTGGTGTAAGTATCCTTTACTTCGAATGCAACAACCAATGAATCAATTTGTCCTTGGTCATTTATGTCAGTTGCGCCATTGGTTTTGTCGGAATCTTCTCCGATACAACCGGAGAATGAAAACATCAACATGAATGTAACCATAGCAATTGCTTTGTATGCATTTCCAGTGTTTCTACCTTTCTTCATGCGTCGGGCCAAACAGAGCATGGTTATGAATGTTAGGGCACCCTAAAAAAACAAATATAGTCCATGCTCGTCGGTCTAAATGAGAACTATGTTTGATGCAGAGAAAGCGAGAACCAGGACTGCAATTGTCTTGGTACTTCCACTCCTTTCGTTCGTTGCATTGTTCTATTTCCTCAACATATCTGATTTAACCTATCTAGCATCATCTCTAAGCATAGGGACGTTTCTAGCTATAGGAATCGTTTCAGTTCTACGCCCATTCTTTGGAGGCTTGCGATCAAGTCTTGCTTTCAGTCCTATTGCAAACCTTTCACTTGTTGATGCTACCAAAGGATACGCCTTGTCTGCATATGGTTCGATATTTCTGCCCTCTGCTATAGGAGGAGATTTACTCAGAATTGAACATATGAAAATTGTAACAAGAACAAGTCGAGCAGAATCGTTTCTTGTTGCTGCGACGGAGAGGGTTTTAGGACTTTTCAGCCTTGTTTTCTTGACCGTTTGTGTCTTCATTTTCGACGTACCCTTTTCATTACCTTGGCATTGGTTAACTGCTGTCTTCGTCAGTGGCTGTATTCTCTATTTGCTTTCGAAATTCGTTCTTAATTCAACGGATGAAAATGCATTATTCAATAGAACACTTACCTATATTCGCACGTATGCCAACTACAAGATGCTCATGGGAGCGTTTGGATTATCTGTTTTGTTTCAGATTGTATCCCTATCCGTCCCTGTAATCGTGGCTTACGATCTAGCTGGATTGGATGCTGCTTTTATGATCGCCTTGGTCACACCTGCGATTGCTTTGTTCTCTACTCTCCCTATTTCAGTAGGGGGAATCGGGGTGCGCGAAGCCAGTTATGTCGGCACTGGAGCGCTCCTAAACGTCGATGAGAGCGTCTGCTTAATTTCTGGGTTAGCCCTTTCTATGTCAGTTATCCTCTCTGGAGTCCCTGGTATCTTTATTCAGTCGGATTTACTAACAGCGAACAGCCTCGAAAACGAGTGAATTAAAGATGACAATTTGGTGATATGGAGTGGTATGAATGACGAAAAAGAGTATGTTAAAACTAGATATCGTGGTTCCCCTTTACAACGATGAAGAGGTTGTAGAAAAGCTATGTGAAACGGTTTTCAGCACGTTAGAAAATACGTTCAAGGCCGTCCGATTAATTATGATTGATGATGGGTCAGTGGACGAATCCTACAACCTTGCATTGCGTATGAGGGAAAAATATGACGGAGTAGAAGTAATCAAACTCGCAGGAAATTTTGGCCAGCATCGGGCAATCCTAGCCGGATTGCGCTCAACGAGCGCAGATCTTGTCGCCGTAATGGATTCAGATCTTCAAGATCGCCCAGAGCATATCCCCCTTCTCGTGGAGCGAATGTTGGAGGATGGAACATCATTGGCAATCGCTCGACGAACCCGACGTGCTGATACGTTAAGGAAACGTCTGTTTAGTCGGATGTTTGCTGCTACATCCAATCTTCTGGTTCCATTCAAGGTCGATCCTCATCTCGGAGCATTCAGGGTAATGAGGCAAGGTGTTGTCAAGCAGATTTGCGATGTCAAGGAACATACTGGTACACCATTTTCAATGCTCTATTCTCTACGAGTACCATACAGTACTGTTGATCTCGAACGTGAGGCAAGGACAGCAGGGAGTACAGGATACACATTCAAAAAATCCCTCAAACTTGCCAGCGATCGAATAATGACATACTCCATCAAACCGATTCGTCTTGCCATTATTCTTGGCATCATGTTTGGACTTTTTTCAATCGCCATTGCTGGATATTCTATCGTGAACTATATACTTCAGGATCGAGTTGCTCCAGGATGGACGTCAATTGTGTTTGTGACCTCTTTCTTCGGAGGACTGAACCTACTTTTCCTTGGAATTCTTGGGGAATATATCGGTCGAATCTATATTGAATCACGTGGAGTGCCTAACTATATTATTCAGGATTCAACCTTCGAAAGTAAGGATTCAGAGTAGAATATTTTTGCGGGTTCCCGGCCCTAAGGCTGCAATTGTGTCAAGAATTGATACATAATCGGAAAAAGAATCGACGTTTTGTTCATATGGCTCATATGGGCCATATTCCATCCATTGAAGTCCGATATCGATATGATCAAATTCATTTGTAATGTACTCTTTTGCTGCAGGCGCACTCAAATAGATTGTTGCGTCAAGTTGTTCACAAATCGAAATCAATCTATCCACTCGGTCATCCTTTAGATGGAATTCCGAAGAATTTCGAAATACGGTCTCAATACCTAGGTATTCACATATCCGTTGAATGAGTGATTGGTTGAAATCCGACAGTGTTTTGATGGAATGGTCATGGTAAGCAGGGGTGATGATGTTCAATACATCGTTTATGAATGGAGCCTTTGCGTAATTCCTCCTTATTGTTTCTAGATGGTTGTTGCGCCATTCTCCCATAGGTAGTTGCACCTCATCAATGGATTTTCCACGGTTTGATCCAACGGGAATCGTCATCCATTGGAATCCTTTTGGACCAATGATTTTGTTCCTGCTGCGCCAATCTCGCTTGGTGAAATCAACTGTATCATAGAATACGAAGATGTCCGCACTTGAAATGAGTTGGAAATATCCTTTCCATGGAAGATAATTCGATTGAGAGATCGCCACAATGGTCATACTAATCCTCCAGGAGTTGAACGCTGTCTGTAAATCGATTTGCTTCGTTAACCAATTCTTGAATAACGGATAATGAACCATCTCCGGTCAATTGAATATACCCTAATTCTGCTTGTTGTGCAGAATTTAGACGTATGCAATCGCCTTTTCTGAAGTAAATTTCATGATTATATTCCTCACTTATTTGACCCATGCTCATCACTGTTCCCTCTCGATCTAAAATCAAATTATGGGCCGCGTTTGGTTTACCTAGCGGGGTTGGAGATAATTGTGTTCTTTGACCAAGTGCCAAATGAATCGCTAACGCGTAAAAGTCAACCCCCCAATATGTGCCACAGACCTCTGGCAACCTTGTACCACCCATCCTGCATGTCAATTCTATAATTTTTGGACCGTTTTCTGTTAGTATGAAATCAACATTTGAGATGGTGTTTTTGATATCGAGGGATGCGATCGCATCGACGACTATTTTGCGAACAACTTCAATCAATTCTGCTTCATTTGGATGTGGGCATCCATGTCCAAGGGGAATACGACGAGGAGGTGCAGTGGTAACATCGCTATGGAGTATGAGAAGTTTGCATTGTTCGCCTTCAACAACTGCTTGAGCACCAAATTCTTCACCCTCAAGCCACTCTTCAACCAACACAGTGCCGCTTTTGCTGAAGTTTAGCGCAGATTGAAATGCATGCTGAACATCTTCCACGTCAGCGATTTTGTTAACACCACGAGAACCTGAAGAGTCAGCAGGTTTGATGACGCATGGTCCATTTTGATTGTTGAAAAAATCAATTGCACTCTTCACATCATTAACGACCCTATAGTGGGCAGTAGGCACACCTGATTGCAGTAGTTTTCGCTTCATGAGCACCTTATTCAGGCATGAAGAACTTGTTTCATAACCTGATCCTGGAAGATTCAATTCATCGACAACAAGACCGATACTTTCCAAACATACATCGGTCGCTGTTGTTAGGATCCCGTCAGGACTTATCGTTCGTGCAATTTGAAGTACTGCTTGAGGCTTCGAGATGTCTACCTCATGAAAATTAGGTGCTATTGCAATTCCTGGATAGTCTCCTGCAATAGAGCATACGTGCGTTTCAAGACCAAGATTGATTGCTGTTCGTATGAGTGGGACTTGATGATGCCCCGCTCCTAATATCATCAACTTCTTCCCTGAAACATCCATCTTTTTGCCCTCAAAACAATCAATAATTGTGCATCATACGTCATTATGTGCGCAGTGTCAAGTTTAACATCCCATTCCTTACTGGCAACGAAAAGGACTACGTCAATGAAGTATTCGCTTCACAAGAGTTCTCGGGTAACGGTGCATTCACAAAACGTGTTCAAGAGATGTTAGAAAAAATTCTCGGGGCTGAGAGAGTTCTTCTCACGCATAGCTGCACTGGAGCATTGGAAATGGCTGCTCTATTAGCAGGATTTGGCCCCGGTGACGAGGTTCTCGTACCATCTTACACCTTTGTGACCAGTGCCTCGTCAATTATGCGAACTGGCGCCACACCAGTATTTTGCGAGGTTGATGAAAACACCATGTTGTTAGATTTGAACGATCTTGAAAGAAAAATTAACCAGAACACAAAAGGGATTGTGGCTGTTGACTACGCGGGATTTGGAAATGATTACGCTCGAATCAATGAAATCTGCGAAATGCACAATCTCGTCTGCATTGAGGATGCTGCACAGGGATTGGGTGCGAAGTGGAACGGCAAGTCCCTTGGCACACACACTCGATTTGGAACTATTTCCTTCCACCAAACAAAAAACATACATTCAGGCCTCGGAGGTTGTCTTATCATTAACAATCGGGATGATGTTGAAAAAGCAGAGATGGTCTGGGAACGGGGAACAAATCGCAGTGCATTTTTCAAAGGCCTTGTCGATAAGTACAACTGGCAAGTGGTAGGATCGTCCTTCTATCCGAGTGAACTGCAAGCAGCTTTTCTTTGCGCTCAACTTGAACAAGTGAATGAAAATTTATCCCGTAGATTAAAACTCTGGAATTACTATGAACGTTTACTCAAACCAATGGAGGAACGGGGGATTTTACGCATCCTACGAGAGCCTGCTGGTTGTGAGCATAATGCTCACATGTTTGCAATCATTCTAAGTAACTCTCAGGAGGCTGACCGGTTACGGCTTCATTTGAATGAAAACCAAATCCAAGCAGTAATCCACTACGTGCCTCTTCATGAATCGCCTGTTGGGAAAGAACTGGGGTACACTCCTGAGAGTCTACCAATAACATCCAAAACGGCTTCATCACTCATTCGATTACCTCTACACCTTTCAATGAATGAAGATGATATTGAGTACATTGTTAAGATTCTTCAAACACTTTATCTTCCACTTGATTGAATAACTCAAGAGTGAATTTGGTTCCATAAAACACCAATACACCCAATATAGGTGCGCTGATGAATTTAATCCAATTTCGAACTATTTCGTCGATTTCAAATGCTGTGTTAACAAATGGATCTCCTGAAAGTGTCCAACCCACAGCATGAACGCCAACGAAACAACCAAACAGAACTCCCATCGTTTGCGAGTCAGTTTCTAACCTAACATAATTCAACAAAATCCCAAGAACGAGGAGAATCAGAAGACTCCCAATGCTAAACTCTGTAAACAGACAAAGCAGTATTTCATGCGTTATTACCAAACCTATCATCATGTTCGAATAAAGTGTTGTTGCTGGTAACTGATTTGATTCTGAGAGCAGGACCACCATGAAACATATCGTCAACATAATCAGTCCATTGCTCACGCTTTCGTTAACATTGATCGCAATTGCGAGACAGTACAGCACAAACCCAAGGAACCAAAAACGGCTGTTATGTAAAATCCTACTTTCTCTCAAAATATTTCGGTAGGCGAGTATCATTACCATTACAATTGGTGCGACATAGGATACATGTGGAGCGAATAATAGAATGAACATCAAGAAAGGAGAGATGTGCTCAACCAAATCGATGACAAAATTCTTGTTAAGCACCGAGGAAAGTTGGAATCTATTCTTTGTTCCCACATTACCTCCACTAGGCGTTTCTACTTAAATTTAGGTAAACCTAAAAATGTAAGACTATTGGAACAATCATGCCAAAGTCGAGAGACATTTGTGGCGTCGTTCTGGCAGGAGGTTGGGGCACACGCTTAATGCCACTTACAACGTCAACGAACAAACATCTTTTGCCAGTGTACGACGAACCGATGATTTGCAAATCAGTGGCAACGTTGGCCCGAATGGGTATCAAAGAAATTATGATTGTACTCGGAGGCTATTCTGGCAATTCATTTTTTGCTCTGCTAGGCGATGGGCACAGGTTTGGCTTAGACATCCGTTACGCATACCAAGAACAAGCCGGTGGGATTGCGGAAGCACTACGATTAACAAAAGGATTCGTAGGATTACGAAATGTTGCAGTGATACTTGGCGATAATGTATTCGAACAATCCATGAAATCGCATGCAAATGAATTTCTCGAAGATGATACCCATGATTGTTACTTATTTTTGAAACCAGTAAATGATCCAGGTTCCTTTGGAATAGCATGGATTGATGGGAACGGTAGAATCGTCAACATGGAAGAAAAACCCAAGGCATCGGATTCAAATCTTGCCATAACTGGGCTGTATATGTATACTCCAAGAGTCTACGATATGATTGATGAAATCCTTGAAACTACGGGATATTCTAATCGCGGAGAATTGGAAATTACGGATATTAACAGATTATTTATGCAAAAGAATCTAGCAAAAGGATGTCATTTTGATTCTCATTGGGCCGATTGCGGAACGCTTGATGCGTTGCTTGAAACATCCGTCCTCATGCGAAAATGGAATTTAGGCCCATGGCTTCCAGCGGTGAGTGAATAGAATGCGAATCCTTGTTACAGGAGGTTGTGGTTTCATTGGAAATCATGTCGTACGCAAAGCGTTGTCAATCCCTGGCGTCGAAATAGTTGTCAACATTGATGCTTTGACATATTCAGGGCATCCAGAAAATCTCAATGATGTTGAGGACGAGCGCTACACGTTTGTTCATGGTTCAATCAACGATCATGAACTCATCCACAACATACTCAACGACAAGCAAATCGATGTCATCCTCCACCTTGCAGCTGAAAGCCATGTTGATCGCTCAATCAACTCTGTGCAACCGTTCATAGAAACCAACATTGATGGGACACGTGTACTTCTTGAAAGCGTTCTTGCATGCAACCAGCAAGGACAAAATATTCACTTTGTTCACGTTTCAACCGACGAAGTATACGGTTCCTTGGGGCCGAATGACGACCCTTTCACGGAAAATACGCCTCTTAACCCACAGAACCCATATGCAGCATCCAAAGCTGGATCTGATATGCTCGTTCAGTCATTTGTTAATACACACAAAGTGTCCGCAGTCATAACGAGATGCTCCAACAATTACGGACCACGTCAGTTCCCAGAGAAGCTCATTCCCTTGATGACCCTTAATGCGCTTAACAACAGGAAGCTACCCCTTTACGGAGACGGAAAACAGGTTCGTGATTGGATTCATGTCGAAGACCACGCGAATGGAATTCTATGCACTATGCTCGCATTATTTGTTGGAAGAATTGAGACTGGAGAGGTGTTTAATTTTGGAGCAAACAACGAACAAGAGAACATTACCATCGTTCGAAACATTCTTTCTCAAATACATGCAGATGAGTCATTGATTAAGCATGTCAGCGATCGACCTGGTCATGATCGAAGATATGCGATGGGATATGAGAAGGCCAACAGCGTGCTAGGATGGAAGCCGGAAATCGATTGGGCTACAGGCTTGTCAGAAACCATAGAATGGTATCGTCTCAACACAGCGTGGACCGATTCGATAACATCTGGTCAATACAAGGAATACATTCACACACAATACGGCAATCTGGCTAAATGACTCAATCGCTCAACATTTTTCGAGCCTTTTTGACCATGCGAACCAGTTCAATTCTTGCTTGGTCGGAGTCTGTTACATCCGATTCAAATGCTAGACGAATTGGTTTTTTTTCTGAATCGACCGTTGCCATCATCTCAAATCCGTAGCGGTCGATGTGCGTCATGACTGCATCGGAAGCATCTGTGGCTTTGCTCATTGTTTTACAATACAGCAAAAGGGCATCAGCATGATCTTCGTTCATGTGTGTTATGATGTCATCAGAGTAGTCAAACATCGGGTCTGGCTCTGCAGTGTTCCACTTTGATTGATTCACCCAAGACATCCTCCCAAAACCACCAATGTAACGGACAGATTGCACATCTAATTTGAAAAAGGAAAAGTCTTCCCAATCAGCGTAAACACTGGCGCTTTCATGAGCTTGTAAAAACGAATTCTTGACTGACTCTCGCTCTTCCTTTGAGACTTCAAGGCATTCACCTACCAATGTGACTCTACTCAATGCAAGCGGATTACCTGTACCTGTTTCTGCAATCAATAAAGACGCTTTTCCATTAGCATTGAGGTTTTTTGTATGTTCCGCTAATTGACTTAAGAGGAATATTGGGCTACCTTCATGCATCGCATAGGTTACAAAGGAACCATAGGGATGGCCTTCTGATTTCTCAGAAATTGTACATAACGTCGCCACATCCATTTTTTCAGTTAGTGTTCTTGCATCTTCAGCGTGGGTCGGCCTCGCCACATTTCGATCATACAGTAATTCTGGTCTTGTTGAACCGTCTGCTGTCGGAGATGCATGCTTTGTAAATTTCTTTTTCTCTTGGTGTTCTGTCATTCTACTCACGCTCTTATTCTTGTATTATTTCATCTTTAATTATAATTTGAATTGGCCCCAAAGCAGGGATGTAAACCTCTGATGATACTCTGAATACTTTTGCGATATTTTCTGGAGTTAAAACATCCATAGGAGCTCCATTGGCCACAATTTCACCGTTGGATAACAGAACGATACGATCTGCAAATCGTGATGCGATGTTAATGTCATGAATTGCTAAAAGTGCAGATCGTGGGTTCTCCTTATCTGAAACGAGCGACTTTATTTTCTTCATTACTTGAATTTGATTGTTCAAATCCAAATCGCTGGTTGGTTCATCGAGCAAGAACAGACGGGGTTGTTGCGCAATGGCTTTTGCAATAATCACACGTTGACGTTCTCCCCCTGAAAGCATGTTGAATTTGCGGAATGCAAATTCTTCTAAACCAAAGTATCGAAGCGTTCTGCTTACAATCTCTCGGTCGTATTCGCTGATCGTCCAATTGATGAACGGTCTTCGACCCAACATGACAACATCAAAAACATCGATTGAGAATCCAGATTTAACAGACTGCGGGACATAAGAGACGAGTTTTGATAACTCAACTTGATCTAATTCACTCAAACTCATTGAATCAAGTTCGAGTTTAACTGATGTTGATGGTAAAATCCTGTTAATGCATTTTAGCAGGGTGGATTTTCCAGCCCCATTTACACCTAAAACACAAACGAGTTCATTTTCAAAGACCTCAAGTTCCAAATTTTTCAGAACTTCATGCGCCCCATATTGAAACGAAAGTCCTTTGATTTCAAGAAGTTTGGTCATTCCATCAACTCCTNNTCCTTAGCAATAGATACATGAAAAATGGACCTCCTATAACTGATAACATGACGCCGACTGGTATCACAACTGGCGCAAATAATGTTCGGCCGAGAGTATCTGCCAAGATCATCAAAAATGATCCAAATACTGCCGAGCAAGGAATTAGTTTTCTGAAGTCATTACCTACAATGAGGCGAGCCATGTGCGGAGCGGCCAAGCCTACAAAACCAATCAAGCCTGTAAAAGCAATCACGATTGATGTCATTAGTGCCGTTAGAATCAAAATATTTCTTCGGATTTGTCGGGGATTCACCCCCGTACTAATTGCAAACTCATCTCCGCCTAAAGCGAGAGCGTTGAGATCCCATGACCATCTCAGCGCAGTTGGAAGCAATCCCAATACGGCCACACTGATATACATGACATTAACCAAATCTGGCCTTGAAAGACTTCCAAATGACCAGTGAGCAAGTTGGGAGAGTTGTTCATCACTGGCAAAGTATTGAAGGGTTGAAACAATCGCTCCAGAGATAAATGTAATCGCAATACCCACCAGGATATAGGTCTCCGCAGATATCGAATTCATATCACCTAATTTGATAATGATTCCAACAACGATCAAAGAGAAAAAGAAGGCATTTCCCACAACCATCAACTCAGGGATATTGACAACAGAATAACCAACGATGATTGCTGTTGCAGCTCCTAAAGCGGCGCCTGATGATACACCCAATGTTAATGGGGACACCAATGGATTGCCCAAGCATCCTTGCATGAGTGCCCCAGCAGTCGCAAGAGCAACACCTGCAATAATTGCCATCAATACTCTTGGAAATCGAAGTTCCCAAATGATGTTCGATTGAAGAGTCGTGCCTTCATCGATTCCTAGAATGATTCGTGCTGTGAGCCACATGTCAAGGCTCGAAGAAGACCCTTGGCCGAGAGCGACTATGGAAAGAAAAAGAGTTGATGCGCACAAAAGGATAATCCAAAAAATCTGTTTCTTAGAATTTTGAATATGTTTCACAGATAGCGAGTCCATACTCTAATCACCACTTGACAGGCAAACAAATTTCCCAACTCGTTCGGCATTGTGGTAATTCAGAAAATAATCGTCAAGGTATTTGTCTGTATCAACATCCTCGAAAAGTGATGGATGGAAATATTTAGCCAGATATGGAAGGCCATGAATCATCATTGGTCCAGCAAATTCCCCTGCCATAATCAGCATTCGGTCATCCACAACAGCGTTGATGTCATCAAAACCAGGTCTTGATGAAATGAAATCCATGTGTGTGCCGCATTTATCATCGACGTCAAAATCATTGTAACCAATTTCGAAGGTAATTCCATCAAACATCAAAACATCTGGATTTGCGTCTATGATCGCCTCCATGTCGACGTGAGTCGTGTGCCCAGGCTCATCGGCAAAGACGTTTATTCCTCCTGCTCTTTCAATGATATCTGTCCATTGGGATGTACCCGTTAGAACAACAGGGTCCCTCGTCAATGATGCATGATGTTCCATAACAACATTTGGCTTGAGCGATTCATCAATTCCAGAAATTCGCTCTTCGACCATACTCTCAATTTCTTCGAACTCATCGAAGATTTCCTTTGCTTTTTCTTCCTTACCAAACAATTGTGCTAATACTGAAATCTCCTCTTTGAGCGTATCGTACTTGTAAAAATCCAATGCGAGAACCTTGATACCAACTGGTTCGAGTTTATCGCGAATGGCTCCGGTGTCAACCATGCCATTGCTCGCGAAGACAATGTAAACATCTGGATAGCAATCGAGGAGCGCCTCAAAGTCAATTTCTGAATGCGCAGATAACTGAACGAGAGGAATCTCAGCAAACTCGGGCCAGATTGTTTCATCTTGGAAATCNCCAGATGCGCCNACAATTACATCGAGGTCAATATCAAGCATTCGCATTACTGTACCCGCATATGTATTAGTAATTACAACACGACTCGGAGGTTCCTCAAAACGATGTTCAACATCATTTGAATCAAGGACCACAAGATCGCCACTTTGTTGGGATCCATCGTTCGATGTGGAATAATGCCAAACTCCAATTGTGCACAGGACGATTAGGGCGGCTTGCACAATTGCGATAATGCGCCCGTTAGACATCATCATCCCTCCAAAATGGAACGAGAACGGATACCACCAAAAGTGAAATTGATGTTACTGCAAAGGAGATTGATGTCAGGCTTTGTTCTTCAGCATCCTTTTGATCTTCAATTGTTACAAACTCGGAGGGAGAGTAGTCTGAAACTTTGTCGTTCACCATAACGTTGACTCGCATTCTGTTTTGTCCGCTAGACAAATCGGATAAAATTATGAAGGTATCAGTACCATTGTACATCTCCGCAACGTTACCATCTGAGTCTTGAACCATCAATGAGTACCAGACCGCATCAGGTGTTGAAGACCACGAAACATTGATTGATTCAGCAGAGGAGAAAACCCGTTCGCCAATTGGGTTGATGACAGGACTTTCGGGGATAAAATCCACGATGACCTCGATTTCATCGCCTTCAATCAGGTAGCCAATATCAGTAAAAGCGTTAATGGAATAGATGTGCGAACCATCTGCTGCATTCGTGATATTGAAATGCAGATTGTTGCCTTCGTAAATGATTTGATCGTTTTCTAGAACTTGGTATAGAGTAGCGGACGGAAACTCAGCCCACTCAATTGNATAATCCATTTCCTTTGTCGTTGATGATTCAGTGATGAATTTTGGTTTAGTGGGAATCTCATAACCTGTCAACTCATACACAACAGTGTCTGAGTGAGAACCCGGCAAACGGTCGACGATTTTGACATAATTCCTCACTGAAGAGTTGTACCACAATTCCCACGAGAGGACACCATCCTCGTCGTCAGAGATTGCAATGTATGTCGTAAGGTAGGACTGGCCAAACACAGTAACTTCAACATTCTCTTCGATGAAAACCGTGTTTTCGGTATCATCGTATCCGTTAGGGTGACCAGGCACTCCGATGATGTTGGTGCGATTGAAATGAAGAGAATCTGGTGCATCACCTGAAAACAATTCTGCATCTTCGCCTTGTGTTGTGAATTGCCAACCCATTGTTCCTTCTTGGAAATAAGAAGAACTTGATGGATCATCGACCCAATAGGATTTCACAGTCAAAAGGTTGGAGACATCAAACCATCTGAACGCTTTTTCTTCTGCAAGATAGGTATCGTCTGAGATACGAACTAAAAACGTCTCTTGTTCTCTACCAAACGCATCCTCGATTGTTTCCGTACCAATCATTGTGTACGTTCTGTTATGGAAGTATTCAGGCGTATGGGAAATAAAGTAATCCCAACTCATTCCAGCTTGCCAAACGAGGTCGCTCGATGGATTCGGTAAAACGATGATTACAAGAGAGGGTGAATTCTCGTTTGACCCATTGATGTTGTGTGCAACAATGTTGAATTCATGCGTCCCTGCCTGAGAAGGAGTATACTCAAACCGTTCAGATGATCCTCGATAAATCTGATTACCATCGCTAATTTCTCCATGGTATACTGAGTAGTAATCTGTGTAATCACCACCATCCCATTCCAGATAAAACGGAGACATCAGAACTGTTTGTGTTTGAGTCGTAAAAGTGACATTGCCAGGGAATTCCACATCGGTAACAGTCGTCAAGTTAAGCCAGTTCTCACCAGACGTCACAAGGTATTGGACTGGAGGCAACAGTTCGTTACCTTCTTGTTGGATTGTGAGTGTTTGCTCAGAATCTATGCTTAAGTTCTTCATCAGATAGAATCCATCGTTGTTCGAAACGGCTGAAACTATACCGTTACTCACCAGCGCTCCCGAAACAGGCGTTCCATCAGCGTCGGTTATCAAACCGTAAATATTGTTCATACCGTAATGGAATTCTACGTGATTAATGTCAGGTGTTGCGGATGATCCCTCTTCGATTCTCATGCGAAGATATTGGGAAGTCATCACAGAATCACGCTCCCATTCTGCAACCAGCGTGCAATATTCGCCCACGGGATGTGGCCCGAACTCGAACCTTGATTCAGTAAGGGAGGCTTGTTCGCTCTGTTCGATCAAATCAACCGAAACGATATCACTCTGCAAATGATGAAGNGTTCCTGTTANCCAATTGCTGCCTTGGNGGAAATCCAGCTCAGTGTCACCAGTGATGTAAATCGTCCGGTAAACGACCGTGTGTCCATCGTTCATGAAGTACGCTCGGATGGTGTGTTCTCCGTGTGTAACGCCAGTGATTTCGTACTGTGCGTCGTTCTCAGACCAAACCGATTCGAGGGAATCGAGCTTAATCGATGTGTTTCCCGCCTCGTCTCCGAGATCGTTGAACAAAGAGCCATACACTCTGTAGGTTGGTTCTTCCGAATCGTTTTCAGCCATTGCTGAATAAGGAAGCATTAACATGCTCAACGAAAAAAGAACAGCGAAAATCACATTCTTAGTTCTCACTGAGACCACCGCTCCAAAAAGAGCGACACCGGGTGAGTTAAGGGTGTGATAACACACCCGATGCCGCATCAGTTTTGACTTCAATCAATTCTCGGTTCAGCTGCTGTATGAGCCGATCTCTTCAGCAGTGATGCCGTAGTGATCCCATACTGGTTGCAACCATGCTGTAACATCGTAGGATGTTCCGAGTACGCTTGCGTCTTGCAAGTCGAGAATGTTGTTCATCGATGTAGCACCGTAGTTAGCGTAGAAGTAGTCGTTGCTAAATCCACCTTCACACTGTGCTTGGTCAACACCTTCTGCAACTGTGTGGCTTACCATATTGTAGCAACCAGTGAAGGTTCCACTGTCAGGACCGCCCATTTGTGCGTCTTCATACCATGCGAAGTCATCACAGGATGTGTTGTCGTAAGAACCGACCCAGCCCATCGTGTGAGATTGCATGTTGTAACATGCGTTGTCCGTGTATGGTGCAGCGTAAGCTTCAATGGTCTTCCAGAACGCGTATGCCTCTGCTTGATACTTAGGGCCATTGTCAGCGTTGTCCATCTTGTAGGTGTACTTGATAACGGCTTGGGAGTAAGCGATGATAACGTTCTTGACGACATCGTTGGTTGCGGTTGTGTAACCAGCCTGGTCTTCAGCTTGTAGAGCAGCGAGTCCGTTGATCATTGCTTGTTGAATGTTGTATGTTGTGTTCGCCATTCCAGCGGTGTGCTCTGTACCGAAGTCAGCACCACGCTTGTTGAGAGTTGCAACAGGGGAGCAACCGACGTTTTCATCCGGCCCGTGGAAGAATGCCCATCCTTCGTCCCAGTTATGTGGTGCGCCAGTGTCATTGTCGACGTTGCCAGCATCTGCCTTTGCAACTGCGGTGTTAAGTTCGTGGATTGTGTAGGCAACCATTCCAAGGTTTGCAGTTAGCTTAGCGATTCCTTGGTATCGAACAGTGTCGGAAACANCTGCGAAGTCGCCTGTGCCTTCGAGAGCGTGCATGATCATGGCGTCCACTGAGCCATCAGCACCATAGAATGCATCGTATCCGTGGTTCTTTCCTGTAGCAGCTGCGAATNCTTGGAGAGTTCGGTATGAACCGTCGCTCTTCTCTGCATTCTTTCCGTTGGTGTAGATGCCCTTTGCAGCGGTCCACTCGCCTGCATTTGCATGTGCCTTAATGTCGCACATGTCTGCCATTAGAGAACGGTGGTTGTCGACATTGGAGGCATATGTGTAGCCACCGTCTTCAGCATCCATTGTGCTGACTGCCGATCCACCGCTGGAGTCCGATGAGCTGCTGTCGCTACTATCGGAGCCATCGCTACCATCGCTATCGCTAGCATCACTGCTATCGCTGCTATCGCTGCTATCGCTGCTGTCGCTAGCACCACTGTCGCTGGTGTCAGCAGTACTTGAGCTACTGTCGCCAGCAGCGGAACTGCTTGAATCATCGTCGGAGTCGTCTCCGCCGATACAGCCAGCAAATGCGGCCATCATCATCAGCAAAATTAGGGTTATTCCTTGTGTTTTCTTCATGCTTAGTTTCATTTCTTCACTATCCTTTACCTCTCGGTGTTGTCCCTCCCATAGGTAAGTACTTGATAAGTTTTAGGCTACCCTAAACTTATTAGGAACCCCTAAATCCAATGGTTAACAGCACCACAAAAAAGCGCTTNAAAGAGGACGAAAAAACATGAAAAATGATGAATTTGTTGATAAACATACCCCCCAAACAGATGGGAGTAATTTCGATGACAAAGGGAATCAAAGAAACAACAACATGTACCCAATCGCACTCGGCGTTGTACTTGTCTTCTCAGCAATAATGAGATTTAGAGGGTTGGACACTGAATCCTTTTGGTTGGACGAACTCACAACACTCCATGCGATTAGTCAAGGAACATGGAAGGCGACAATGGAAGGTTGGCTTTCGATGGTAGGAATGGGTACATGGCTGATGTATTTCTGGAAACTGATCGTTGGAGATTCTGATTTCGCCCTGCGTTCCTTAAGCGCAATTACGGGCATCATTCTTGTTTACATTGTCGCTGAATTTACGCGACGTTTCCACGATGAAAAGGCAGCGATAATCGCCGCAAGTATGTTTTCGATATCGCATTTAGCAATTCTCTACAGCCAAGAATTTCGACCGTATATGTTCACAACCATGTTCATTTGGCTGTCGTTATTANTGATTCGCTCTGAGCGTAGATTGTCACGGAATGAAACAATCTTATGCATCACTTTACTCTCCTTCTCTTATCTTGTACACTATGTCGCAGGATTGGTGATTGTCCTAGGACTACTCGCAGATTTCTTTATTCGCGTTTCTCAAGCAATTTGCACAAAACACCCTTCAGAAACAACAAAGCTCGATCGTATAATCATGTACATGAAAGGAAAATCCGGCCAATGTCTGAAAATTTCATTCGCAGTTGCGATGCTTGCCGTTTTCATGCTTGAGAAAATGCGTCATGACTCNTCAAATACAAACCACAGCATGTGGATTAACGATACTCCAACACGACCAGTCGTCAGTCTGTTCGATTATTTCTTNGCCTTCGATACACGCGGAGGCATTACCGACATCGCAGAAGCGATGTGGTACTTCGTTTTGATCACACCTTTCCTCATGCTAGCACATCGTTTCTTAGTTGGAAAGAAACGCCGGCTTTCGTCTGAATCAGAGTGGTTTGTTTGGGCGGTAGGCGGAGGTACGATGTTGNTCATCGTTCTCTATTCTATGACATTTAGAAATCTCTGGGTGTCTCGCTATTTTGTATTTTCAATGCCAGCTTGGTACATCCTTTTTGGAGTAGGCATCGCTCGAGTAATCGATATATTAATCCAAATCAATGAACGGGTGGAGAAAGCAAGTTCTGGAACTGAAAAAAAATCGATGGTTATCGCAATGATATTCTCTTTCTTGTTTGTTCTCAACAGTGCTCATTGGTATGTACACGAATACGAGTATTATGAACAAGGAGGGCGGTCCGACTTCAAAGGAATGAGTCAATGGCTCGATACCAATGTCAAAGGTAATCAGAGTGACATCTTCATCATCTCGCAACCTTATGCCAAATATTGGAATCTATATCTTGATCGAATGGACAGCCACGTTATCATTGACGAGCATACCAGATGGGGGCACGTGAGTTCCGGTCAAGCAAATCAGGTCATCGATGACGCACCTTTCGAAGTTATACATGTAAGAGGACACAAGCTTTCGATGTGGGAATATGATAGTTTGACCTTAGCACTTAAGCCCGATTATGAACTTGTTACAACTCTTGAATTCATTGAGGGACAAATCGATGTATATCATCGCACCAAGAATTCTGGTTTATCCTAGGCATTACCTGAGCACAGCGGTTTTCACCTGGAAGGACTCGGGGAATGACATCGCTTGTAGTGCTCTCTCGGAAAAACCCCTCGTAAGTTCCGAAATATTTCGACTCCTTCCTTAGCTGCAGTCGAAATTACTGCTAAAACAAGCGACGCAAGAAACAGATTCCGCGTAAGCATGTGCGAATAGGAGGAACAAATTTGCAAACCCATNCGGAACCACTCGTTTTAGGTCACCCTAAAAAAAGTAGTATTTAGTTTTAGGTTTCCCTAAATCATACATCTAGCCACGCATTTACGTACGATTCTGCATATGGATCGGTTGCAAGACCATCATGAAACCAAGGCCGTACGATAACGACCAGTTCAACCNTTCCGCCCCANTGGGATTGTCCAACAACGACGACCTCACCGACCTTCGTGCCATCAGGATCTGTACTCGATGTCGATAAGACGTCGTACACCCAAACATTCAGTTCGACATTACCTGAACCTGGACGGAACAAATGCGATTGCGCATCACCTTTTTGATCGAGACGAAACGCGTCGCTATCGATACGAATTGGTACTCGTTCATCAACGAGATCGATGGCTTGTCGCATCCGTGATTCTTGCAGTCCCAGAAGTGAAGAGACCCAAATCGATGATTCAACTTGTTGGAATGGATTTGGTTGATGGGGCGTTCGTATAACTAAACTCTGAACAACTTCAAAATTTGTTGGATCAAGAGGCTCAACAAATACCCACGTGTATTGTTCACTTGCTGGCCAAGCAGGCGCATACGGGTTTTCTGTTGCAAATGGCTCACCCCATTCATCCGGAGCACGGGGTGTTTCAACGGGCATGAATCCAGAGACGCCAAGCATCAACATGACCATGCCAATCGCGAGAATGCGTTGATTCCGATGTTCAGACCAATCCATCCGTCCTGCTGGACTTACAAAGGAGAGGATAAAGACGAGCGGGAACAAAAGGAGTGCTCCATAAGGAATCAAAAGCAAGAGGAGGAGAGCGACCAAGACATGCTTCGATGTCTTTTCCCCGAGAAAGGATTGGAATGGAAGTGATTCATCCTTCGTGAACAGTTTGTAGATACCAAATGACAGGGGTATGGAGGTGATGATGAGAAGGAAGCCAACAGCATCGAAAGCCAACCCCATAGCGGTTGATTGAGCACTTACTGTCATATGTATTTGGGAAACACTCAACAAAAACAAAGCATTTGAGAGCATTGGCTTCTAAGCCGTGTTATGGCGGACGAGGTTGCATTGCAGTTCTCTTCCATCGGATTTCGCCATCAACTCTCAAATCCAAAATGGTACAATCCGTTTAACAAGCGTCAAGGAGCTGGAATTTCACAGGTGGACTTAACGCTTCTTGAAGGCCAAATCATCGGTTTGGTTGGAACCAATGGCGCAGGAAAAACAACGCTTCTGAGAATGATCAGTGGAATCTTGCCCCTTCATGACGGACATGTTTCGAAAGATGNTGAACGCCTGGAGGTTGAAACATTACGCTCAATGGTTGGCTTCATGCCTGAGCAAATACGCTGGTCTGGCCAACAGACGATCCGTGAAACCATGACCGAGTTTGCGCTTCTACAGGGTTGTTCGATTCAATCCACTGAAGAAATTCTTTCCATTGTAGGATTAAGAAATCGAGCCGATTCTTCCCTTGAATCGCTCAGTCAAGGTATGCGCCAACGACTCTCGTTGGCGGTTGCCTTGCTCGGTACACCCAAGGTACTCGTTCTCGATGAACCCTTCAATGGAATGGATCCTGTTGCAATTGATGCATTCAAGCGACTCTTACGAACGCTCGCCAACAATGGTATCGCTGTTGTCATTTCAAGTCACCATCTCTCGGAACTTGACAATCTTGTCGATACAATCGCACTCTTGCATCGAGGTCAATTACTGGGACATGGTACGATCGAATCACTTCAATCAACATTAGGATTTGAGAAGATGACTGAAGTTATTCTCGATCGAGAGATCACTGGTTCTATCATCGATTCATTGAACATCATCGAACGTACTGCTACAGGACAAGAACATCGATACATCTTCGATTCAAGCCATCCTGAACTGCTTGCAACCTTGATTGAACGTGATTATGAAATTTCGACATGGCGTATCATTCCTCCAACGCTTATCGAATTGCTCTGTGCTGCAACCGGATTGGACAGGGATGCGATTGGCATGGATGTTGGCCAAAGTAGCATGATTCCATTGCGAACGTTGGGTGGTGAAGAAGAATGACCCCAACGCAACGCATGGTTCGTCTCACGCTTTCTCTTGGTCGACAACGTATGTTTTCAACGCGTATGCTGATCATGCTCCCCATCCTTTTGCTCTTCATTCCAGGTATGGCATGGGGGTTTGCTGATCCAAACCTCCAGTTGCCAACGGAACAGATACCGGAAACTGCGACTGAAACGATGTTTTTGGCGAGTATTGGAATCGTGTTTGCTGGAACAATGGCCGCTGTCCTCATCGCGCATGATGGAATCAGTCGCGACCGGATGAGTGGCGTTCTTGAAATTCGTTTATCACAACCAATGCCACGTTGGCGTCAAGGGACTGTATTGGTTCTTGGTCATTGGATGAGCATCGCATTACCGGTAACGTTGCTCATCATCGTATCGATGATGCTGGTCGGTTATCGAAGCGACATGTGGATTTCATTTTCTGATGCAATCGTCTTCATCGTCGCTGCAGCTCTTGTCCTCTTGTGGTATACCGTCTTCGCCCTGCTCGCTTCAAGCATTGCCAAGGAACAAGGTTCAGCCATCGCTTTCTCCATCGGATTGTGGTTCCTGTTTACATTGCTCTGGGTGCTTTTCACAACACTTCTCGCTGCTCTTAATGGCGTCGCAGTGGGCGATACGCAAGACCAACAGTATCTGATCTTTGAGGGTCGTCTCGACCTTCTTTCCCCAAACGGCGTATACCATCATCTCCTCGAAACTCGGCTTGATGGTGTGGAGCGTGGTGTATCGCCGTTTGTTGCATATTTGTCAGCAATTGTATGGACAATCATTCCAATTTATCTGTTCCAAAGAAGGCTGAATCGCCTCGTTCCATGATGGTTCTCAACCAAGCATTGATGAACAAAGTCGTCATCGTCCAACCATGATACCAGTTCTCATCATGTTGCTTCTTGCACTTGTGAGCCCATCGATTGAAATGTCCACTCTCGACGAAAATGATTCTCCTCAAGCCACTTCAGGGCGACAAGGAAGTCTTGACGTGGATTGTAGCGGATACACATTCGAAGATCTCTTTGAATACGATTTTGCCCTTTTCACATTGGACATCAATGACGATTGGGGAACGGGCGTCATGGATGCTAAGGCGTGGGTAAACGGAAGCAAATCCGCTATTGTTCGCGACAACCTTGACAGTTTGTTTGAGGGTGTTCCGGGAGGCGATGACGACTGGATTTCAACGGACGAACGTGAAGCAGTGCGCTCGATTGGGCCAAAGTGTATCGCAGATATGGAAACTCGACTCGGAATTCGTGAAGGACCATCCCACCGTGGAAACGTCGATTGGAACGATCTTGAATTCGTCGAGGACGGAATTGCACTCGATGAAGTCAATCTGGTACCAACCGGTCATGCACAAGAGCGCTCATGCAGTAGTCCACTCTCAAACGATGGTTGCAAGGAAGTTCCAGTCACAGTGACAGACGATTTGGAAATTCATTTGCTCATTAAAGAAAATGAAAACAACAACGTTCGTTTTGACACGCTTCCAAATCGAGGAAGTTCCAACTTCACATTGGCCATGAACGTCACCAACATTACAGATGCACAACTTGTCATGACCTTCCCGGTCAAGCAGGGTCTGCGCGTTGCAGACCTCGGTTTCTTTGATGATGGCGTCCTCAACGAAGAACTTGTAGCACCATCGAGTGAATTCCTTCCAGATGGACGACTTCGAATCGTAGCAGATGTCGATTATCCAATCGGTTCCTATCCAATGGTCCGTGAATTGTTTGTTGATTTCACAACCATGGCGCCATTCACCAATGATGCACCGGTTTGGAGTCCAACTGCACCTGCAGATGGTACGATTATTCCAATCGGTACAACCTACGGAGAGGTGCTTGCAACGAGTGATGCCAATATGTGGGTCGTCGATGAAAGTGGATGGGGCCTACAATGTACGTTCACAGATGCAGGCTGGAGTGTCCGTATGGATGAACTCGCAGATCTGTATGTCACTGCCAACGGTGCTTCTGCTGTTGGCCAGTGCATGGGTGTTGATGCATTCGGCGCTGAAACTGAAGAGCATCGCAACTACACATTTGGCAAGGTCATGGATGCTTCTGCAGTCCTTTCAGCCAATGGAGAAGTTATTGAATTCACAACGACTTCAACAGGGGTTGCCTCAAGTCTCACCATTATGGCACATGCCCACCAAATGGCAAAGATGGGCTCTGATACAACTGCAGTCACCGATGAAAATGGCATCATGATGGAATTGTCGATGACCGGCCTCTCACCGGGCGATGTCATGGTCATGGGCAAGGCGACTGCAAACGGAATGCTTGATTATGAATTCATGTTCGATTTTGGTCTTGAGAAGATCAGTAAGCCTCCTACCATTACCATCGACACAAACCTCCAGGGTGAAGAAGCAGAATGGAGCATCGATGGGCAGAAGTTCACACTCAGCGGGAATGTCATCGACCCGGATGGTGAAGAGGTCGATATGACCTTGAGCATCTGTGGTAAAGAGGCAACAAACTTCGATCGTGTGCAACTTGCATGGGAAATCCAAGTTTCGACAGCGAGTTGTGTACAAGGCGACTACACTTCGCCATACACCGTTCTCATCACAGCAACAGATGGTACATCTTCTGCACCGACGACAGTGACCATTCAGGTCACAGATCCATATGCGGATGGTGGAAGCAACTCTGGCGAAACGACGACGGATGATGGTGAAGAAGCGGAAGGTTCGATTCTTCCTGCACCTGGAATGTTTGCAACACTTGTCATCGGACTTATTGCTGCAGGATGGGTCTCATCACGCCGAGACTGACCAACAGACTCAAACATGGCCGCTAGGCACGAAGGGATGAGGGACATGTTTCGAGGCGTCATTGACCGAACCAGCCATGAGGGCGGTCTTTTGCTCACATTTACAGGTTCATCACCCGCTCTCGGGTCAATTATTGTTCGAGAAGAAGATGGACAATACATTGGGAAAATCGATGCAGTCATTGGCTCAACCGATGCTCCTTTGGCGCATGTAGCGCATCTTGACAGGAAGCAAGATGTTGATTCATTCATCGGTGCAGATGTGATTGTTCGTGCAAAAAAGGAACGAGAAGAACGTCCACGTCGTGATGAAAGGCCACGACGTGATTCAGGTTCCATTGACCGTCGAGATAACCGAAGAGGACGTGATTCTCAGAAAGATGATTGGGTTTGTGCTGCTTGCAACAACGTCAACTTCGCTTGGAGAACTGAATGCAACAGTTGTGGAAAAGCAAAGGAAGGGAACGTAAAGGCGTACAAATCATCGGGACGAGAGAATAATCGCTCAAATCAACGACGTGAACGGCCTCGTCAAGAAACTCATGGTCAAAACGATTGGGAATGCCCTGCGTGCAACAACATCAACTTCTCGTTCCGAACAGAATGCAATCGCTGTGGAAAACCGAAGCCCGGTGGTGGAGGCAGTGATCGTTCACGTGGTGGCCGTGATTCCGACCGACGTGGAGGATTCCGTGGCAATCGAGATGGAGGCCGAAGTTTTGGTGGAAATCGTCGAGGGCGTGATTCTGACCGCCGTGGTGGAAGCCGGGACNGTGGACGAAACTTCGGAGGAAATCGAGGAGGGCGTGATTCTGANCGTCGTGGCGGAAGCCGAGGAGGGCGTGACGAACGACGCGATTCAGGACGAAGTCGTCCAAATCGGGAGAATGATCGTCCAAATGAGCGCTATCGAAAAGCAAGAGGAAAGCGTCCAGGTCATGCACACAATCGAGGACCGCAGCCAATTCGTCCACGTCGCTATCAAGGCAAGGATCGAGATGATTGAGGTGAACACATGACCGCAGAGGCACACTATCTTGATGCTTTAGAAGCACTGGAAGCTGATGAGCGAGAAGAGGCACTTCAACACGCTCGAAAAGCAGTCAAATTGGATCCAGAACATGCTGATGCCTGGAGAGTGATCTCCGATGCGAGTCTTCCTGGATTGAGGAAGCAACCGACGCTGAAACAAGCAGCATCCTCACTTTCTGCGGCAAAAAAGGTGGTCGCACTCCAGCCTGATGACCTGGCCATGTGGGTCCGTGGAGGACGATTGCTTTCCGATGAACTTGGGTTGTACATGGATGCGCTTCAATGGTGGCAAGATGCACGACATCATGCTCCAAACGAAGTCACACCCATCGTTGAGCAAGCGGCAATTCTTGCCGATATGGGGCTCTATGGGGAGGCAAGTGAGCGTCTTCAATCGATTTTTGATGAGAATATGGATCTCGCTACAACACAATATGCGCGTGTTGCTCGTTTGCATCAAATGTGTCAATTGGCGAGCGAGCAACCTTCATCAGAGCATTTCAAACCATGGGAGAAACATCACGACGGTTGGGAAGCAATCAAACTGAGGATGAAGAAACCACCGATTAGTGAATCCAAGATTTTCCTCCTGATTACGACACCAATTCTCATGTTGGAAGTCATTATGGCTCCGCAAATCCTTGGTTCTGGATTTGGAGGATTCTGTATAACATCGCTCATTATTCTTGTAACAGTGATCCTCGGAATGCGGATTTCGCGACGATGGTTCCAGCGACTTAATCGTCCAGCATTCAATCTCTTACGGGCAATGGACTTCGAAACGTCGACCGGATATGTTGTCATCCCAGAGGAAATTCGTCTTTCAACGCTGTTTATGTTTATTCTTAGCCGACGACCGCCTGCCTTCCAAGAACGAATGCTGAAGATTGTTGATGCACAAGAGACATTCAAAGGCGATTGGAAACCTAAACTTCCTAACTTTTCATCCCACCAATCAGAACTTGAAGTGTTCTGGGATGAGGATGCCCAGGATGAAGAACTCACTTCATTCGAAGAAGAGTAACAGAATCATGTTCCGACCGTATAATCGTCCTTGTAATCGATTTGATCAGCACTGAGAACGTCAATCGATACACCAATCGTTTCAAGTTTGGTCGTAGCAAGATTCTGGTCTTGTTCAAGCGTAATATCGTACACCGAGTTATCCATGTCCTTCGCTTCTGCAGCAAGGCGACAAAGAGATAGGAATTGGTTGGCAAAAGACATGTCCATCACTTCGGAAGGATGGCCTTCTGCAGCAGCGAGGTTGACGAGGCGACCTCGAGCGAGAAGGTGAATCTTGTTTCCATTTTTGAGGGTAAATTCTTCATTGTCCTTGCGAATGGTTCGTACAGATGTTGAGATTGTTTCCAATGCTTCAACATCGATTTCGCAGTCATAATGACCTGTGTTGGAAACGATTGCACCATCCTTCATGACTGCAAAGTGTCGCTCAACGATGATGTCTTTCATTCCAGTTGCCGTACAGAAAAGATCGCCTAATGGTGCAGCCTCATCCATTGTCATGACCTGGTAGCCATCCATGACGGCTCGTAGGGCTGCAAGGGGGTCAACTTCGGTGACGATGACAGTCGCACCAAGTCCTCTGGCTCGCATTGCAACACCCTTTCCACAGTGACCATATCCGGCAACGACCATGGTTTTCCCAGCGATAAGGACCGAAGTTGCTCGAAGAATTCCATCAAGCGTTGATTGACCTGTTCCATAGACGTTATCAAAATCCCACTTTGTTACAGCATCATTGACTGCAATGACTGGATACTTGAGATCGCCAGCAGCCGCCATCGCTCGCAAACGATGGACACCTGTCGTGGTTTCTTCCGTTCCTCCGAGTACACCTGCTGCATACTCTGAGCGCTCCCCATGCACACGAACGATGAGATCCGCTCCATCATCGAGGGTGAGAGTTGGATTGAATTCAAGCGTTTTATCGATACACCAATAGAAGTCGTCAACACTCTGGCCATGCCATGCATAGACGGAATAACCCTCCCGTGCAAGCCAAGCAGCAACATCGTCCTGTGTGGACAATGGATTGCACCCTGACCAAGAGAGTTCAGCACCTGCAGCTGCAATCGTCTCAACCAAGACAGCTGTTTCTTTGGTTACGTGCAAGCAACCAGCGACACGCATTCCTGCAAGTGGTTTCGTGCGCTCGGCTTCCTCTCGAAGTGCTGCAAGCACAGGCATTCTTGAACGTGCCCAGTCAACTCTGAGTGATCCTTCTTCTGCGAGTCCTATATCTCGAACGGCGTAGCCGTCACCGGTATCCAAACCTTCCATGCTCAAGGCCAGCCCTTGGGGTTTTTCAACCCATCTTCAGGACCATGAGGTCCACAATTGGTTATTGTTGCTGTTGTTGAGCCTGTGCAGCATACTGTTGGGCGTATTGCGCAGCGGTTGCCTCATCGTAACCTTGGGCGACAAACTGCTGGTAATACTGGTTGTAGTATTGCGTGTACAAGTCATTGCTTGCTGCAGCAGGTGCAGCGGCGGCAGGTTCTGCAGCAGCAGCCTGTCCGACGTATTGAGCCGCATAAGCCCTCGCCGTCTCTTCAGGATAGCCTTGTGCGATCAATTGTTGTACATACTGCTCGGTC
>PBET01000015.1 GCA_002719815.1 Methanobacteriota archaeon | reverse complement strand
AATCATCAGCTTTTTCATCAAAATCTTCCGATTCTAGTTTTGTGTTAAGTGGTCGAAGAAAAATACGTGTAGAGTAAATATTCATGTGCATGCTCATTGGCTCTTCATAATTTGCGAAATTGCTTGCGAATAGTAGAATCATTGCATACGATGCTCCATCGTGTCGAAAAACGAGACCCATAGCGTGGTATGGCACGAGATTGATGCTCGCTGGGTTTTCTTGGTGGAGTTTTTTCCACGAACCAGTCCATGATTGTTGCAATATTGATGTATAATCTTGAAGTGATTCAGATGACGAATCAAAACTTTTGAAAGAGTTACTTAGATCTTGCATATGGGTGAAGATGTAGGTTTTCCCGTACCCATTTGGAGCCCATGCAGAGGATAACTTAGGTACGATAGGAACGCGAATACTTCGCAAAGGTATGTGTTCATGACCAATGATTTCTCGTGCTTGATTCTTTTCAACGGAATTCAAGTATCCATTGATTTGTGACCGAATGTCGAGATCCAAATGCTCTGGTGTGTTAAGTTGAACAATCGAGGTTGGAACTGGCGCAGGGTCTGGAAGAGGTGTACTTTCCTCAGATAGGATGCCATAGAAATCGATTTGATGTATCTCTGTCTTTTTCTTCATGCAATTGCCCCCATCATGTTGACTGCTTTTTCTGCGATTCGGATGTATGCTGGTGTTGGTGATTTACGAGAAATCTGGCCGAAATATGAATCCTTCGACTTCACATCCTCCAATGCATCGAGGACCTTCGGATAAGTCAAGGAGAATTTCGGTTTCGCATTGAGGCTCCGTAGGTAGCGATGAACAATGACAGCATTGCACGTCAAGAAATGGTTCATTGCATTGCTACGAGGATATGTAGATTCAAATTCCTCACTCTGCAGGTAGTTGACCAACTGTGAGACTTTCTCCTCCTGGATGTGTGGAAGGTCGTGATAATCACATACTGCGGTCAGCATCTGGTTCAACATCTTGTGGCAAAGATCACGTTCGATATTTTCGAAAACCTCTACTTTCACTGCTCTATTTGCTCCATGAACTCGATTGATTCGTCGCAATACATTGACAATGAACTTGATGAGTGTCTTCTCACATAGGCGCTTAACAGAAATGTGACCTTCATCGAGGTGACGCATGAACTCGGACTTGACATGAAGAACATCTGACGAATTCTTACGTGTCATGTAGCGATGTTGGGAACGCCCAACTTTGTCCGAGAGGTGTGTTGGATTTCGTTGATATTCCATCGCAAGAACGATTGCAAGGACTGCTGCAGTCATGTTCGGATCAGCTCCTTTCCCACTCATACGGTCAGAATTTTGATGTTTGATTTTCAATCGATTGTGAACACCCTTCATTGCCAAGTACATCTCTTCACACACCTTTGCATGTTCTCCAGAAATTCCCGATAGTGAATGAAGTAGAGGTTTGATGAAATCATTGAAGGTTTTCTGATGATATTCAGTTGAATTGTATGGAGTTGTCGTGCGAATCGTACGCTCCATTGATCGAAACCTTTGTTGAACCTGACTCGAGATTGCTTGCCCTGACCAATCTTTGTTTGTGATGAAACTTCGGCCGTGGTTGATTTCTCCTGGTCCTTGTGAGGTCTCACGTTCGAATGGATTCTCATCACCGATGTTTTCTTCCACCACAAGTCCGCAAACTTGACAGTGTTTTTCACCGCGAGTCAAGTCAATTTCCAGCGCTGTTGAACCGCATTCCGGACAGGTTGTAATGCTTTGCTGTGCATTGCTTTCGCTGTTGCATGCGTTCCGATTCCAGTTGTGTTTTGGCATGTGTAAGAGGCGCTGAAAGCGATACTTACGTGTCTGGCCAACCCATCTCCTGGGATTTGTGGGTCATGGGTATGGTTCTTAATCTTAGTGGACAGATTCTCGCCTTCATTCCTCCTTTGATTTCGATTTTGAGAATGTAATTGCAAGCACACTCACATCATCGGTTGCATCGAAGACTCCTGTTTGATCCGAGGCGGATTTCCATTCATCAAACTCTGCATCCTCTTTGAGGTGCAATCCATTCCAAAGAGCTTCAAGCCCTTCTCCATCAGTAGGGTGAATTCCATCCGTCATGACAAGAATACGGTCAGGACGTGGCAATTCAATCTCTGTGTCGAAGACCGTTGTTTCATTTGACGAGAACGCTGTTGTTCCAGCAACCTTACTCGGTCCCATGACAATGTTCCACGCCCCATTCATGTAAGCGGCAGCCCAAACATCGCCTCGACGCTTGAGTTGAATGGTTTCCTGCTTGGTATCCTGTAGGGTAAGTAGCGTAGCCTCACTCGATTTGTGAAGCATTTGCTCCTCCATCCATCGGAACTGTGGATCAACCAAGTCAAGCATTGTTTCTGCGTGAGCTTGATGTTGCTTACGGGCTTGTTCAATCGCATTGATGGGTTGAGGTGATAGCCCAGCCCTTGCTAAGCGATGAGCCCATTCTGATTGACGATGGGATGTTGAAACGCCATCAGCAATTCCAATATGTAGTGTTCCATGACGGACATCAAAGGCGAGAGCATCCTGACTGGACTTCACATTGGAGCGGTCTTTCGCCATACAAAGTCCACGAATGTTCCAGTCATCACGATTGAGAGATGGTCGAATGAATGCCTTCTTCGACCCAACAAGTGCTGGATGAGAAACAGATGTGTCAACATCATCAACCTCAATGCCGCCCTTCTCAAGGACACGTTCGAGGCCAAAGGGGATATCTCGAACCTTGCTAATGAGATTGAGCATGGTGCCATATCGAGATGTTTGAGCTTCAATCTTTTCCAGGTTGGTCTCTAGGTCTTTAATTTCCTGGGTCGTTCTGGATTCGTACTCAGAATGCGTCTTTTTGGCTAATTCCAATTCCTTCTGTTGTGTTTTGAATCGACGATCGAGGGTTGTGAGTTCCTGCTTAGCATGGCTAAGTGTTCGCTCAGCCTTTGCTTTGTTAGAACGCTCTTGTGTGAGGTCACGTTTGAGCTTGTTGTTTTCCTTCGTCTTGTTATCAAGAGCCTTCTCGACCACACGATATTGTTGTTTGATACTCAACATCGATTCAAGTTCTTTCTTGGTCTCTTTAATCTCTTTCTGATTAAGGTCATCCATTTTTTGGAGCGTGCTCTTTTCTCGGGTCAGACGCTCGATTTCCTTACGCATTTCTTCAAATTCCAAAGCAATCTCTGCAATTGAGAAAAGGCGTTCAGTGATTGTCAAAAAGGGCGGCAGAACAGAGTACTGTCGCTCAATTTCAATGACATGCGGGTTACTCTTTCCGTTGGTTTTTTTTATTGTGTTTACTTCTTCCATCTATATCACTCCTCATTAAATCGATTGAATTCTTGGAAAAAGGGCGTTGGTTTGAGAACGCGTTGCTTTGGTTTCTTTACCCGCTCTTGTCGGGGATGGGGCTTCTTGATTGGTTGTACGTTGAGAAGATATTCGATGGTAACACGAGGTTCGATTGATTTCTTCTGAGGGAGTTCGATGTGCTGACCAATGTTGTCAAAATCATCCTCAAGAGCATCCATGAGATGGATTAAATCATGATCTTGGAAAGCATGAGGATTAAGATTACAAGCTGACATTAAACGAAGAAATCGCTGTGATTGATACGGATTCTTCAAGTCATATTCAGTATAGTAAAATTCCTCAAGATCGGGTTCTTGTTCGAGGAGATTAGAGTTGTTTTGAAGGGAACGATTGAACCATTTCATCAATTCAAAGGGAATGATATGGAGATGTTTGGTATGCTCAACACCTCGTCCAGGGTGATTCCATGTAGGATGTCCAAGTTCGAGGCTCTCAGAGAGTTCCATACTTTCGTGGACAAGCGAATCGGGGTCAAGCAACATCATCATTCCATTCGCACGAACGCGAAGGTTGGAAACGGAAACATCCCCATGATCGAAGCCTCCATCCCTCATTTCTTGAATTAAATTGGAGAGTTGATAATCAAGATTCTCAAGTTCGTGTGGATCTTCACGATTCTTCCACATTGCAGAAGCATATGTCTCTCCTTCGATCCAATCCATGACCATCACTGGACAGGGTGAAAGATCGATATCACTACCGAAATCATATTCCTCGATTTCAAAGAAAGGGAACCAATCAGCATCTTGCTCCTTCAATTTGTTTGAAACATATCGGAGACGATCGAGATGGTCTTCCTGTGCAAATCGATCATGAACTGGCACACGTACTGCCTTCTTTGACCCATCATGGTGAACGGCTTCGAGAACAAGCCATTGTGCACCACATCTGTATTCCAATGTATTTCCAAATGGGCCACCTTGAATGAATTCGTAACCATACAGTCCAATCTCATCCAACAATTCATCTTGATGTGACTCAAGAATAGGTAACCAATCTGAAGCTAGCATTACTCTTCCTCCGTTTCTCCTTTTGTGGGGTTGACCACGACTACGTTTCCATCAACAACGCGAGAACCGAGTTGAATCAGTTCAGAAAGAAGTCCGTGATCGGCGTTGTGAACATACGCTCGTGAACGCTTTGAAATCGGCACGCCACAGAACTCAGTCGCTCCATTATCGAGCAGATGCGATGGCAAGACTGTAGAGAGTTCAAACAGTAACTGCTCATATTCCCCTTCAGGCAATTCTTCTGGGAACAATGTGGCAGGTTTACCATCAGGACTGATGTGTCCAATGAGGTGAAGGTATGAAGCATCTCCAACACATGATGCTTGTCGTTTGCTCAAGTCGTCTTGAATCTCTTCTGTAAGATCGAGCTCTGAAAACAATCCATCGGTCAATGTCATGAGCAAGACTGAGCTTTCAGGATATTGTTGACGATACTTCTCGATGGTGGAGAAGCAACTCTCCCAACCTTCAATCAATGGCGTCTTTCCTTCAGGCTGAAGGCTCAGCCATTGAGGAATTTCGTTTGCATTGGCTGGCTGGGGTGCAAGATTTGCCCATGAGGCTACATCCAACCATCCGTCTTCTGGCTCTTCGCAGTCAAGACCCCAACGCACTTCATCGCCTTGTGCGACGACGACGCCGAGGTTGATTCGTCCAAGAATGACCCCATCTGCATAACAGACGTTGATGATCAAGTCATGGAGGGCGCGATTGACTCCATCCTGGATGGAGCGTGAAACTGTGGACTCTTGTCCCGTTTTGTCATCAATCACCCATGATGCCCCGGTCGAATGTGAGCCATCAACCAAGATCATCACAAGTGCTGGATTCGTTGTTGTTGCTTTCATGTTGTTCACCTCAGACTTCGAGTGGAGTTTGCTGTTCGCTTGTATCGGGTTGAGGTGCGTTTCCTTGCGGAGCAACATATGTTCCGATTTGCAGGAAGGCTGAGAGCTGTTGCATGTCAGCGTTCAAGCAGTAACCGAGTGCTGCCTCTGTGATCTCCATTCCGAGTTTCTCGTTCGCCAGACGCACCATGTTCGCAGGAATAACGGACGAAATTCGCCCAAGGTGCATTGCGTATTGTGAATGTTGTGGAGGCGAATCCGGGAACAGGACAGTGTTCTCCTGGCCGGACGCGTCGATGTGGATGTTGAAGAGGAGTGCCTTGCCATCTGAGGTCGACTCAGAGGTGATCTTTTCTGCTGCACGCTCAAACTGTTTCCAGTCATCGTCATGATCGGTTGGAATGCCATCTGTGATGTTGATGACAATTGGAGGGAAGGAATCGGGATAATCCGACGTGTGTTGCTTAACGACTTGCGCAGCTTGGTTGAAAGCTTTGCACATTGGCGTCCAACCAACAGCATGAGGTTCGATCCAAATTGGCAACGTACCACGGTCAGTCTTCTTTTGGCGCAAAAAGGCAGGAACCCAGTCCGTAGCCTTCGAATAGCCATTCGACGGTTGGGAGAGTTTACCAAAGGTCCACTCAACACCTTGTCCGTCTCCCATTTCAGTACCATACGTAAGTACGGCTACATCCATGTAGTTACGGGTTCCATCTTCAGCATTGTAACATGCGTTCAAGGCAAGGTCACGTAGGGTTCGGTTGAGAGCAAAGGCGGCTCCTTCAGCGAGTGAGCTACCACTATTACTCCACGGGTCGTTCATTGAATTGGATCCATCAAGAAGAATCACAATCAGGCCAGGGTTTTCTCGGGTCAGTTTTCGACAGTATGCGTTCGGCATGATGGAAGATTGAGATTTGGGTATTTAAAAGACCGATATTTTACAATCCGAACATACGACACATGAGCATATAACTGAACAATGCTTGTGGAGAACATGGTCGCAACACTTCCAGTTATCGATGCACTTCATCAGACTTCAAGTGTTACAGGCATTGCTCTGCATCCAACTTCGGGCCATCTGTTGATTGGCAATGGCGACGGTTTGGTCCAATGTGTGAATCTCAACAGTGAAGGAACTAATGTTGTTGCAAGTATTCAAGTCAATTCAAAAATTATGGATGTTGCTTGGAGCACGAACAAGATTGTTATCCTCGATGAAACCAACGGATTGCAAGTTTATTCAATGGAGGGAGAAAAGGTATGGGATTCGGAATTTGATGCAGGAGGCGCTCAATTGATTGTTGGTAAGCAAATCCTTGCACTCGATGGGATTGGGACACTACGCCAATTCACTTTGGATGGACAAGAATACCCTACCATCCAACGAGATGTCCGTTTCGTCTCAAACGATGCGAATGGTGCTCTATTGATATTGGAAGACCAAACAGTTATGCGCACAGATGAAAACCTCAACCCGGTCTTTCGTCGCCAACAACGAGGCGATATTGGCGAAGATATTGTGGCCGTTGGTTCGAGCATCGGGGATTATTGGTTTGTAGCTCGCGAAGGGCATGCACTTGTTCCAGGTGACGAGGAGGCACTTGAACTAGAAATCTATCAGAACGATTTGATGGTTTCAAGAGAGGAAATGAAAGGGCGTGTCAGAGTTTCCTGCACTCGAAACGATGTTCACATTCTTGGACTCGATAATGGAGACCTCGTTTTGTTGAATAGCAATCAACATGAAGTCCTCACCACATTTCAATATCCAATTCAATGCTTGAAGATTGTTGACAATACTGTATTGGTTGGGACATGGTTCTACATCTATGGCTGGGATCTTAAATCGAACGAAGTCGCTTGGCAGATTGAACACAAAGGAATGGTTGATGGCATACAAGTCGACGAATCTGGTCGAATGGCCTTCTACGGAGAAGATCAGAACGACTGGACTGGTGCAGAGCCAGTTGGTGTTTGCAACTTGCATCAAGAACGAATGGAGGTCGACCCGTCCTTTCTCCAAGGATGGTTCGAGGAGGACGTTATTGAAGTCGAAACCAATCCTGAAATTATCTATAGAAACGTTGATGATTATACAAATCTTCTTTCTGCTGAAGAGCAAAAATCACTTGAAAGGAATCAAAGTGAATTTGAAGTTGGACTCGATTCTCTTTCAGCAGCTATGGAAGAAGATCTTGGAGTAGAATCTATTGAAGAATCTGAGCAGGACATCGATGAATTGCTTCAGTTTCTTCATGATGATGCCAAGGAATTCATCGCACCTCAAGCCTATGCGGGTGAAAATCAAGTTGTTTCAACCGATACTGAGAGTGCTGTCATTACACTTGATGGTACACAATCGGCTGATCCTCAGGATCGAATTGAAACATGGTCATGGCTGGATGCATCAGGGCGGGAAATTTCCACTGAAGCCAAATTGAAGGTCAAACTCTCCACAGGCGTGCATCAATTTGAACTGCGTGTGTTCGATGTTGATGGAAGCATGACGACCGATTCAGTTCAGATTACAATCGAATCCTCAGCCTCATGAAGGAGAAGTCACTGGATGATGCATGGGCGTCTCCAATCCATTGATTGAGAACTTCTTGGTTGGCCCGCTACAGATGCGATGCTCTGTCGTTACAGACGTCGAAACAGGCGATACCGTCATCATCGATGGGGGTGATGAACCGCAGCGACTTATCGATTGGATTGAGTCTTGTAATGGAACAGGACCTCATTGGTCTACGCATTCAGAAGATGAAACCAAGGTAATTGAGCGAAATGTTGTGGCCTTGCTCAACACCCATGCCCACTTTGATCATAGTGGCCACATTCCTACATTGAAGAATCACTTTGAAGTCGATTGGTACTTACATCCAGATGATACCTTCTTGCAAACGCTCGCAAAAAAAGCAGCAGTTCGATATGGAATTGCTCTTCCAGAACCTGCAATTGCTGACCATGGAATCGCTGATGACCAATTGCTATCGCTCGGTTCGTTGGATTTTGAAATTCTTCACACACCCGGCCATACGCTTGGTGGATGTTGTCTTCGATTAATTGTCGAAGGTGATACAGATCANTTATTCGTTGGCGATACATTGTTTGCAGGCTCCGTTGGACGGACCGATTTAGAAAACACTGGAGGAGATTTCAATGTTCTTTCAAACAGCATTCGAACGAAGTTGTGGCCTCTTGATCCAACGACAATCGTCCACCCAGGACACGGACCACTCACAACGATTGGACATGAGAAAGCAACGAATCCTTTCGTCGGTGATGGCGCAGGAGAGTCCGGCGTCTACACATTCGGAAAGTATGCTTAACCAAGTAGATTGGAAAGAGCATCTTGGAAAACTGGTAATGCTTCTTCCCATGTTGCAACGATTCCATAATCAGCATGCTGGAAGATCGGCGCATCGGCATCCTTGTTGATTGCGACGATGTATTTCGAGGAACGCATTCCTGCAAGGTGTTGTATCGCACCAGAAATTCCTACAGCAATGTAGAGGTTCGGGTTGACTGTTTTTCCAGTTTGTCCAACTTGCATCGAGTGAGGAATTTCGTCCCAGGTATCAACAGCTGCTCGAGATGCACCAACAGCGGCACCAATGGTGTCAGCGACTGCCTCAAGGTGTGAGAAGTTCGCAGGTGAGCCCATTCCGCGACCACCTGAGATGATGATGTTGGCTTCGGATACATCGAGACGAGCACCGGCTCGCTCCATCACTTGTTGGACTGCTGTCTTGACATCTCCTGATGCATCAACGACAGAGACGTCATTGGATGAACCAGAACCAACGCTCGAGAATACATTCGCTCGAACAGAAACAACAGCGTCGCCATTGACGGTAACGGTTTGGTTCGCCTTTCCTGAATAGATCGGAGAAGTGAGATTGTTGCCATCAATCGATACAACGTCTTGAACGACCGAAATTCCACGTCGAGCTGCAAGTCGAGAGGCTACATCCTTGCTTCGTGCAGTAGCGAGGAAGAGAACGGTACCTGCTGGCATTGCACTATCAAGTGCACTTGCCCATCCACTGCTGTCGTTTCCAGCAAACACATCGGACTTGACAGCGATAACCTTGCTTACACCATCATAACTTGCGACAGAATCGGCCATGGATGCATCCGTGCAAGGAACGACGACAGTAACGTCGCCACCCATCGCTTGTGCTGCAGAAACGAGTTCTGCGGTTGATGCATTGACGGTTCCTTTTGTTAGTTCAGCAATTACAATCTTGTTTGTCATCTCTTTCACCTCATAGTATGTTGGCTTCATCACGAAGCAATTGAACGACTTGCGAAGCGCTCGAGCCACCTTCAAATGTCTTACCCGCTGGTTTTGCTGCAGGCATGGAGTGGCTGGCAACAACGACGGTTGATGCAGGAGCATTCGCTGTCATGAGTTCAACTTGAGCCTTCTTTGCCATCATGATTCCCTTGACGTTAGCTTTTCGAGGNTTGAAATCCCCTTTGTCACAAGAGATCACGGCTGGTAATGGAACTGTGATCTTTGCAACNCCCGCCTCTACAGGCATCGAAACAGTCACTGATTCACCAAATTCAGCACCAATGATGTTGGATGCATTTGCCCAGCCAAGTCGCTCTGCGAGTCCTGGCCCGGTGGATCCTGCACCTGTATCAGCAGCTGATTTACCGCAGTATACTGCGTTCGCACCAAGCGATTCAACGGCCTCTTTGAGAACGGACTGAAGCGCATTGGAATCCAGTTCTGACCAAGCGTCATCCCAAACACGTACAATGTTGTCAACACCCATCGCCTTTGCATCTTTGAGAATCTTTTCAGTTCCTGCAGCCCCGACGGTCAATGCAGTGACGGTGCCACCTGTTGCTTCTTTGTGACGGAGTGCAGTTTCGATNGCAAATCCATCGTATGGGCTCATTTCCATCTTGACGGTGGAAAGATCAACACGCCCTCCTTGAACGGCGATTTTTGCGTTGGTATCTGGAACTTGCTTTACCAATACGACGATTGTGGACATCTCTATCGTACATGCGAATGAGAAACGCTTCATGAAGATTGGCTTTGGACCGCTATGGAATTCCTGAGGGAAATAAATCATCGGAGCAACATTTACAAGCCGTCTTAGGAGATGAGAATTTCCATGTCAGACGAACGCCACATTCCCGGTCCTCCTAGTGAACTTGCAGATACATTGAACCATTGGCGACAGCTGTTTCAACTTGAACATAAGCATGATTTTGAAGCACTCAAAGTCTTGACGAGTTCTGAACAACCAATTTTCTCATTTTACGTTGATTTTGCTGATATCGATGCAGATGATTTGTTGAGTCTACGATTCAATGAATATCCAGAAGAAACAGTTCAACAAGCAAACGAAGTGCTCCGCTCGATGAGTTCAGAATATACCGATGTACGATGCGTTCTTCGACCATTGAACTTTCCAGATCAAAAAATCAAGAACATTTCTGAACTTCGTATGCGAAACAGAGGAGAACTTGTCAGTCTCATCGTCAAAGTCAACGATGTCGGACCACGACTTGGCTATCTGAAGCGAGCACTCTACACCTGTATGGCATGTGGCCATCGTGTGGAAGTCCCTCAGCGTATTGCACGTGAGCGAAAACGACCGAATGGGCCATGCAAGGTTTGTCTGGAAGATGCGGAAAGTGCGTTGGGCGAACAAATTCCATACACGCTCTACAGGCGTCTTGATATGTTGATGCAACTTACTGCAGAAGGTTCGTTTTACCAAGANATTCAATATCTCAATGTTGTTGATGTGGAAGGCGATAGTGGGCAACCAATACAGATTATTGTGGATGATGAATACGTTGACGCACACAAACCAGGTGANGTCATTCGCATCAATGGTGTGGTTTACATCGATCCAATTCCCGAACGCAACTTCATCAAGGATACGCGTCGAATTCTGCAGGTTCGAGCGCTCAGTATTGAGCAAGTCTCATGAGGTAATCTCAAGCATTGCATCGTATGCTTCTGGATGCTTTTCAAAGTGTTCAGCAATCGCTGACAAACCCGCTGCCACACCAGCGGCTACGCCCATCTTTGCGTCAAATGGGTGAAGTGTTCCATCCATCACCGCTGCTTTGAATGTTTCAAGGTCATTCCATGTGCTCGGTTCACCAAACTTTGGATTCGGAGTGACTTGAATGTGGCCAAACTCAGGAAATACAACATGCTCTGCTAGTTCGTAAACAGGCGAATGTTCGTCTTCCGGGTCGAGATAGGCCTTCTTCATTTTCTTCTGAACTTGCTCAAGTGTATCATGGAGGAGCAGAGCCCCATTTGGGTCTGATTTGCTCATTTTATGGTCAAACGAATCCATACGAACTCCAGACGCTTTCAGCGATGACAAAATAGGTGTGTGTAAGCAAGTTGCTTTCTTCCAATTCCATTTCGATGCCATATCTCGCATGAACATGTGGGCTTTACGCTGGTCCATACCACCAATCGCAACATCGATGTCCAGTTCGAAAATATCCGCTGCTTGCATGGCCGGATAGTAGAATTTCGAAAGATCGTGATCGGATGAAGCCTCATCTCGACCCATAATTGTGAAGGTTTTTCGAACCATNGGAAGCGTNGCNCCNTTTGAACAACGCAGAACTCGAGCCCAATAATCTCCAGAATCCATCAATTGACTTGCCCAGTAAAATCGAAGTTGGCCGGGTCCGTCTCCCTCCTCAGGATAATCAAGAAGGGCACGGAAGGTCTCCTCCATGTAAACTGCCGTCTTTTGGATATCCTCCATGTTTCCTCCGAACTTATCGTTGACCCACGCATGCCAGTCTGCCAGGAAGATCAAAACGTTGGCGTCTGCTTCGAGCATGCGTTTGAGTTGAAGTGAGAGAACCTTCCANCCGATGTGGGCTTTTCCACTCGGTTCAAATCCAACATAGCATCGTAGGACACCATCTCCAGCCATCGAAGTCTCTTCGGCAAGGCTATCGACGAGATGCTCGATTCCGACGCTTTCTTCAACATCACCAAGCATGAGGTAGAGGCGTTTTCGATGCTCGCTTGAGAGTTCCTTGACTCGTTCATACCGCTCCTCAAATGGCTTGAGCAGGGTATCTATATCCAAATCAACACCTCAAACAAGTTCGCTCAGTTTCTTTACTCTGCCTTCGGAGGGCGCTTCGCCACGTTCGATCATAGCTTCCATTTCTGCAATCATCGATTCTGCTGTATCGATGGTTTCCTGTGTAACAGTTGTACTCATTTCAATGGACTTGCGAATCATCTTAATGGCCGACTTCGCCTTCGAAAATTTCTTCGCGTCTTCTTTTGCTTTNTCGCCACGTTGCTTAGCATTGTAACCCGTTGCTTCATCCAAAAAAGTCGACCAGCGACGGCGACTTTCCATTGCCTGTTCACGACCGCCGTCTGCGGAGAGGAAGGCTTCGAGGTCTGAACCTTTGAGTTGTACAACGTCAACCTGTAATTTTCCTTGGTCGGTATAACAACCGGTAATGTTGGAAAGAAGGCCAAACGATGCTTGGAATTCGCCCTCAGCATTAGCTTGCACATTCTCAAAATGTTGTGCTGCCAACTTGGCTAAGCCTGCGTTTCCACCAATTGATTTTTCGACACCTCGTTTTACTGCGAATCGCTCCATGTTGGTCCATCGGGGCGAGACTCATAAGGCTCGCGAAGAACAAACCACCCAAAGAGTGGGGTTTTTCTGTAAGATTGCTTGGGCCAACCATGCGCACAAGGGCTGTTTTCCTCATGCTCATTATCCTCTTGGCTCCGATAGCTGTGGCTTCTGAAGTTGGATTCAACCAAGAAAATGCGCTAGGGATGGAAGGATTAAACATTCAGGCGGGTGAAGTTTCGCCNGGTGGTTCAAGCATTCTCATCGTTGGTGACAATGGTTTCGTGCACATGATTTCGGCATCTTCGCCTGGTGATCGAAGCCAAGATCAGGATATCAACAGCAGTCGAACAGTACGCTTCAACGATGTTTCATGGCATCCAAATGGACAAACTGCACTCATTGCTGGCGACCTAGGTGCTGCTTTGCGTTATACATTGTCTGACAACAGTATCGAAGCGGTNAATGGCGCTGGAATTATCGGTAGTATCGAACTGACGGCAACATCTTGGCGAGCAGGTGGGGATCTTGCCTTCTTTGGAGCNATAAATGGTAACATCTACAGTTTCAATGAAGGAGAAGGAATGAAGAAACTCAATGATACAAAGTCATCAGAGATTACGGACATTTCTTGTCACCTCGAACAGAACATATGTCTCGCAACATCCCTCGATGACGGAATTGCGGTCATCGACCGTACCCGAGAAATCACATGGCTAGACGGGACATCAAGCGACACATGGGTTGCCGTTGATTGTGCAGATGCAACCTACATCAAATGTGCAGCATTTGCGAGCGGACGACGACACGTTTCAATCGTGCTCGACATTCAGGATGCTTCAAAATCCACCACAAATCAAGTCATGCAACTGCAAGAGGGTTCGAGTGACTTCATTGCACTGAGTCGAGGTTATGATGGCACGTCACTCATCCACCTTGCACCAATGGAATCCGTTCGCTACATGCTCGGTGGCGATGAAGTCTTCATGCACATTGAATCTGATGCAGTTACTAAATTCGATCCCGAGATTGCAGGTCAACGTATTGCATTAATGTGGGAGATCGGCGAAGACGAAGGATGGATGCTCACAAATGAAGGCNTGATTGCCGAGATTTATCCCACCGAAAGTAGAGAGAGTCTTGGAATCATGGAAACCATTGTTTTCGCAGCTGTAGCAATCTCCGTACCAGGCGTCATCATCGGACTCATCTTCATGAACAGCAGTTATCTTCAGCGAAAATACAGGCAACTGCGTGGCTTTGAAAAGAAAGAGTCATGAGAATGAACACATCGGTTGTGTGCTAAGGTTCATGAGTTGTGTCGACTCCCACGACATGAGGGAACTGAATGGAGCCATTCGAAGCCATCGATTTTTACGATATCGAGTCCTTACTTACCGAAGAAGAAATCATGATTCGCGACCTTGTTCGTGAATGGGTTGATGAAGAAGTCATTCCAAAGATTGAGCATGCCTGTGACAAGGGTATTTTCCTCGATGAATGGCGTGTCGCACTTGGTGAAATGGGTGTTCTTGGCGCNCCTCTCAAGGGCTATGGATGCCCAGGACTTTCCTACGTCGCCTACGGCTTGATTTGTCAAGAACTGGAGCGTGGCGATTCAGGACTTCGTTCCTTTGCCTCTGTACAAGGTTCACTCGCCATGTATCCAATTTGGGACTTTGGAAGTGAGGAGCAGAAAAATTACTACCTTCCAAAGATGACATCTGGTGAATGGATTGGTTGCTTTGGATTGACCGAACCAGATTACGGATCCAATCCTGGCGATATGATCACCAAAGCAGAAGACATGGGCGACCATTACTTGCTCAACGGCGCGAAAATGTGGATTACCAACGGTACAATCGCCGATGTTGCCATCGTTTGGGCCAAACTTGACGGTGTCATTCGTGGGTTTATTGTCGAGAAAGATGATGAGGGCTTCAGTGCGCCAGAAATGAAGGGTAAGCATTCCCTCAAAGCATCTGTAACATCNGAACTGGTCTTCCAAGATTGTAAGATTCCTAAGGACAGAATCCTACCTGGCGTCAAGGGACTGCGCGGACCTTTCTCNTGCCTCAACAATGCTCGATTTGGTATCTCATGGGGCGCATTGGGTGCAGCAATGGCATGTTTCCACAGTGCGAAAACCTATGCATTGAGCCGAATTCAATTCGATCATCCAATCGCATCCTATCAGCTTGTTCAGAACAAATTGGCTTGGATGCTCCGAGAAATTACCAAAGGCCAGTTGTTGGCTTATCATCTTGGACGAAAGAAGGATGATGGCACTTGGTTTAATGAACAAATCTCACTTGCAAAAATGAACAACGTGGACATTGCGCTTGAAATCGCTCGTGTAGCACGTGACATTCACGGTGCAAACGGAATTCTTGACGAGTACCCAGTTATGCGACACATGGCGAACCTTGAATCGGTCAAGACGTACGAGGGTACGCACGACATACACAACCTGATTCTCGGTCGTTACATCACAGGCATTCAGGCATTCACTCGAACGGTTTGATTCACTCAAACGTTTGGTAGCAAGCCAATTCGTGCNAGGCCTCCCCAAACAGGGTCGAGGAATCTTGGCAAGAATCGGTGTCGAAGGTAAACAGCAGCAGCAAGACTGAGTTTCTGAAACTTGTTCAACTTGACACGACGAGTAAACACGTCACCTTGTTGCTTCTCGATTTGCTTGAGAATCTTATCATAAAATGCGATCATTGCAGCCGGTGAATATCGTGTTCGTCGNGGAAGAAGTGGAAGCAATTGACGGGCTTCTTCCAAATAGGTTCGAGCACGCTTTGCATAATGGTGACAATAAGGTTCCCATGAAGGATTAAGAACGACCTTACCTCCAACGAGATCTGCTTCAGTCATGCCATTTCGCTCAAGCTCATCGAGTGGAAGGTAAACACGGTCACGTTCGATGTCTTCTCCAACGTCACGTAGGACGTTCGTGAGTTGCATGAAAATCCCCCATGATTCAGCGAATTTACGTGCTCGTGGATCATCATAACCGTAGATCTCAATGCACATGAGGCCAACGACCGATGCAACACGATAACAATAGACATACAATTCCTCAAAGGTTCGATAGCGGTTACTGTACAGGTCATCTTCCATTCCCGAAATAAGGTCATCAAAGACACCTCGTGAGATGTTGTAACGTTCGATTGTGTCCTTTAGTGCAAGGAAAACAGGGTCCGTGCTGTACACATCATTGTAACATGTTGAGAGTTTCTTTCTGAAGAAAAACAGTTGGTTGATTTTATTGAGATAAACCTCATCTTCTAGAATCGTTGATCGATTCTGGAGCGATTCCAACTGAAGTCGATACTCGATTGCTTCTTGGCTAAGTTCGATGGTTGATCCTGGGAACCGGTCTGCCCAATCTCCATCTGCAATATCGTCAGCACGGCGACAGAAAGCGTAGACAGCACACATTGCAAGACGTTGTTCGTCTGGAAGATACTTAAACGAGTGATAGAAGTTCCCAGCTTCACGCTTTGTTAACTCTTCACAATAACGATAGGCAAGTCGATACAGTTCGACTGGCGGTTGGTCCGACCATATTGGTGCATCGAGATCTACGAAAGGATCGATTAANTCGTTTTGTTCATTGAACAAACCAATCATCATTGCACCTTCGCGTAGCGCTTCCATGGCCGTGACACTTACGGCCTTGACTGCGTCTCGAGCCAGCATAACACCTGCTCGGAGACGATCGAGAGGTGTTGGTGATGTCTTTGCCTGTACGGAACTTTCCGCTCCACCTTTGAGAGGGAAGAGAAGGTCCAGTGGTTTTCGGCGTTCCAACATCGTAAACAGNTCCTCCTCGCGCTCGTTGTTTAAGAGACCTCCTCTTGAACGTTTGANCGAGGAAATGATTTAGTTTGAAGTAAGCATTAACTCACAAATTGGATTCCTAAGCATTCTTATTCTTTGCAAGAAGCCTCTGTACGCCACCAGGGATGATAAGAGCGCGTAGCAATTTCTTGAAGTAACCTTTCATTTCATCTCGAGTCACTTTGATCTTTTCATCCGAATCGAGGATGTTCCCCTCTCGAAGGAGGGTTACAGTACGTTGGCCGATCAGGACTGGAAGCATTGAAGCTGCTTTGAGTCGGAACTGCCGATCGGGAATCATTCGAATGTATTCAACTGCAGCATCGAGATGTTCACTTGTGAGGTCAAGGTAGGTGTCGTAAAGCGGTCGGAAGGTGTTGATGTTTGTCGAATCAAGGAGATCGTTTGGTGTCAAACCATACTTCTCAAGAGAAGGTCCAGGAATGTAACAACGGCCAAAGCGTAAATCTTCAGGAATGTCTCGCAGGATATTGATCATTTGAAGCGCCTTTCCAAACCGAATTCCATGTTCAAAGAACAATTCCTCCTTCGCTTTTGGCANCTTCATCATGTGCGCAAGGGACATTTTTGTCCAAAATACGCCAACACAACCAGCGACACGGAAGGTGTAATCATCCAATTCTTCTTCAGAATCGAGCGATGAAATCGTTCCACCTTCCTTCGCGATACCAAAGCGTTGTAAGTCGAGGATTTGACCTCCTACGATGATGTCCAAACATTCCAGAATCCGTTCTTGGTCATCCTTTTGATAGATTGATAACGCATTGACAACCATCTCAACGTTTCTCAACAACTCCGCCTCGGCTGGATTTGCTTGGATATCTGCAAGTTCAGACAACTCTGGCAACTCGCTCGTTCGCCCTTGAGCAACGTCATTGTATTGTGTGAGGGCAGTGATAAGCAACGAAGTCTCTCCCGCTTTCGAGTCTGCAATCGTATCAGCAACTCTCGCAAGCAAGTAAAGCAAACCGATTTGGCCACGAATCTTCTTTGGGAGATACTTTAGTGTCGGGTAAAACGAACGTGAAGTCGTCTCGAGCAAGGTATCAATTTCGGCATCGATCAAAACCGACATGCATTCCCTCCANTGACAACCACCAACCTCTCCCGCATGAAGATTCTCACTCTGTGTTGGGTGATTTGCATAACAGAAGATAGAAGACTTTAGAATCAAGGATGTTTAGGTAGGTAAGGGTGAGGAGATGGAGTGTGGTTCCTGCGGAGCAGTGATTCCTGATGATTCCATCTTCTGTTCGGAGTGTGGCGCCCGCCAAGAGGTCTCCAGAGCCGGTAGTTTTTCTGCGATAGGATCAACAAGTTTGGGTGGCGGTGAGGTCACGGGTGGACGCGGTTTCGGCGTCGTTTCTGGCGAAGCGGTTCGACAACAACGCGAGATGCAACAACAAGGCATGCCACAAGGAATTCCTGCGGACATACTTCAGAACATTGCCTCTGGAATTCAACAACAGAACAACCTCCCTCCTGGTAGCCAACTTCCGCCTCAGCAACCAAGCCAATTCCCGAACCAAATGAGCAATCAATTCCCTCAACAGCAACCGATTGCCCCTCAAGGCCAGCAACCAATGCAACAAGGCATGCCAACGAATAATGTCCAACAAAGCGATCTACCTCAACAACCGCGTGGCCCTACACTTGCCAGCGGCGCAGTACCAAGCACGAACGTTGAATCTCAACTTGGCAAGCAACTTGGAGGTACCACAGTATCGAACAATCCAACCGCTTCCCCAACNGATGCAATGGTCAACCGTCTTGCAGAGACTGAACGGGCGGTCAAGAACGAGCGTCGGAATCAATGGTTGAACATGAACCAATCCAGTGCCTCAAATGTCTTGGCAAACTTGGGTGCGGACTTGCCATCACATCTCAGAGATGCACAAGGAATCACGCCAGCGGCTGAAGTCATTGCAGGAGCGATGGGGCAATCAACCTCTGACGGCCCAAATGATGCTCTCCTTCGACGCATGTGCGAGGTTGCATCTCGCCGAGTTGCACGCAAGCGGGGTGTTGCAGTTGAAACGCCTGAAGCAAAGGTAACCGATGGTGTTCTCGTGGTCAACCTGACCTACGTTGACGATGGACGCGTTCTCGATACCCCTGAAGATCTAAGTTCAGCTTTTGAACATGCAATACAAACCGAAGTTGCGCTCAAAGGCTATGATATGGGCGTAGAAATCGTCCTCAAGTGCATGAAAGATGGCGAAGTTACGACCATCGGTGCAGANGCAGAGGAAGACGATGAAGAGATGTTTGCATGTGAAGTCTGTGATGGACTCGTCAAAGCATCCGATACAAAATGTCCTCATTGTGGAGCTATCTTCGAGGAGGAAGAAGAGGAAGAAGTCGTTGAACAAACTCGCAAAGGACCGCCCGGAGCTTCAAGATCTGGGCCACCTGGACCATCGAGAAGTGGACCGCCTGGACCATCGAGAAGTGGACCGCCTGGACCATCCAAATCAGGACCACCTGGGCCCTCGAGATCAGGTCCACCCGGGCCATCCAAATCAGGACCCCCTGGAGGTGGCCCGAAGAAAGGAAGAGGCCCTCCTGGACCATCCAGATCAGGACCTCCAGGGCCGAGTAAAGGCGGACCTCCAAAAGGAGGCCCTTCCGGTCCTTCCAAAGGCGGACCACCCGGACCAAAGAAAGGTGGGCCACCCGGACCATCGAAGGGCGGACCGCCCGGACCAAAGAAAGGTGGGCCACCCGGACCAACGAAATCTGGACCACCTGGGCCAAAGAAGGGCGGACCTCCGAAGGGCGGGCCGAAGAAAGGCGGGCCACCTGGCCCTAAGCGAGGCCCTCCAAACTGAGGAGGTTTCAGATTGAATCACCCCAGCCCTGATTTTGGGAACATCCAATTTTCTGGAACACTACGACCATCACAGGTGGCCGCTGTATCCATCATCAAGCCTCAACTTGATCTCAACGAAAAAAGACTCCACATCGTAGCACCACCCGGTTCAGGGAAAACGGTGCTTGGCCTCTATGTATGGTCAGATTTGGTTCGCGTCCCTACACTTGTACTCTCACCGAATTCTGCCATTCAAGCTCAATGGGCTGCTCGAACCTCGTTGTTTGAACTTGATGGAAAAGAGGACCAAATTAGTACAGATCCCAAGAATCCGGGATTGTTAACCTCCCTTACGTATCAATCTGTAACCATGCCAAAGCGAGGGGGGGAAGACCTCGATGTGACGGCGATTGAACTCTGGGCAGAAGTTCTTGTGACGAAGGCGGAAGCGGATACCAATGAGGCAGCACTCCTGTGGATTGCGGATTTGAAACGAACAAACCCNGAATATTTTGATGAGCGNTTATCNGTCTATAGAAAGCAGGTCCGTGACGATTTTGCAAAGAATGGAAACGCGTTATGGACACTCCATGATTCAGCGCGAAAGACATTAATGCGGCTTAAAGAGAAAGNNATTGGAATGATTATTCTCGATGAATGCCATCACTTACTGCACCATTGGGGGAGAGTGCTTACCGAACTCAAGGAGTTTTTCGATGATCCAATTGTTCTGGGCCTCACCGCAACACCGCCTGACTTCTCGACNGTGAAGGAAAAAGACGCGAATCGATATCACGAGTTCTTTGGTGAAATCGACTATGAAGTNCCAATCCCTGCTCTNGTTCGAGANGCAAATCTTGCACCATATCANGATCTTTGCTATTTCGTTCGACCTGCGGAACATGAACTCGAGTACATCGCAAAGGTTGATGATGAATTCGATGAAATTCTTGCTGAATTGGAACGACCTCCTGATTATGAAAACGGCGTACCTCGTTTGCAAGATTGGGTATACCAACAACTCAATGACAAAATATTGCCCGGAGGAAAATCAGTCACATGGACGACATATGCCAAACAAACTGGCGCCTTCAGTGACGCTGCGAGAATGTATCTCAAAGATTGCAAGATGAGCCTCCCGCCAGATGTACCTTCATTCAAGGGTTCTGAATGGGGACGGATGGCATACCTTCGTCAAGTCCTCGATCGTTACGTACGGCATGGCCTGCGACGATCGGAACTGAAGGAGGATCATAAGAAGGGGGAGATATTAACGAGCCGACTTCGATTGCTCGGAATGCAAATTACTGAAACCGGGATTCGTCCATGTGCATCACCAGTTGGAAGAATTATGGCATATGCAGCAACAAAGATTGAGGCGCTTTCTGATATCATTTCCACTGAGATGCAATCCCTCGGACAAGACATTCGTGCGGTTATCGTTACCGACTTTGAGAAAACCTCTGCAACAGCCTTGGTCGAAGGCGTCATGGACGAAGAAGCGGGCGGTGCAATTGCTGCGTTCAGGTCCCTTGTGAAATGCGACTCAGGTGATATCCTTGACCCAATTCTCATGACGGGAAGTACGGTATTGGTCGACGACGATCTCTCTGAACGATTTCTTGAAGCCGCCCGTGCTTGGATTGCTGAACGCGACCTCGACATCGACCTAAGGACGCGGCATGAAGAGACGTATCACGTCATAGTCGGTCGAGGAAAGGATTGGATTCCAAGATACTATTCGCTCATGATTACCGAATTCTTCCAACAAGGACTAACAAAGTGTTTGATTGGCACGCGTGGACTTCTCGGAGAGGGATGGGATGCATCGAAAATTAACGTACTCGTTGATTTGACCACAGTAACAACGAGCATGAGCATCAATCAACTGCGAGGTCGCTCGATGCGATTGGACAAGGATTGGCCTGAAAAAGTAGCCAACAATTGGGATGTTGTTTGTTTTGCGGATGAATTTACCAATGGATACAAAGATTACCTTCGATTTGAAAAGAAGCACAAACAATTGTACGGTGTTTGTGATGATGGAGCGATCGAAAAAGGCGTAGGACACGTTCATGCAGCCTTCACTGAAGCTGAACCTGAGGGAATCAGCGAAGGCATGAATTTGTTCAACGAAGAAATGCTCATGCGTTCGAGAAATCGCGAGAAGGCAAGAGATTTGTGGGGTATTGGACAACCATTCAGTGCACATCCAAGGTCTGCGATTGAGACGATGCCGAACGACGATAACTTTGGGCTAGGGTCAGGATTCAAGTTTTCATCGAAAAGTGTGTGGAGTGGACAATCGCTCGTGCAGGCCATGGCATTGGTCGTTTCAAACAGCCTGATCCATACAGGACACATTTCAAACACATGTCGAGCGTCAGGTGGGGACCGTGGAGGCGGTTGGATGAGGATGCACCTCACCAACAGCACTGAAGAGGAATCCAAGATCTTCTCAGAAGCACTCGGAGAGGTCCTCGGACCTTTGGATAATCCGAGATATGTCATATCTCGACATTCGCGTTTCTTCAACGAGACTTGGTTGACCAAAATTCTACCAGAGGTTTTGGCCAAATATTTCCGCCCGATCGAGTCCAAACTTGTGATGTATCATTCTGTCCCAAAAATATTGGCTGGCAAACGTGCAGATGCGGATGTGTTCTTGCGATATTGGCAGGAGTTCATCAGTCCAGCAGAATTGTTCTATGCGCACAGCGCTGAAGGCAAACTGCGTGTTGAAGCCATTCTACAACAAAATCTCGGACCTAAGAATGCAACCAAGGAAAAGCAAATTTTCCTATGAGCAACTCGGACAGGTGATTTTGTCACCTTTGCAAGCGGCGCAGAAGCGATTCCTGCATTTGTAACATCGGAAGTCAAACACCGTTACGGGTGTAGAGCATGTCGGATTTGCACATACTTCAGTGGCTTCAGTCGATGATTCTGGCATCGAGGACCAAAATGCAGCAGCATCTAAGGTCGGTTTTGTTTGAGAGGTGGAAGAAGGTGACGCTGCTATGGCCCGAGCACTAACTTGAGCACTAACTTGAGCAGTACCAATGTTGAGAACTTCTTTCACGTAAGGATTCGAGAAGAACGGTTCGGCAGATACGACTGGATATTTGAAGAACGATGCATAGGTAGTGGCTGCTTGAGCAACACTCATTCCACTCAAATCACTTACCTGCATTTTCCGAATGAGTTGATCGTAACTTGGATTCCCTCTTGATCGCTGCGAACTGAACATTGGTCGCCTTGTTTGAGGATGCGTTTGAGTCCCAGCATTGAATCCTTCCTGAAGAGTGACAATCTTGAAAATGAGGTGTGCAAGACTTGTGAAGATGATTGTAAACATACCGAGGTAGACCATTATATCGAAGTCACCTCCAAAGAAAAACAAAGCAAGTCCAAGGAGATACAACGATCCAAACCTAGATTTTTTTTGTTCCGTCATCGTACCGCCTCAAGATGGCCATGGCGCCGTCTCCAAGCGCCATGGCCGATTGAGTCTATCCATACCTGCCTAGCAGGTGCATGTCATTGTCCGAAGACTCCATTGGAGACAGTATTATCCTTGATTCCGAAGTATAAAGACTCATTCCCGAACTGCGATTCGTAGCGTCGGTTCTTGATTGCCAGCAAAGGTTACAGAGGAGGGAATTTGACGATGAATGCCCATTCTCCTCTCAAGTTCAAGATGGGAAGCAGAAAAAGACGTCTTTGAGTCTACTTCATCTCCATAGAGACCGATTGGCTGAAGTTCATCTTGCCAATCTGCATCTTCGTCCATGGCATTCGTGATTCGAATCCAATCGTGCTCACGTTCCTTGAGAATCGCTGCACGTTTACTCATTTTGTATGAGGTGAATAGTTTCACAACTTGAGCCCGAGGGAAAGCCAATGGACAAAGCATCAGGATATGATCTCCTTGTTGCCAAAACGAGCAAGGTCCCAAGTTCTCTTGATTGATCATGTTCAATGCAGTTTCCAATGCCTTTTGCCCAGAACCCCAGGCATGAGGTAGCCACAACATGATGACAGAGCGATCTTTTGTCCCTGGCACGTGCGTGCTTGCTTCCACCATATACTGTTGTACTGCTCGGGTATCAACAACTGTTTTCCGTTGTTTGGGTTTCTTCTTCTTGGCCTTCTTTTTCGCCTTTCTGGCGCGTTTGGGAATTTTTTGAGCCGACCCAATGCGTGGGATGTCTTCAAGCAAATCTTTCAACGGTTTTTCCAGTTGTTCTAACCCAAGAACCGTACACTGATAGCCAGTGGTTCCATGAATCGATCCGGGTAAACGGATGATGCGCCTCGTATCCGCCGTAACTCGTTCATCAACATCATATCCCTCTTCAAGAACACGAGTGAGCAATTGTTTACGTGACTCCCGAACCGTTTCTTCTCGCTCTTTGGGATCCTCGATGGCAAACTTATCTCTTTCCAAATCCGAGTAAAAGAGATGAAATCCTTTGCTCCCAGAAAACGAACAACTCAGAAATTGAATTGATGCATCGTTAGCAAGGTAGTCGTGAAGGCCGATGGCGGTGATTCTCGCTTCCTCAAGATTCTTCAGACTCAATGGAGCTACATCAATGTCGAAGACTATGAGATGATCAAGGAGGATTGGATGAGGCCGTTCTTTGTCGCGTAAGCGAGGCAAATCGATAGGTTCGAGCCATCTTGATGTTGAGATGTAGAGGTCGCTGACCACATCCTTGCCAATGGCTTTGGTTAGGGTTTGATGATTTCGAACACGTCGTCGGGCAGTCACCCAACGACCTTCGATGGTTCTCCAACGATATGAATGCTGATTTGGAGATGGAATCCACGTGAAATCAATTGGATTCTGGGTATAATGAGCGAGAAGTTCTTTCCTTCTCTCTTCGCTCATATCACTCGCTTCTCAATCCGGCTTTCTTCAAGGCTTCGAGAAGAACAGCACCAAGTTCGGATGGATCTTTAGCACACGCGATTCCTGCTGCTTCAAATGCTTCGAATTTTTCTTCTGCTGTGCCCTTTCCACCAGAAATGATCGCACCAGCGTGACCCATTCGCTTGCCAGGAGGGGCTGTTGCACCTGCAACGAATCCAACGATTGGTTTGGTCACGTTTTCTTTTGCCCATGCCGCAGCTTCTTGTTCCGCATTTCCACCAATTTCACCGATCATAACGATGGCTTCTGTTTGTGAATCTGCTTCAAAGGCTGCGAGACAATCGATGAAACCAGTACCATTCACCGGGTCGCCACCAATACCAACACACGTCGATTGGCCTTCACCAATGCTCATCGTTTGAGCAACGGCCTCGTAGGTCAAAGTACCTGACTTGGAAACGATTCCAATTCGACCTTTTGCGTGAATGTGTCCAGGCATGATTCCGATCTTTGCACCGCCCCCATCGCCAGGCGTGATGATTCCTGGACAATTTGGTCCAATCAATCGCACACCTGGTCGGTTCTCGACAAAAGCGACCGCCTTGACCATGTCCAGTGTCGGGATTCCTTCTGTAATACAAACAACGACGCCTTCTCCTTTGACTTGATCGAATGCATCTGCGGCTTCCATGATGGCTTCTCCTGCGAATGGTGGAGGTACGTAAATGACGGTTGCATCAGCATCTGTTGCTTCAATCGCTTCAAACATTGAATTCCATACTGGGAAGGGCTTTCCTTGCAATTCAACGGTTTGTCCACCTTTACCAGGCGTACATCCTCCAACGATATTGGTTCCGTATTCAACCATCTTGTCGGCATGGAACATACCTTGTTTTCCTGTAATTCCTTGAACTAGCACCCTCGCATTCTCTTCAATCCAAATTCCCATCAGGCCTCACCTCCAATCAATTGTACAATCTTTTGCGCCCCTTCAGCGAGGTCATCAGCAGGATGAATGTTCAACGTTGATGCAGCGAGGATTGCTTTGCCTTCATCGACGTTGGTCCCTGCCAATCGAACGACCAGTGGTACGTTGAGATCAAGCGCTTCTGTCGCAGCAATAACGCCTCGTGCGATAATGTCGCAACGCATGATTCCACCAAAGATGTTCACAAGGATTCCTTTGACATTTGGATCTTCAAGAATAATTGAAAACGCTGTCTTGACCTGTTCCTCATTGGCCCCACCGCCAACATCGAGGAAATTTGCAGGCTCACCACCGTAGAGTTTGATGACATCCATTGTCGCCATAGCAAGACCTGCGCCGTTGACCAAACAACCGATGTTTCCATCGAGTTTGACATAGGAAAGACCTGTCTCCTTCGCACGGATTTCAACGTCTTCTTCTTCTGAGAGATCACGAAGTTCGTCCCAATCCTTGTGACGGAATTCAGCATTTTCATCGAAACTCACCTTGGCATCCAAAGCAACCATCTCATCTTCTCCAGTACGAACAAGTGGGTTGATTTCGACCATGGCACAGTCTTCCTTTACGAACAATGCGTACAAGGAACGAAGCATCTTTGCAAAGGACTTGTGCGCAACACCCGATAGACCAAGTGCAAGACCAAGATCACGAACCTGGTAGCCCATTAAGCCAGCATTCGGGTCGACGTTGACCTTGTGCAACAACTCAGGCGTTTCTTCAGCGACTTCTTCAATATCCATACCACCTTCGGTCGAGGCCATAATCAAGACAGACTTTTGTTCACGGTCAACGAGAAGTGCGAGATAATACTCGTGAGCGATGTCGCAACCAGATTCCACATACAGATGATTGACGAGTTTTCCTTCTTCGCCAGTTTGCTTGGTAACGAGAACGTGCCCAAGGATGTTGGCCGCATATGTTTCGACGTCATCCCGTGAAAAGGCAATTTTTACGCCACCTTCCATCAATAGATCGCCAGTATTTGGACAGTAGAGATTTCCTTTTCCTCGACCACCTGCATGGATTTGAGATTTGACTGCAACAACCTTTGAATTAAGTGTATCATATGCGTTGAGAGCCTCATCAACGCTTGTACAATGAACGCCATCGAGAACCTTGACGCCATTCGCTTTGAACAATGCTTTACCTTGGTATTCGTGAATGTTCATTCTATCACTACATGTTGCGAATCAAAGAACGCCTTTGAACTGTGCGGATGGGTTATCTCGAGCACTCATGGCATCGAGACTACAAGTTGAAAAACAAAAACGAAGCCCGTGAAGCATGCAGGTAGTTGTTTTAGCCGGAGGTTTTGGTACCCGGTTAAGACCGTGGACCTATGAAATTCCAAAACCAATCCTTCCAATGTTGGACAAAACGTTGCTTGAACACGTTGTCGAGGTCGTTCCAAGCGAAAAGGTCGACGAAGTTGTTGTTGCAGGGGGGTACAAAGTCGATGATATTGAAGCACACTTCAAGCAGGTTGATGTCCCATACGATGTCACGATTGTGAAAGAAACCGAACCACTTGGCACGGGAGGGGCTCTTGGAAACTGTCGCGATGTCATATCTGATCGATTTGTTTGCCTAAATGGTGATATCATTTCATCGCTCGACATGCAGATCGGTTTGGATTTGCACGAAAAAAATGGAGGCATAGGAACGCTTGCTCTTTGGGAAGTGGATGATCCAACTCGATTCGGGATTGTTGGATTGGATGATGACCAGCGGATTACACAATTCAAAGAGAAACCAAAGAAAGAAGAGGTCTTCTCAAATCTTATCAATGCAGGTTCGTACTTGTTTGAAGATTCAATTTTTGATTACATTCCGCAAGGACGCAGTTCCCTTGAAAGGGATATTTTCCCAAATTTAGCTCACGAAGGACAACTCAATGGCTTTTCCTTTGAGGGTTATTTCATCGATGCTGGAACACCAAAGAGTTGGTCGCTAGGCGTTCAAGCAAGCATCGCAAACAAGCGATGGGAGAGTGGCAAAAATTTTGCAACGAATTGGTATGCTGATGATTCTATCAACGTCGATGCAAAAAGTACTGTTGAACATACAATGTTGTCCAAGGGTGCAACGATCAATTCCGCATCCCTAACCAACTGTAGTTTGCTGGAAAACGTCACAATTGGCTCACATTCAAGATTGATTGAAACATTGGTAGGTAGAGATACAATCATTGGCAAAAATTGTGTTCTCAACAATGTCGTCATCGATCATGGTTCAATTCTTCCCGATAATACTGTATTATCGGACGCTCAATGGCCAATTGTTGAGTGATGTAAAGGAAGATATCAAGAAGAATTAGGTGGTGGGATTATCATGCAGCCTCTCATTGTCGTGAACTTCAAGACCTATGCAACGGCTATGGGCCAAAAAGCGGTTGAACTTGCACAAGCAATGGAACGAGCATCAAATGAACATGTTCGAATGGTTGCTGTTGTATCTGCTTTTGACCTACATGCTGTCAAACTTGCAGCGCCAACACTCGAAGTTTGGAGTCAACATCTCGACCCAGTTGGCCAAGGTTCGTTCACTGGATGGCTTCAACCTGAAAACGCTATAGAACGAGGCGCAGAAGGAACGATTATCAATCATGCTGAACACAAGGTTGACATGAATCATGTCCAAGCATTGATGGAACAACTTCCAGATGAATTCCCAATCTGTGCCTGTGCAGCGGACGTCGAAGAAGCACACCATCTTGCAGAACTTGGTCCAACATTCATCGCAGTTGAACCACCAGAATTGATTGGAGGCGACATATCGGTTACAACAGCAGACCCTGCAATCGTTTCTGATACCGTCGCTGCTGTTCGAAACATCAACTCGAAGGTACGTGTACTCTGTGGTGCTGGAGTCAAGGACGGAAAGGATGTCCAAACGGCTGTGGAATTAGGCGCACACGGCGTTCTTCTCGCATCTGGTGTAACCAAGGCGAGTGACGTTGAGGCAGTATTAGCTGATCTCGTGGCTGGCCTTGAATGAATGGAAGTGGAACGATGGCTCCAAAAAAGAAAGCCAAGCCTGTGCGAATCGCACACGAGCTTTCTCGCAATCGACGTCGAGCGATTCAAAAAGCGCTTGCTGAACACCAGGTCGAGGACCGTGCTGAATGGGATCGTGCTTCTGACTGGAGTGATTATCGCTTCTACAGAAAATTGGTCAAGAAAGGAACGATACGAACGATTGAACTTCCTTTGCTTGAAGTCACAATCGGCGATCCTTGGTCCACCTCGGTCACCATCATCCATGGAAAGCGACCAGGCCCTACCATCACCATTCTTGGAGGGATGCATGGTGATGAATTGACGGGTCCTTCTGCTTGCACACATCTTCTCAGCACAGCATTTACTGATCCTGAAAAACCGCTTGATCCTGAAACACTTGCTGGAACAATCCGTATCGTTCCAGTTGTCAACATGCCTGGCTATCGTTCAAAATCTCGATATTTTCCCGATGGTCGAGACTTGAATCGAAACTTTCCAGGGAACGCCAAAGGATCATCCACGAGACGTGTTGCAGCACAAGTTTGGCGCTATTTGGTTGAAGATTCGGATGCAATCATTGACTTACATAGTGCAGGAAAGGGCCGTTCAAACATGCCTCAGCTTAGAGTCGACCTGGCTCATGCAGGTTCAAACATCTTAGCAAAGGCATTCGGAATCGAGATACTTCTTGATTCGAAGCCACCGAAAGGTTCGCTTCGAAATCATGCGAATATGGAAGATATTCCAGCAATTACATACGAAGGTGGTGGTGCAAATTGGCTCGATCAGACCTCTGTGAAAGTCGCAGTCCATGGTGTTATGAATGTCCTAAGGAAACTGAAGATGGTCCCAGGCAAACCACATCGTCCTCGATTCAGAATGCTTGCAAGTGGTTCAACATGGCTACGAGCAGGAGAAGGAGGTTTGCTTGACTTGTTTGTCGATAGCGGTTCAATCATGAAAGAAGGCGATGTTGTTGCACGAATATCGGATCCAGCAACACCTGGACTTTCTGTCGACATCCTCGCACCAGAAGATGGATTGATGATCTGTATTGCAACCAATCCGTTCGTAGCAGCAGGAATGCCGGTAGGTCATTTCTTACCCATTTCAAAACACATGTCACTTCTTGAAGAACAGGTCGATGGATTTGGTCGGTTCATCACACAAGGTTCGCTTGAAGAACCCGTATGGCGAGAAGAAGAAGAAATTGAAGTCGAAGTTCGTGGTGAATGGGATGGTGGAAGCGTCGATAGTGGATGGCTGGAAGCGACTCTCGAAGAAGTGAACAGGGACGACAATACCGAAGAAGAAGCTTAAATCGCAATTCTTGAGTTGGTCAGCATCAAACTCATCCACTTCCTCCACCACTTAGAATTATCAAGAAGAGAAAACAGAACAATTCAAGACTTGATTCAACAAGTGTTGAGGCATACATGCCCGCAAGTACTCCAATAAGGACACAAAAGAACGTCCAGAAGATGATACGAGTTAGAATTTGACGCGAGGTAACTGGGACGTAGGCAGGATGTCGTGGAGGCGGTAATTGAACGACTAATTCATCAATTGGTACCCAACTTTGCCCATCCTCACTCAACTTCAAGCCCATCTCTCTGGCCTTTTCCATAATTTCAAGATTGGAAGGTTTGGGCATGCTCTCAAATCAACTTTTTGAGCATTTTACTTAATGCTTGAGCCGACAGAAGCGATTCAATTCTGAAATGCTTCAATCGCTTCAACAACTTCAGCATCATCCATCAATCGGCGTTGCGATTTCGCAACTTCAAACAAATGAGCAACGAGTTCATCGGTCACCTCGTAATTGCGTTGTTGAAGCCACCAAATGATGTTTGAACGACCCGCCATGTGGCCAATTCGGATAACCTGCTCAAGTCCAAATTCACCAGCAGGCACACCTGAGTAAACACGATCTGCGAGCCAATGATCGCCTTTCTTCATGGCTTTAATGACTGCAGAAGCATGGACACCAGTACCTGTCTCAAACGCATCCTGTCCAAAGACTGGGTAATTTCGAGGGAGTGGAACTTCAGTGTATTCGTGCGCTTTTTGCATGTATTCACCAAGAACAGAGAGATCGTTGTCAATTGCACCCATGAGTTTGAGATTGACCAAGGTTTGGTCGAGAGGTGCATTTCCAGCTCGCTCTCCNAGTCCAAGCGCAGTTCCATGGACAACATCTGCNCCGACTTCTACAGCTGCGATATTGTTGGCAACACCTAAGCCTCGATCTTGATGGCCGTGCCAATTGACCTCAATGTCTCGTCGGTCGTAGCCTCCATCCTTGATGACTTCTTCATCGATGAAGGCAAGTAATTTCTTCACACCATTCGGTGTGACGTGACCACAAGTATCACAAACGCAGATTCGACGNACACCNAGTTCCATGGCNCGTTGGTAGATCATCTTGATATCTTCAGGATTCGAACGTGTTGTATCTTCAGTAACAAACATGACTGGAACATCGTTCTCAACTGCGAATGAGACTGCTTTCTCCATCGTTGAGAGAAGTTTCTCCATCGTCCATCCCTCAGCATATTGGCGGATTGGGCTAGTACCAAGGAAAGCCGATGCTTGAATAGGAATTCCATGCTTTTCTTGCAATTCGACCAGGGGTTCAATGTCTTGCATCAAGGTTCGAACTGCAGCACCTGGCCTGATCTGGTAATCATTTTCGGTAATGTGAGAGAGCATCGCATCAATGTGCTCAACATGGAACGGGCCAGCACCAGGAAGACCAAGGTCGACCTTTTGGATACCAAGTTTTTCCATATAATCGAGAAGTTCAATCTTCTGCTCAATGGTTGGGTTTCGAGCAGAAGGACTCTGAAGGCCATCTCGCAATGTTTCATCATCAAACCAAACACCGTGCGGATGGTTGTTTGGATTGCGNCTAAATTCGTATTCAATCGTGTTCCAATCGTAAATCAATGAACGCTCATCCATAACAATTCACCTACTGGGTAGAACCCCGTACACACCGACCAGTCATGAGTCATGTTTGAACTCGTCGATGTGGGCGTTTCATTCTTCTTCCATACCTGAATCATCCTTTGCCGCTTGTGCAGCCTCGAATTCTTCTCGAGAAACAACACCATCACCGTCGGTATCCATCGCATCAAACTCATCTTGCTCGATCAATTCAGCAGGCAGACGAGCAGTGAAGATAATTTCATCCTCAAAGGAAGTTTTGTCCTTGTTTCTCAATTCCATGATTCGTGTTCCACGTGTTGATTTCCCAGAGGTTTCTTTCGTTTGGTCGACGGCAAGACGAATCATCATACCCTTCTTTGTGAGAACGAAGAGGTTATCGCCAAGATTAGGAATTCGACGAACACTGACAAGTTCGTCCGAGAATTCTTCGTCTAATTTCATCGTACGTACACCCTTCGCACCCGGATTGGTTGAGCGATAACCGTCGGTCATCATCTTGAGATTTCCATCATCATCAAAACGTTCGTTTCCATCTCGATCAAGATCAGGCACTTTATCGGCTGTTCCGAGTCGGCTTCGCTTGGCCATACCGTACTTGGAGATGGTGAGTATTTGCGAATCAGAATCGCTCATAGCGAGCATGCCTGCGACAAATCCGCCGCCAGACCCCTTTCGGTCGGCAACCTTGATCCCATATACACCCCCAGACACACGACCTGAAGTTCGAATGGCTTCACACTTGAATCGGCTTGCATATCCAGTCGTCGAAATCATCACAACGTCATCCGTATCAACGCTTTGTTGGACATTAACCAATGAATCATTCTCAAGTTTGAACCGCAATGCATACTTTCCATTCCGGTTGATTCGCACATATTCGTGCAAATCCGTCTTCTTGATGAGCCCCAATTTGGTTGCAAACAAAAGGAAGTAACCGGAACTTGGGCGTTTTTCACCCTCTTCCAGCTTCACTTTGAGGCATTTCTCAGTAACTTCATCGACAATGTCCTTCGAAATTGGGAGAATGCTGACGATATCCTCACCCTCCTGCAGGTTTTCAAGGAGATTACGGATATGCGTACCACGACTGTGTCGACTTCCTTGTGGCGTTTCCCATGCTTTCAAACCATAGACTCGTCCAAGATTGGTGAAGATTAACAACCGGTCTTTGCTAAAGCACGTGACAATCGATTGAGGAGAATCTTCGTCTTTCGTTGCAACCCCCTTCAGTCCNTTTCCTCCACGATTTTGGATTCGGAAGGTTTCAACAGGAACATGTCGNATGTAATTGTCATCGGTCAATGTAATCGCAATCGCACGTTCTTCGATGAGGTCTTCTCGATCCATTGAGAGTGGCATCTTGTTGATATCGGAACGTCGTTCATCTCCATGACGCTCAACCATTGCATTTAGCTCTTCAATGAGAATGTTGAGGCGCCGTGTACGTGATGCAATAATGTCCTTCAAATCAGCAATTTTCAGTTTCAACTCATCATAGTCGTTTTGCACCTTTTCGACATCGAGCCTGCTCAATTGATACAAACGTCGCTCAGCGATGGCTTTGGCTTGTGGTTCGGTAAAGTCAAACGGCGCAATTCCTGGCATCGTCTCAGTTCCTTGAAGAACCAATTCAAATTGTTCACGACTTGAGCTCGCCTTACCTACCGCAATCACATCATCAATACGGTCTTGGGCTTTGACCAATCCTTCCAGAATGTGCGCACGCGCCTCGGCTTTTTCCAATTCAAATTGAGCACGACGTTCAATAACAGATTCACGATGCTCGACATATGTGTGCAACATAACTGGGAGCGTCAGTAGCACAGGGCGTCCATCAAGAATGCCCATCATGTTCGCAGAGTAGGACTCTTGAAGACGGCTCGATTTGAACAATTGATTCAAGACAGCATGTGGGTCAGCATTGTTCTTCACTTCGATAACAACACGAATCCCTTCTTTGGAAGATTCATCACGAATATCACGAATACCGATGACGGACCCTTTTGTCACCAATTCAGCAATGTGCACAAGCATATCAGATTTCTTGACCTGATAGGGAATCTCATGCACGATGATACGTTTTCCGCTCGAATCATCGATGACATCGCAACGAGATCGGACATGGAATCGGCCTTTGCCTGTTGTGTACATGTCAATGATGCCATCAATTCCGTGAATGGTTGCGCCCGTTGGGAAATCTGGACCTTTGATATGTTCCATGTATTCCTCGATGGAAACATTTGGCTTTCCTGAATTTTCTTCTCCCTCTTCAAGAATACGTTGTACGTGGAGCTCAATCGCTCCTGCAACTTCAGTCAGGTTGTGCGGAGGAATTCTTGTCGCCATACCAACTGCGATACCATCCGAACCATTGAGGAGAAGGTTGGGGAGTCGAGCGGGCAAAACGGATGGTTCCATCTCCGAATCGTCAAAATTCGGTTGGAAGTCGACCGTTTTCTTTTCAATGTCTTCAAGCATATGTTTGGAGATGCGGTCCAATCGACTCTCTGTATATCGCATTGCTGCAGGCGGATCGCCATCGATTGAACCAAAGTTTCCTTGCCCATCGACCAATGGATAACGTAGGGAGAACTCCTGTGCCATTCGAACCATCGTATCATAGATTGATTGATCACCATGCGGGTGGTATTTACCCATGACTTCACCGACAGAACGAGCTGATTTACTGAACTTCTTGTCAGCAGTATGACCTCCCTCATGCATACCATAGAGAACACGGCGGTGAACGGGTTTGAGGCCATCACGTGCATCAGGCAATGCACGCCCGATGATAACGGACATGGCATAATTGATGTACGACGTTTTCATTTCATCATTAAGTGAACGGTTTAACACCGTCCCAGTCTCGACAACATCGCCGTTTTCATTGGTGTCTTCTTCAGATGTCAAGGTTGGTCACCTCCTTTGCATGGCGTTCGATAAACGCCCTTCGATCGGGTACGTCTTCGCCCATAAGGATCTCAAACATACGGTCGCTTTCTTCCGCATCCTTCACGGTTACTTTGAGCATTGTCCGGGTTGCGGGATCCATGGTCGTCTCCCACAATTGTTCAGGATTCATTTCACCAAGACCTTTGTACCGCTGAACCCCGATTTTTGTAGTTGGATTATCGCCACGAAGTTCTTCGAGAATGGCGTCTCGTTCCTCGTCAGAGAAAGCATATTTGCTGACGCGCCCTTTTGTCAATTGGAACAACGGTGGCTGGGCGATAAACACGTGCCCCTGCTCAATTGCAGGACGCATAAATCGCCACAGGAAGGTCAACATCAACGTACGAATGTGTGCACCATCGACGTCAGCGTCCGTCATGATGATGATTTTGCTGTAGCGTAATTTTTCAGGGTCAAAACTGCCTTCATCCTCGCTGTTGTTGCCGACACCTGCGCCCAACGCGCGAATCATCGTTTGAATCTCTTGATTTTGGAATACTTTTGCAGCATTGTGCTTTTGGCGTTCAACGTTGAGGATTTTACCACGTAGTGGCAAAATCGCTTGGATTCGTCGATCACGTCCAGTCTTCGCAGAACCTCCAGCAGAATCACCTTCCACAAGATAGACTTCGCACTCTTTTGGATTGCGCGATTGACAATCCGCCAATTTTCCAGGGAGGCCTCCTCCCTCAAGAACACCTTTGCGGCGGGTAAGATCTCTGGCTTTGCGTGCCGCTTCTCTTGCTTTCGAGGCAAGAAGTGCCTTCTCGACAATCTGCTTNGCCACNGATGGATTTTCCTCAAAGAATTCTCCGAGTTTGTCGTAAACAATGGTTTGGACAATCCCAGTCACCTCACTGCTCACAAGTTTATCCTTGGTTTGAGANGAGAANGATGGATCAGGNTGTTTCACACTCACAACTGCAGCCAGACCTTCACGGACATCATCACCTGAAAGCGAGTCGCCTTTGAGTAAATTCTTCTTTTTGGCATAGGCATTCACGGAACTGGTTAACGCCGTTCGAAGTCCAGACATGTGCGTCCCACCATCTTTATTTCGGATAATGTTGGTATAGCAACGAATTGATTCACTGAAGGCATCGGACCATTGGAGTGCTACTTCGACCTCGACAGGGCCTTTTTCTGGGAGTTCTTTTTCGCCCGATATCGTGATAACATCAGGGTGTAAGACCTCTCTACGTTCATTCAGTATAGCGACATATTCTGAAAGGCCACCTTCATACAAATGCTCGGCTCGGTGGGGTTCTTCTCCGCGAACATCAAGAATCGTAATTTTCAACCCTGCGTTAAGAAACGCTGTCTCACTAACCCTGGTTTCAATTTCTTCAAGATTGAATTCAACCACGTCAGTAAAGATGGTAAGATCTGGTTTGAATTTGATATGCGTCCCTGTATCCTCGCAATCCCCTTTCTTTTTGAGTTCACCCGTTGGAACGCCTTTTTCATATCGTTGGAAATANACGACTCCNTCGCGGTGAATGGTCATTTCCATCCATTCCGAAACAGCNTTTACTGCAGAAACGCCAACACCGTGCAGACCGCCGGAGACCTTGTACGAACTGTTGTCAAACTTACCACCAGCGTGTAGTTTTGTCATAATGACCTCGGCGGCTGAAATTCCGTAATCTTTGTGCTCTCCCACGGGGATGCCTCGCCCATAATCACGCACTGAAAGCGAGTTGTCGGCATTGAGGACGATATCGATCTGATTGGTGTACCCTGCAAGGTGTTCNTCAACAGAGTTGTCGACAACTTCCCAGATGCAGTGATGGAGAGCGGACCCGTCGTGAGGATCACCGAGGTACATTCCCGGTCGTTTTCGAACAGCTTCAAGTCCTTCGAGAACCTGAATGCTTCCTGCGTCATATTCGTCGTCCATAGTATCATCAAATCCAGTCAGAATTTTCGTCGCAGTCGGCCGATTTCCAAGGTAGCGTTTGCTCCGCCTCTCTAACTGTTAAACATGGTCGACGAGGGTATGTAAACATACCCCCAAACCAGTCTTCTGCGACTGGTTTTTGACCCACGAAAGAGGGTGCCAAAATTCAATTTTTGGCCTTCGAAAACCATCAGTTCTATCCGTGAGCGTTAAGAAGAAGACGAAGGTCGGTTGAGTCATGCCAGAACCGACCATTTGCGTAGCACTCGACTCCACAGACGTTGATGACATGGTCGATGAAGCCGCACGTGCCTCAACTGCAGGTGCTGATCTTGTCGAAGTTCGATTTGACCGACTGTACTTGACAAAGCCCGAACCTGTCCTTGTTGAACAAGAGGAGGGTGAGCCGAAAAGCGTCATGCCTCCTGAATCGGAGTGGCCTATTTCCGATGCAGCAACCGTCGATGCTGCTGAGACCATTCAAAAATTGAAAGATTCCATTGCAGTGCCTGTTATCTTCACTGTCCGCCCTCCACGAGAAGGTGGATTCTATCCAGGAACAGAGGACGAGCGCATCGCTATTCTCGAACTTGCTATTGCTTCTGGTGTGAGCTGGATTGATCTCGAATCATCCATCGAAGAAGGCAAACTCACTGAGTTGTTGGCCGCAGCGAAAGAAAAGGGTTGCAAGATCATCTTCTCCAGCCACGACATCAATGGAACACCAAACTCAGAGGATATCGCATCCTTCGTTCGAGACAATTCAGAGAAAGCAGATCTCATTAAATTCTGCTCAACTGCACATTCGCACCTTGACGCTCTCCAAATCGTCGATGCAGCGATTGAATTGAAAGGCGAGGGCGTTGATTACTCGGTCATGGCCGTCAACAGTGGTGGCGATTGGGCACGAATTCATGCCCCAGTCCTGGGTGTTTCGATGGTGTATGCAACACTCTCGATGGAACATCGAATCAGCGACAAAGGCCTCATCAACGTCCGAGATCTTCGAGATGCTTGGACGCTTCTTGAATACTGAATTCAAGAGATTCGTCACTGTTGAAGTGATGGCATCAGTTTCTTCTCTGCCTCGGCCTGCGGGTCAAGTCCTGCATCCATGTAGCGGCGATTGATGATGATCGGCGTCAAGACGATCCCTGCAAAGAACACAAAGAATGCAATCGAAACGGTCCAATTCGGCAAAACAACAGACCGTTCAACCGTCGAGATTGCAACATCGGCGACGAGTATTTTGTTTTGAACACCTGCATCTCCACGTCGAGAGTTGTCCCAAGCATCAACAACGATGAAAAATTCCTGATAAGTCATGTCTGAAAACAAAGAGGAGTACACTTCAGGNCCATCCATTGTNATACTCATCACGACCGAATCCGTATTCTCATAGGCATGGACATCTCTGTAGGTTTTCCACCCTGTTACATCGAATGCAGCCCATTCTGGCGGGACTTCGGAAATGAATTCATCCTCACTAATGCTTTCTCGTTCGAACCATCGCTCGAATCGATCACCATGCATTCGATTGTAGGACCATTCGTAGTTTTCATATTGCGAAGTTGTCATGAGATACACATCAGCCTTCGCAGGGACTGTTGTGTCACCAACAATCCCTTGAATCTCGACGCAGATGGTTGTTCGATGCTCACTTGAGAGGTTGACTCTGAGCGCACCTACGCTATCATTTCCAATTTGCATCGTCGTTGCAATATTGGTTGTCAGTGTCTTGACTGGACTTGGTGAATGATAATTCTGGTACATCCATTCTTCTTCAGGAGAAAGCGCTGGATCGAAGGGGTACGTGCCTTCATCACTCTGCTTTTTCGACTGCCGTTTCCCCGGGCCGTCTTCTTCATAATCCTCCACAAACCACCAATTGTTGTTGTTGGGAACTTCTGCATGACGAGAGAGCGTTTCATTCTCTACAATCTGTGACAACTCCCCTTTGCAATCATCGATGGCTGCTGAGGCGGTTCCTACAGGGGTTGTTATGCCTACACCGAACAGTGGGAGAAGGAAAATCGAAAGCAAAACAACGGCTCGTCGTTGCAACATTCAATCAGCCCTCAAAGACAGGTTTGCAAGGAGGTTCTTGAGGCATTCGTCTACTCGCGTCGGCGTAGAGGCCGAACATAGCCACTTTCATCGTTCCTACGTTCCTGTTTCGAGAGAATCTTCGGAGCGGGTGGAGGCGTGTGATGATCCATACCCAATAGGCCTCCATCATCAGCATGTTCAACATCGTAGGTCTCAGCATTCTGCTTCGCTTCCTCTTCAATTTCGTTTGGTTGACGCATGACCAACCATCCGAGGATGAGTGCAGCTAAGATGAGCGCAATGAAGCCAAGCGCATCACTTCCAGCATCGGAAGCCCACGATTTCCATTCATCTAAACTGAAGTCTGAGAGTGATGGATCGGCATCTTGNTCAGGAAGAACTGTGACATCGGTTTGCGCCTCATCGCACAACCCCATACCATCGCAAACTCGTACTTTCAGAATTGTTTCTTTGGGATCATCCCAAACAACCGTTTCGAGTGTTGGAATCGAATTGGTCGACACAAACCAATCGTTGTCGGCGATTCCGTCCTCATCCTCATCATTGAGGATATCTTTTTCCCATTTGATGACGAGTTCATTGCTGATGGTATCATCACGGTCTGCGTTCGAACCATCGAGGACGTTAATGTCTCTATAGAACACGAGGTCGGCAAGTGATTCAGCATCTGTAACATTGACGATTACAGTGGAAGAAAAGTCTTCATAGATTTCATCTGGCAAATCGATATCTCCAATCTCAGGAGGTGAGTCGATGTGAATCTTGAATTCAGCACGAGTGACATCACCGGTTCCAAACGCATCACGAACGGTGAGTTTTACCGTGTACAATCCAGGTCGTTCATAGGAATGCCAAGGCTTTGGTTCATGGACGATCGGTGTCGCATCACCAAAGTCCCACGTGTATTCCAAAAGCCCGTTCCAATCGGGTGATTCTTGTTCAAGTGGTACATATTTGCCTTCGAATTTTTGATCACCATCTCGGGTACCACTTGAATCAAAGTAAAGCATTGCACCAGGTATGGCGACGTTGATGCCATTTTCATCGAAGGTCCTTGACCACTGATCTGGTAATCCATTTTCAGGGAACACGTCCGTATCCATNAGCAATTGACAAGATTCTCTGGCCGGNGNTNCTNNTTCNGCTNNAAGATCACAGTCATCNNNAAGCCAAAGCCACGCATCNAGAATTTGCAATTCAATGATNGGNAGNGGGTTNGCNACAACAACAACNATGATTCTTGGAANNCTCTGNTCNCCGTTTTCATCGGTTACNATNANTTGNATGNTTTGTTCNCCAGGTTCNNTAAANGAATANGCTGGNAGNNTTTTGTNGCTAAANGTNCCATCNGGGAACGACCANTTGAANNTNAAATCNTTGTATCNTGCCAGTCGTNCCATCNANNTCGAAACTNGTNCNNCCATCNAANGTGTANGGNACNTTNACNTGAGCNTNNTCGANNAGGAAATCAATCTGTGATTCACCATTCGCACCTGATTGTTTAACGATGTAATTTGCAACTGGGATCTGATTAATAACGTTCACACGAAGTTCAGCGACGGACACTGCGCCATCTTCATCGGTCACGGTGACTGTGATGTTTTTCATTCCAGGCGTATTCCAAGCAGGTGAAGGATAGAGGGCTGCGGAAGAGGTTGAAGAAAAATCATCGTTGCGATCAACGTCAATGCCATCAAGATTCACACCATCCTCAAACACCCATCCCAAGGACAGGTTTTCTCCGTCATCATCGGTAAAGATGTCTGGCATGAGAAGTGGCGTGTAGGTGTAAGTGGTCAGTTCCTCAGTGAAAATTTGGTATGGTTGACGATTGTTGACGACGATTTCGATTGTTTTTTGTCCTACATTGACACCATCCGATACATTCAGTGTGAGAATATACGTTTGATTCGGACCGACAACATCGCCCCATTCGTGATTTGCAGTGTAGAGGCCAACCCCTGTCGTTGCATCGGAGCCATCGCCCCAATCCCATTCAAAGGTAAGGTATTCCAATGGAACATTGTCCGCTGTTTGATAGGCAGAGAAGATAATTCGTTGATTTGTAAGAATTTCAATCCGATCTGCAACAACGTTGTTGTTAACGGAGATAATTGGGATTGGCTCCGAATCATCGGTGATGTTGATTTCATTCACACTAACATCCGACCATGTCCCTCCAACATCCATAACTCGGAGTGTTGTGTTGTAGGTACCTGCCTGGGAGAAGGACCGTAATGGCGAGCGAAGGCCAGACGTCATGTTGTCATCAAAGTCCCAAGCATAGGCGATAGGCGAATCGAAATACGGCAGAGTGTTGTTATCCAGTGAGAGACCCCAAGCATCAAAACCATCACCAGTGAACTGGATTTTCTCATAGGTCTGGCTTTGGTTTGTTGAAACTGAACCGTTGGCTACTGGTGCCATATTCGATAAGGCCTGAGGCGCTGTTGTTTCAGTATCAAGCACCGCTCCAAGCATGTTCTTCATGGTAAATTGGAGCGTGTATTGATCGTCCTTGTTTGCCGTAAAATAGACATTGTTTGGAACATGGACACCGCCACCAGCCTGCACACGAGTCGAAATCGTGTCGACGACGGTACCGTTGCTATCACGTACAAGCATGTCAACATCTAAATCTTCGAAGAAGGCATTTGACAAGATGGAATAGTTGACTTGAACCGTGTCCGCAGCACCATCTCCATCACGGTCTCCGAGGGCTGTGCCATTGAGCATCATTGTTGCTGGCGAAGTGATTCGAGCAGCCTCGATATCGATGGTTCCTTGAGGGTAGGAGGGTCCACAGGAAGTGTAGTCACAATCTGCAATCGCACTCGCATACCAAACAATGGCATAGACTTCATCGGTGAGGTTGCCAAATCCTTGAATCAGACCTGTTGCAACATTGTTGGTGAAATCCAAATCTTGTGTCGACCAAAGTCCATCGGCCGTTGATTTGTAGACGAGAACTCCATCGAAGTTCGATACATCGGAAGTCACTCTCAAGGTGAGCGGAGCTGGTGAAGCAGATCCTGGCGTGAACTTGAATGAACGAATGCCCCATCCTTCCATTGTATGGCCTGTCGAACTCCAAGGCGTTGACCAGTCTGAGTTGGTGTCGGCTGGCGTAATTCGGCAGAAGGTAGAGCCTCCACACGATGGATTGAGGACGAGATTTGAGAAGCCATAGATACCTTGGTCAGAGTCAAGTGTTGCCGCAATGGAGAAATTAGCGAAAATTTCGCCCATGGTCCGACCGATCTTTCCAGATTGTCCAGAGACAGGCGATAATGCAAGGTTCTCAACACCGAGACCTCCAGTTGCTGAATCTTGCACGAGTTGTCGAACGGCAGGACCTCCACCCAGATGATCAGCCAAATACATCGTAAAAATGAAGCCTGCACCATAATCGGCATTTCGCTGATTCCACCAACGAACGCTTAGGTCGGATTGTTGTGTCCATCCATTGAGATGGCCAGCAAGTGTTCCATCTGCTCCAAAGCACAGATAGATGGCGACGTCGGCGTTTCCTTCATCCAACCAGAGGTTTTCATACGGATCTTGTGCGTTGTGAAGGAGATGTTGTAATTCGTGAGCAATAATGGATTTACCCCATGCGAGAGTGATATCCGCAAAGTCGACGTAAACAACGTCTCGTGAAGGAGCAGTACCTGGGGAGAAATATCCGCCGATGTTGTATGCACCATCGATATCGTAAACGACAATTTCAACTTGACAATTGTTGTCGTTATCCGGAGGAGCCAATCCACGACCGTCCTGATAATCCTTACCGAAATAGGTGGTCATCGTAGGATAAATCGTTTGATCCCATGTCGATGCGAGATTTTGCAAAACAGTCGAAGAAAGCGTTCTTCCCGATTGGACCAAAAAGGCAACAGTCGCAGTTGTTTTTGCGACGTATACATTCGTTGATCCTCCTGAAATAGGTACTGTTAGCGTGTCGCCAACAACATGTTGCGTGCATGTTGAACGAGCCATCGTCGGTTGATATCGAATATCATCAACACCTGGTCGACCTTCCTCAATCCATGCTTGTTTGATGAACGATGTAGCCGAAACGACAGGTTGACTTTCGTTGATCAGCAAATACTCCGAACCTTCTGCAACGTCGAATTCGTTCAAATCACCGTAGACGGTACCGATTTCAGTGACGGTTTCTTCGACATCACTCTCTGATTCATTCGCTGTAGCATGTCCTACAACAGAGGTCAACATCAGCAGGACGAGAAAGAGGGCCGTAGTAGAGCGTCGTTCAGACATATGAAATCCTCAGCAAAATGTGGTGCCATACCACAAATCCTTGTATCGAAATGAGGTATTTAATACCCCGCGTTCTTAGCATCAACATCATCGAGTGGCGAATCATGCGAACAATGGCTCTTTTGGCAACCTTTCTCCTCTCCACGGTTGCATTTCCAATGACCGCTTCAGCAGATGTTTGTTCAACGGTTGATGTTTTGGAATTTGATGGAAACAACGCGAATGAAAGTGTAACGACACAAGTTGAATTCGGACCACGAATTCCAGGAAGTAACGCTTCGATGGATCTTCGAAATTGGTTTATGGAGACGAGACCCGAGTTTGATTGGCGACTTGACCCTCATCATCGAGGAGGATACAATCTTACCAATCTTGAAGGAAAACTCATCCCCTCTGATTCGACAGAAGAAACGCCCGTCATTGTTCTCGCTGCACATTATGATTCAAGACACAGAGCGGAGAGAGATTCCAATCCAGACATGACTGAGCAACCAATACCTGGTGCAAATGATGGAGGGAGCGGCGTCGCAGTATTGTGGGAACTTGCACGCATCATTCCAAGTTTGAATCTTGACCATGAGATTTGGATTCTCCTCACCGATGCAGAGGACCAAGGTTCGAACAATGATCCATCAACGTGGGCATTAGGTGCAAGGGCATGGGCTGAAAATCAAACACAAGATGACATCAACAGAACGGATGGCTTCCTGTTGGTCGATATGATTGGCGATGCAGATTTGAAAATTTATCGAACCTTCCCCCCATCTTTGAACAATGAAGAAGGCAATCGATTATGGATGGCTGTTGAAAATCTCTCCGGGCCACTCGGATTGTTGGATGGCGTTGAAGATTGCAGTGGTTCAATCGGCCAAGACATCATCAATTTCTCATCGATGGATGGTGTGAACGACGATCACGTTCCGATGAACGAGGTCGGAATTCCAGCCATCGATTTTATCGATATACGCTACGGCGAGAATGCAACAGCATGGCAAGGTTACTGGCACACGCATGAAGATACGCCGGACAAGGTCTCAGCGGAATCATTGGCTCACATCGGCCGGTTACTCGAACTCGGCTTGAGAGAAGGCTCATGGTTGAGAGCTGATGTTCTCGAACCAACCGCTGAAGCACCCGAAACAACCGAGGTGTCGACCACATTTTCCCCGATCGTATCGGGCGTTGTTCTGACGGTTGTGGTCATGATTTCGCTCGCATTCCTTGGTTTACATCAAAGCGTGCGTTTGAAACGATAGGGCTGCGTGCGCGGATACACACGGAAGGTACGTTTTTCGCGCACATCCGAGTTTGAGTGGATGAAGTATGGACATAAATGAACGACGTGAGGCCTTGCGTGCACGTGTTCGTCAACAATTACATCCAGAACCCGTGGAGGAAGAAGAACTCGTGGTTCAAGCCTCGGAAATCACGAACTCGACCACAGAAGGTGAATCATTACTCTTGATCGAGGAGCAAAATGGTCTTCTTGCACTTGCATCCTCACTTATCTTCATTGGAAGCGTATTAGGGATCATCACTGGATTGCTTCTGCTTCAAGGAAATCCATCCGAATTGCTCGATCAGTCAGCAGGTGAAGATGTCATCGATGTGTATGGTATCGTTCTCGAAGCCGAAACAGGTGAAGCAATCGAAGGCGTTTCCATGGATTTGATCAACGCCCAAACAAAACAATCCATTCAGAAGGTAGAAACCAATTCCTACGGATACTATGAATTTCAAAACGTTGTTTCAAAAGAGCATGTGCTGAGAGTTACGTTTGAAAACTATAGCACAATTGAACGTACCTTTGCCCCGGATAGTGCAACACAGGCCCCGTTTACGCTCAGTAAAGGAGACGAGCTTCTCAAAGAAGACTTGACGCTATCCACCTCTGGATGGTCGCTTCAAAACGCCGTGGCCCTTTCAACGGGAATTGCCCTTGTGACCATTCTTGCTGGTATCATCGGCTTGAATGCAGCTATCAATGCACGACGAGCCACCAATTACCGACGTACACAATATCTCGCAGGATTTGCGTTGTTTAGTCGTGGTTTCATCGTCTTTGGACCATTCCTCATTCTCTGCGGAATGGGATTGTTGATTTTCGCACGAGATGAATTCCAGGAAACAGAGGTGGAGTAATGTACCTCATCACCGTTGAAGGTGGAGATGGCTCTGGTAAAGGTGAAGCCGTTCGGATTCTCAGCGAATTGCTGACCAACTACCCCTTTCGAGAAGTCCATCGCACACACGAGCCTCGTCGCCACAGTGATCTCGGTAAACTTGCTCTCGAAGCCGTCAAACTTGGAGATAAGACGCCACTACAGGAAGCGGGACTCTTTGCTGCCGACCGACTTGATCATTCCCATACATGGATTAAACCTCGATTGGAGCGTGGAGAAGTGGTTGTCTCAGATCGCAACATCCATTCTTCGATCATCTACCAAGGTGTTGTTGGCGATTTAGGAATCGATACCGTTTGTCAGGTGAATTCGGCTTCAATGATCCCCGATCTTGTGTTTTGGATCGATTGCGATCCAGATCGCGCCATCGATCGCATCAAACATGCAACCTTGCGAATGAGTTCCGACAAGCAAGAATATTTTGAAACGCCTGAAATTCAGAAAACCATTCGCAAGGGATTTCATGACCTCTTTACTGGAACAGTCGCAGTTGCACCTCCCTTCGACAAATGCTGTGTTGTTGGACCAATTCTCAACGAGGGGGGATTGGATGAATTACGTCAAAAACTGCGTAAAGAACTACGTTCGTTTTTCAATCGAAGGCCAGCACCACTCAACGTTGATGAAGATAAAGTTGACAGATACTTACTCGAGAAACTGTCCCACGATGTTCAGCAACAAACTCGATTGCCAGGCGCTCCAATGGAACGGACTTCAGTCCACATTGGATGGTTGAGTGGACGTTCTCCGGCTCAATGGATGCAAACCGCTGAAGATGAATGGGATTCCAACCAAGCACGACAATCCGATGTTCCGAGCAATCCACTTGCTCGATCAAGTTGGTCAATATTGGGTACACTTTCACTCATGGCCGGTTCCTGCGAAATCCCACGTTTGCACAAATCTCTGGGTCCGCATCGCATGGTAACGCAACGACACACGCAACGCCTCGTGAAGTGGCTGGAAGAGGGAAATTGGATTCATCGTCAACAAAACCACATCCCTTTTGCCGAGGGCCAAGTGTTCAAACTTCGAGATGCTTGGATTGGGTTTGCTCGCTTAACACTCGCCATGTGGCCGTTCCGTGTCGCTCTTTCAACATGGAGGAAAAACAACCTAGAAACACCCTGGGAAAAAGCACTGCAAGAAATTCTCGCCAACAGCAATGCTCAACTCAAGAAAGCCGTCGAGAATACAATCGAACGACTACGAATCTTAACGAGCGGTCATGAGAATTGTCCAGTACCTGAAAATGCTGAGCAATTACTGGTATGGTGGTCCATGCCTCCGCCCGATCATTCCTCTTCCTGAGTTGGGCGTTGGAATCGCACATTTCCTGGCAACTTTACCTGGCTTGGACCAGTAAACTTGGTTGGTCTGGCACTGTACGCGGCCGCAAAAAAGAGCCCTAGTCCAAATCCAAAGGGAAGACCTGTTGCGAGTCGGAGGAACGCTGTTGATTCACGGTCTGTCAGAAGTTGTGTAAAGCCATCCAATGCCATCGGGACAACACAAACCAGTCCAATCAAAACAAATGCCATGGTTCGACGATTCGATTGATAAATTGGTTTCAATTTCGCATCTGGTAGAATCGAAAGAAACGTATCACGAACCGTCCATCGATTCACACCATAGCGTGAATAGACGAAGCCTCCGAGGGCCAGGCCGGCAAAAATACCAAGATCCCGAACGCAAACAGGCATTTGGTTTCCATTTATGGACCATGACCGTTCATGTTTGTTGTGGCAATTCAAATCACCGAATGCATAGATGGCTGCACTGTAGAAATTTAATTCAGTCCAAGTGAAATTTTGGTCGTTTTCTTTGTGATAGTCCAGCATATTCGCTCGACCTGATAGTTCGACAATCGTTCCAGATTCGGCGAGTGCAGGAGCAAGAAAAAACGACACAAGAAAGAAGAAACTGATTCCGCCAACCCATCGTCCAACCTTCTGGTCTCGTCTTCGTGACGCAAGACCGTTTCGTTCCATATCGCTTCTATCGAATTGAATCATTTAATTCTTGGTTCATCGACGGTTTCTTTTCGTGTTGTTGCATGGTTGAAGCATGGCGGAGACATCAACCGAACCAGTTGGTTTGTGGCTCGGCATTCAGGCAGGTGCTTTTCTTGGCTTGTATTTTGGATTCAGTCTGGCACTTGTTTCTGCTTTAACAAGTCCCGATGAACTCATGCGAATTGTCTACTTGATCACATTTTTCCCAATGGTTGGTGGCATTCTTCTCGGCCCATTTCTTGCAAGAAGAGAACGGCCGGTCGCTTCCGCAATTCCTCCAATTCAACGCACAATGGAGGCCCTAGAAGGCATGGATGAAGGGCAAGGCAAGTGGAGGATTCTCAGCCATGTTCGAAGCGATGGCAGAACTGTCCGTATCGATCTTCACGATTCAAGCCGAGTTGAGCAGATTCTCAATGTCACAACACCTCTTGCCGATGAGTTTCCTGTCCGATACATGGTTGGACGAGGGGTGCATGCAAGTCGTCAACCTGAATTGCGTGCTCAGGTCCTCTCGGTTCTCGATCAACAATTCCCAAAAACCAGACAATCAAGATACACATCTGCGATTGAAATCTCACCAGAATTACCTGAACGTTTACGAAATCAACGTAAGAAGGTCAACATGCTTCTGGCCATCTTCCTACCGATTGCGACTTTCCTTGGATGGCTGGAAATGAGGTAAACCGAACGACGATTCACTTATTTCGATGGGCGTTGAGCCCAAACCATGCGGGAGGTTACGTTTTTCTGGCGAGCCGACCGTTTGAGTGCCGTTGGTATTGATTCTGTTTTAGACATTGCACAACGAATTGAGTTCCTATCGTACATCAAGCGAGTTCCCAAGGATATACGCTGTTTGTTCAAGATACACTTCCGGCAAGGCAAGACAGTTGGAGACCTCGATACCATTGACTCGCTCGATGTGTTGGAGGTGGTTCAAACCTCTGAGAATCCGGATGAAGGATGCTTGGTCATTTGTCGCGTTGTGCATCCATTACCCATACTCAACGCTCGCACGAACGGAACCTATGCAGTAGCTGGCTCGAAACTCAATGAGGAAGGATTGACATACATTCTGCAAGGGTCCTCCATCAAGTTGCGTTTGCTTTCTGGTGTTCTTCGACTCATGGCAAAACCCGATCGTACAAGTGCACGAACGCTCAAATTAACGCCACAAAACCACGAATCGGTCCTGACCGAAAAGCAACTCAAGTTGGCAAAATTTGCCTACGATCGTGGCTACTATGACATTCCTAAACGGATAAAAATTACCGAACTTGCAGAACAACTCGGACTTGCACGAGCAACCATTTCGGAGCATTTGACGAAGATCGAAGGCATCTTGATGGATGATATGTTCTCGTCGATGACCGATGTTCGATTGACGCCAGAACAAGCACGGATTATTGTCGAGACAATGGAAGCGGACATGGATCAGACCGAATCCTATCAAACCGAATCCTTCGTTGGCCTTATCAATCGAATAAAGGAGAACATACACGATGAGGACTCGAACGAATATCATGAACCTGAACTCGATGCGAACGAGCCTCCTGAAGAGATTTTGAAACGCATTCAAGATGATATTTCGTGATTCGCTCATGTTTTTATGAGTCGATGGGGTGAGGGAACTATGGAGGAGATGAGGTCACTTCTCGACCGGATTTCTAAATCGGGAATCGAAGTCCCTCAAACGGTCCGAGAAGCAATGTGCAGCCTCCATCTTGAGCAGTTTACAACCTATGATTTCAATGGCTTTTTTCATGACCGACCAGTCGTCTTCATGGAAACGGAAAACGGTGGAGTGAAGACAATTTCAGCACCGCATATGATCGTCACCTTACTTCATCATTTGGAATTGCATCAAGGTCAAGAAGTCCTTGTTGTAGGTTCGAAGGGAGGTTACATAGCTGCGCTGATTGCAAGCATTATCGGCGAAGATGGACGGGTCGTTCTCATCGACCCTTCGCACGAAATTGTCCGTCATACTGCAAATGCACTTGCAGGATGGCCCACCGTTGACCTTCGCCAAGTTGAATCAATTGAGGTTGCACCAATTGAGTTGCCGGGTGAACTGAATCGAGTGTTAATTACTGGAAGCATCGAATCAATACCAAACTGGATGGAGGAACGTATTGTCGAGGGTGGTTTTGTTCTCGCACCCATCGGCGAAAGTCACCATCAAGAATTAATGAAAATGGAACGCCAACTTGGTGAATTGCATCCAACATCGCTTGGACCGGTCTCGTTCGGGCCTGTTGATATTCTTGAAAGTGAACCAAAGCCACTTTCTGCGATTGAAATTGCTGACCTTCTTGAAACACTTATTGAAACATGTCACGAGATGGATCTCTGTGAACCTGAAGAACTCCAACAACTTGGTAACATCGCTGATGAATTACGATTGATGCAGGATCCTCAAGAAGGTGAGCTGGAAGCATTCATTACCGGCCATTTGCAGAATTTTATCCACCTATGGCCAATGATTCAGTTGATGTTTGCACCAACACTTGCCCGTCCTGGTGATATCGAGAACGAAGAACATCATGATTTTGATTTCGATGAGTTCAGACCATGAGGTGGGCCAATGGTTGCAAGTATTCAGTCCGCCATTGCGAAGTTGAAACACAAGGATGTTCGGCAACGACGTCGAGCGGTACGAATCCTGTTTGATGCTGATGCTTACGAGAGCGTCGAAGCATTCTCGCCATTGCTCGAAGATCAGGATGTTTGGTTTCGAAACAAAGCCATTGAAGCCTATCGCCGATGGGCGCCTCTCCACGCACCTCACCTGCTCGAGCAATTGGCTCAACGAGGAGAGCTTGATGGCCAACGATGTGTCGCATCCGTCCTTGAATCCATTCAAAACGTGACATTAAGCGCTCAACTTTCTCGATTGTTACTCGATTGCGAGGATCGTGTCGTCGTCCGAAAAGCGGTACGTCAACTCATTGTAACCAAGGAAGTTACAGAGGATGAATTGCATCAATTTCAACAATCAGAGGACTATGCAATCCGAACTGCTGCTGCAATGGAGAGCGACGATACCGATGCACTCCTTTCAATGTTGAGCGATGAACATCCGGATGTTCGCAGGCAAGCAGCTACGTCGCTCTTAGCACTCGAATTAGACAAGGATCACAACCAACAACTTCAGGAAGCGCTCAAGCATGATGAGGCATTGTGGAAACTTGCAGTTCCAATTGCGCTTCAACAATCACGACCCAATTTCGTTGACTTGATGACCTCCAAAGAGAACGCACAGCGACGATTCCTCATTCAAACGCTGAAAGAATTCGTGCATGAAGCAGATGACCAACGTCTTCGAATGCTCATCGATGGAAATGGAATCTCGCTCGTCGCTCGATGGCTTGTTGGCCGAAATGACGAAAAAAGCGATCGATTAAGAACAGAAGTATTGTTTGATGAACGCCTTGATAGCATCGACAAATCACGATTGTTGGAGCGTTTGTTGCATCGACAAAACGAAGCATCAATTCAACAACTTGCAGTCGATTTGATCGAGAATTCTTCTGATGAACTCGTCCTGAGTGCAGCACAGAACCTATACACTTCTTCCACCAACGACGATTCATGACAGTTTCAGATGTCGTATTTCGAGTCGTAGCGACCTCTCCGGGAAACCAACGACTACGTGTTGAAATCGAAGTCAGTGCTCCGTTTACATCACCATCACTGAAACTTTCATTCCCTCGATGGGTTCCAGGTTCATACTTTCTACGTGAACCAATTCAACACGTCTCACATTTGGAAGCACATGATGAACGTGGAAATCCACTCAAGGTTGTACGAAAAGAAGTGGATTCCATCGTCATCAAGGACGTACAGTCCGTGGAAACGGTTCGAATTTGTTATCTGCTTCTGTGCGTTGATAATACTGTACGTTCGAACCATTTTGATGAAACACATCTTCACCTCATGCCTCCTTTCACGTGGTTCTTACCTGTTTCTGGAATTGCGATGAATCGTATGAACATGCCGCATCAAGTCGAATTCATTTTACCATCCGCATGGAATGTATCGACGCAATTGGCACTTCAAGATGTGCAAAAAAGAGATGATGGCCGTCTGCACGTATTTATTGCAGAACATCGGGATGCGCTCCTCGATGGCATTGCAGAGTGCAATGAAAATGAGATTCATCAATTCACCGTTGACGGTCGTCATCACTCCCTGCATTACTGGGATGCAGGAGGTCATGCGCCAAATCAGGTCATGCTCCAACGGTTCATTGAGGATATGAAACGCATCATTGCGGAACATCATGCTGTTTTCGGACCCCTCGAAGAACCATACCATACCATCCTCCACCTCACCGATGGTGGACGAGGAGGTCTTGAACACACCAATTCACAGACCTCCATGGTACCTCGTACTGCGCTTCACCCAGGTCATGTTGAAGAGTACAGAGACCTTGTTAGCCTGTTTAGCCATGAATACGTCCACCAATGGAACGTGAAACGGCTACGCCCAAAGCGATTCCTCGATTACGATCTGCAACGCGAAGTCAACACAGACCTCCTTTGGTGGTTTGAAGGTGCAACCTCATGGATTGGCGACATCCTTTGTTTACGCGCAGGAGCTTGGAGTCCAGATGATTACTTTGCAGATATGAAGCGCAAACTCAAGCGTCACCATACACGAAGCGGTTCTTCATGTCAAGCGCTCTGTGAAGCAAGCCATGAAGCGTGGATTCACCTCTATAGAAGCCATGCCCACTCAAGAGAAACGCAAATCTCGTATTACCTTGAAGGTGAATTAGCAATGTTTGCCTTGGATGCTGAATTAAGGAAACGTTCCAAAGGTGCAACAGGTGTATGTGATTTAATGCAAACCATGTATGAGAAACACAACATCCATGTCGAAGATGAATCGATGAGAGGTGTTCAGTACAACGATATTCGAAAGGCGCTGACGTCATTACCTGGTGGTCGACGTCTTGGATCGTTCCTTGATGATCTAACCAAAGAGCCGGGCAATCTTGACTTGGAGAAGGCATTCTCAACGTTTGCATTAACCTACAAACCTTCGGATGATGTCGAACGAAAAGGCGGTACTGAAAGCGTTGTTTGGGAAAATTTTGCACAGGGATGGCTTGGTGTCCATCTTCGCTTGCAAGGAAACAAACTGAAAGTGACGAGCCATATGCAACACTCCCCAGTTCGCGAGCTTCTTCAAGTAGGTGACGAAATCATTGCCATTGACACCTTACGTGTTGCAAATGCTGAACAGTTGAAATCCTGCCTTAAGGGCAAGGTTGGCACCTCTGTACGAGTGATGTATGCAAGAAATTCTGTCATCCATACCTGCGTAGTTGATGTCCTTCTTGAGCCAAAGTACCCAACTGTGACCACGAGCGATGGAAATCGATTATGGAAATCTACGATTCGTTCCCGTCAGGCTGACTCGGCGTAAGCAACGAGAGCCGTCTCAAAGAGACGTGAATCGGAGGCAAGTGATCCGAAATACGATGTCTGGTTGTCTTAGGAGGATAAAGGTTTGATGAAAGGGCCATATCGACGACGTCCTGCTTCGAAATCGACTCCAACGATGATGCGGGCCAGAGTTCAAGCTCGACCGTTTCATCATTGAGATAATCAATGCAAACAGCAGGTATACGGGCAAGTTCCAACCGCTTTGCAACTGCAAAACGATGGTGTCCATCAAGAATCGTTCCTGTTGCCTTATCAGCGATCAATGGCTTCGTAAACCCATCCCACTTGAGCGTCATCTCAAGGAGTTTCTCCATGTTCTTGACTTTGATTTCTTCATGTGCTTTCAACCACTCGACAGGAACCAACCGTACATCGCTTTCCTCCCAAGACATGCCTTGACCAACAGAATTCACAGGATAATGCTTTGTCTTGGATGTACACGCAAGAATGGATGTCGAGTATGCAACCCGAGCGCGGAATGGAAGATTTACCCCTTCTTCCTCGTTTGGAAACCATGGTTGAAGGGCTTCCAAAGAGCCTGATGAATGTACTTGATTGGTTCCAAGAGAACGATGCACATGTTTGGATTGTGGGTGGAGCAGTTCGAAATGCGCTTCTCGGTACGGAAATCAATGAATATGACCTTGCAACAACGATGACACCTGAAGCGATGGAAGCATATCCAGATACGATTCCAACAGGTCGACAATACGGGACGATAACCTTCCGGAATAATGGAGACAGTTACGAAGTCACAACATTACGAACCGAACTTGGCTACAACGATGGGCGTCGACCTGATGAAGTCCAGTGGGGAGATTCGCTTCTCGTCGATCTATCAAGAAGAGATTTGACCATGAATGCCATCGCTGTCAACGTCTCAAAACAAACGTTCTACGATCCATTCAATGGGTACGATGATTTGAACAACCAACGTATACGCTCTGTTGGCGAACCAATTAAGCGATTAAGTGAAGATGCGTTGCGTATTTTACGATGTTATCGATTCATGGACCAAGGAAATGCAGGCATATGGTGGCCAGAAAACCAACTTGCTGAAGCACTACGAACAACAAAACCAATGCTTTCACGCATCGCATCAGAGCGCATCTGGTCCGAATTCAAGCGAATTCTTCTTGGTAAACAGGCTTCAAAAATTGTTCAACGAATGGCCGATGATGGAATTCTGAAACAGCTCTTTGGCATCGACTGGCTTCAACATGATCTGGCCATCCAACTTCTGAATCAACTCGATGGCGATGATGTCATCGACCGTCTCGTCGTATTGATGAGAAACTTCAACTCAACGGAATGTGAAGACTTTGCAACAACGCTTCGCCTGAGTGGAAAGGAGAAGAAAGAATTTCTTTTCCGCCATTCGAAAATGGGACATGTACCCGAGGACATGGATTCCTCAATCCGAATTTATGCAGCAGTGGTTGGAACATGGAGTCATCAACACTTGCAAATTGAGAAATTGTTTGCGGCTCATGAAACATGGGTAAGCGATTTCTCTGAAGAGGATGTTCAACGATGCATCGATCGACTGAATCGACTCAAAATCAATTTCGATGAACGACCGTTGGCGACTGGTGACTACATCATGCAACAAACAAACATGACAGAAGGACCAAAACTTGGAGCGCTCAAAGCATGGTTGTTCTACGAACAAATCGCTCGTAACTTACAATCCTTGGACGAGATTGACCGATTGCTCTGTACACTATCATGGCAGACAGACGATGCATCGCATTGGCCAAAACTTCAATTCCCTTAAGTGGCTAGTCTAAACATACCGAGATGGTTGAGGACGTGTCAGATTGTCTGTCAAAAATGCAGTAAAAGCGAAAATGGAACAACATATTCAACAAATGGTTGCTACAAATCCAATGATTGGTCAATTGAATACGCAATTTACCAGTTGGTTGCTTGGATCTGGCCTTACTGGAAAAGAAATCATCGAGATGATCGATACAAACATGGATGCAACTATTCAGCCCGTTGAATTGTCCACTGCACTCGAGAGAACCACTGGAACGCAACCACCTGGCTGGGTCATTAACGGACTGATGTCCGTTCTCGACATGGACAAAGACGGAAACGTGACGGTTGCTGATTTGCACACGTATTTTGAATCAATTGGCCTACCAAGTGGTATTGAGGAAACGCCGGCACCTGAAGCAACTCCCGAACCTGAAGTGGATGAATTTGAAGAACTCAACCAGGAAATTGAGGAGGAAGCCAGAAGGCAAGTTGAAGAACTCATTCGACAAAAAGAAGCTGAACGACAACGTTTGCTTGAGGAACAACAAGCAAGAGAAGCGGCTGAACGTGAAGCAGCTGAACAGGCGAAGCGAGAGGAAGAGGCCGCAAAAGCAAAACCACAACCAATTCTTCTCGAAGAGGATGGAACGATGGTTGGTCATGCACGATTCATTGAGATTCTTGAGGGAATGAAACTTAGCAGTGAACGTCGAGAAATGATTGCACAATCACCAACACAGTCGTGTCAGATTCATATTTCATCGATCGAAAAGACACTTGTCGGTCAAGGACCGTTGAAGAATGGGATGACCATTATTGGAACATTGTCCGAGAACAATGATATTGAGGTTGAACTTCGACTACCTGCTGAAGCAAATGAGCAGACGATGATGTTTCAGTCGAAGCATACGATTGAAGCGGATGCTCAAATTTGTGATTGGAACGTTGGTCGCAGACGAGCGATCTTTGCTGCAACAGAATTCCAATACCTATAGAAGGCTACGTGCAACGACGATCCGTTGAACTTCTTGTGTCCCTTCATAGATTTGTGTAATCTTCGCATCCCTGAAGAATCGCTCAACTGGGAACTCTTTGGTGTATCCATATCCGCCATGAACCTGAATGGCTCGCTCTGAAACCCACATGGCTGTATCTCCTGCATACAATTTTGCCATGCTGGCTTCTTTGGTATGACGAGGCCCATTGTGTTCGTAGTGTTGTTGCTTTGCCCACGATGCCTTGTAGACCAAATGACGAGCAGCCTCAATTCGAGTTGCCATGTCCGCCAAGTATCCCATGATCATCTGATGATGAGCGATTGGCTTTCCGAACGCTTCCCGCTCATGCGCATACTTCAGCGAGGCTTCGTATGCACCCTGGGCAATACCGAGCGCTTGAGCAGCAATACCAATTCTGGAATTATCGAGCGCATTCATTGCAATAGGGAAACCGTTTCCAGCACCCTTGATAACGTTCTCAACGGGAACTTTGCAGTTTTCGAGAACGAGCGTACAGGTATCGGATGAACGAATTCCGAGCTTATCTTCTTTCTTTCCAACTGAGAATCCTTCAAATGATGCATCGACAATAAACGCTGTTGTTCCACCATGCCTTTTGACACCATAATCAGGATGATCGACATCTTTGGCAAACAAGACGATGATTTTCGCCTGTGCACCATTGGTGACCCACATCTTTTCGCCGTTGAGGACGTAATGTGTTCCATCATCGGAAAGTTTCGCTTTGCAGGACATTGCTGCAGCATCTGTTCCTGCGCCCGCTTCGGAAAGTGAGTATGCACCTACTTCACCATCTGCGAGACGAGAAAGGTAGGTTTGCTTTTGATATTCATCACCATGCAACGCGATTGTTTTTGCACATAATCCGACATGAACACAGTACATGACTGAGAACGAAGGATCGACGCGAGCGAGTTCCTCAACGATGATTGACTCAGAAATGTCATCCACTGGCATACCGCCATATGATTCAGGAACAGTAACACCTTGCAGACCAAGTTCAAGGAACTGCTTCCATTCTTCCGATGGAGGCGTTTGTGTCTGGTCTCTGTGCTCGACCGTTGGCGCCAGAACCGTTTCGGCAAAGTCCCGTACCATTTCACGAATCATGTCTTGTTCGTCGGTTGCTTTGAAGTCCATCTCCTCACCGGTTGCATCTAAGGGCGGTCCTCACTTAATGGATGTGCTATGGCCATATCAAAGCGGAAATAGCGAGGTTCATATAGGAGATGTTTGAGCCGCGTATAGGTGATGATGCTTGGATGAAGAAGTAGTTGAATTTAACATTGCACACAACCGAAAGTACTCGATTGACCATCTATGGTATCAGGAAAAAGACGATGAGAAGATCATGGTCGGCATCAGTGAATTCATGGGCGTCGAAATTGGTGAAGTCCTTCGGGTGATTCTTCCGCAAGCTGAAACGGTTGTCGATGAAGGTCAAGATATGTTTTCGCTGTGGACTGCTGACGAGAAGATTGCTTTCATTGCTCCATTTTCAGGCACAATTACTGAAGTCAATGGGGAAGTCGAAATCAACCCTGATCTCGTCAATGAATCCGCATACGACCTTGGTTGGATTTTGGTCCTCCAACCGTTCCAATTCGATATGGAGAATCTCCTCGAACCTGATGAATATGTCGAGTATCTCTCCGAGATTTGATTGGAAGAAGTGGGCGCATGAGCGAAGCATTGCAGCGATTGAAGGATTCACTCCTTGCTGCTCCAATTATTTGGAAAGGTGATTACCCCTACTTCATTCATCCATTGACGGATGGAGTACCACGCCTTGAACCGTCCGTGCTCGCAGCGGTTGTTGAAATCATTGAAAGCATGGTCGATTGGGAATCCATCGATCTTATTCTAGGAATCGAAGCAATGGGACTTCCCCTCACAAGCCCATTGTCCATGCGAAACGAACGACCGCAAGTGGTCGTTCGCAAGCGATCCTATGGCCTTGAAGGCGAGGTTGCCATCGACCAATCCACTGGTTATTCCAAAGGCTCAATGTTCCTGAATGATATTCAGAAGGGTGAGCGAGTGCTCATCGTCGACGACGTTCTCTCGACCGGTGGAACGCTCGATGCAATTCTTCAGGGCGTTGAGAAGATCGGTGCAATCATCGAGGCGGTCATCGTCGTCGTCGAAAAAGGGCCTGGTCTCAAACAACTGCAAGAAAAATACCCTCACATCAAGATATCATCCCTTGTACGCTTGGAAATGGATGGTGGAAAGGTTGTTCTTTTGGACGAGGTGATTTAATGGATTTGGATAGACACGATTTCCAATTGGAAGAACTGATTGAACGCATTCAAAAGAATGACAATCGTTTGGTTGCTCTTCAAGTTCCAGAAGGGTTGAAGATGCAAGCGCTTGAAATGATGGATGAGATTGAATCCGGTTCAGGAGCAAAAGTGGTCCTTGCAGCAGATCCGTGCTATGGTGCGTGCGATTTAGTCCACGACAAGATGAAGATGATGGGTGTCGAACTTGTTGCTCACATGGGGCATTCACAAATGAACATCGACTCAGGTATGCCAACGCAATTCATCGATGTCACCTACGATGGAGATCCTGAACTCGCACCTGTTCTCCCTATGCTCAACGCCCATCTTCAAATCGCCAAGAAGAGAATGGCAGAACAACCGTCTGGAGAACTGACCGAAGAAGAAGCACAGGAGCGCTTTATGGATGCAGTCGGACGAATGACGCCACTCAAGGATACGAAACTTGGATTGGTCGGAAGCATTCAACATCTGCACCTTCTTCCAGAATTCCATGACCGACTTGAACAAGCCGGGTTTGATGTTACAATCCCAATGGGTGGAGCACGACTTACATTCCCAGGTCAAGTACTCGGATGCAATTACTCAGGCGATGACGATACCATTGGACACTATCTCTTCCTCGGAAGTGGCGATTTCCACCCCATTGGCTTGGTCCTTCATACTGGGAAACCATTGGCGATGCTCGATCCATATTCTGGTGATGCGATTGAGATGTCGTTTGAGCGAATTGAGCGTATACTCCGCCAACGATTCGGTTTGATTATGTCATCCATGGATGCTGAAAAATTTGGCATCTTGATCGGTGAGAAGCCTGGACAAATGCGAAGAACGCTTGCGTTGAGAATGAAACGTTTGCTGGAAAAGCATGGCAAAAAGGGCTATCTTCTGGCTCTTGAACACGTTGGACCTGAATTGATTGATTTCTATCCTGTTGATGCGTTTGTTAACACTGCATGCCCAAGAATCGCCATCGATGATGCTGTCAAATATGCAAAACCTCTGATCACACCATTTGAACTCGAAGTTGCTCTCGGCGAAAAGAAATGGGAACTTGGTTATCAATTCGATGAAATACCTTGAACTTCGCATTCTTTTGCTTGGAAACGAGCGAGTGTTCAAGAACGGTTGGCATCAAGACTGATTCAGTATGAGCGACTATCTCGACCGAATTGGTTCAGGATTCATCTTGTTGCATCCTGACCCCCTCGACTTTGACTACATTCCAGAAGTCATGGTCGGTCGAGAAGATATCCAAGAGGCACTTGCAGGGAAATTCCATTCCATCGCTCATCCAAACGGAAGTGCAAATGTTGTCATTACCGGCCCGGTTGGAAGTGGGAAAACGCTCCTTGCACGAACGTTTTGTCGCGATATTGAGCATCATCTACGGAATAAACGGCCAATTCGAAGCGTTCACATCAACTGTCGGAATGCAACAACCAATGTGCGTGTTGCACAGCGCATCGTTCAGTCTTTGGACCCTGGTCATCCCGATCGAGGGCTCTCGATGGGCGAGTTGTTGAGCAGTCTCAGAAAATTGCTGAGGAACAATGGACGTCATCTCATTATCGTCTTGGACGAGGTCGACCACTTGTTGAGAAAATCAGGGAATGACCTGATCTATCAGTTGCTTCGAATCGATGAGGACCAGGAAGGCAGTGGGACGCTTTCATTGATTCTCATTAGTCAAGAGCAAGTCCTCGATGTTCTCGAGAACGCTGTTATTTCCAGATTTGGACATACCAATCATCTACCGATTCCACCGTACGAAATGAAGGGGCTTCTTGCCATTGCTCGTCAACGAGCTGAAGCATCTTTGAATTCCAACTCATGGGATGAAGAAATTCTGAAACTTATCGCCACGTCTGCAGCCCCATCTGGTGATGCTCGACAAGTGATCGAATTGCTCAAAGCAGCTGTTGAGCATGCTGAATCGGATGGTCACAGGACCATCATGGCGGAACATGTCCAGACGAAAGCACGAGATGTCCCTCAAGTCATGCCGGAGGATGTCCTTGATGAGTTATCGGGGCACTCGATGTTGGTCCTACTCGGTATTTGCAGAAGGTTGCGAAAGGCCGAATTCATGACCAGCAAAGATGTTGAATCGATTTATGCGGTCGTCTGCGAGGAATATGAAGTCAAACCACGCAGCCACACGACGGTTTGGAAATTTCTCAAGCAAATTGAGACATTGAACATCATTGCAACGCGAGTCGATACGGTAGGCGAAGGGCGAGGGCGAACAACACACATCTCCATGCCACATGCTCTCCCGATGGATGTTGCTGCTCGTATTGAAGGGCGTGTTGCTCGAAAACTCAAACGCACATGAACAAATAGCATGCGGTGAGGCTAAATAGGGGTCGTTTGTCGCTAGGTTGCTAGAGGAATGCATCATGGCTGATGGAAATTCATTTGTTGCAGTGGTCAACGATACCACAACGAAGTTAACTCGTACCACCAAGAACGGTAAGGAGAAGACATACTCCCCATCGTACAAGACGGTGATTTCGGGTAACAATCACGCTCAATTACTCGGTAAGAAAATTGGCGATGTCATCGATGGAATCTTCGTTGGAGAAGGTGAATCGACCTTGACTGGCTACAAACTCGAGATTACCGGCGGTTCCGACAAGACTGGAACACCGATGCGTCGAGATCTCGAAGGCGGTTCTCGCCAAGCAATTCTCGTCACCGCTTCAACCGGTTTCAAGGGTCACAACCTCGTTTCCAAGACCAAGAAGGGCGAAAAGAAGCGATTCCGATACAAGCCAGAAGGTATGCGTAAGCGACGTGTTTTCCGTGGAAACACCATCACACAAGATACACGTCAAATCAATCTCAAAGTTGTTGATGCCGGAAACATCGGCCTTGACAAGTTGCTCGGTGAGGAAGAAGCTGCAGCGGAGTGAAACCCGAGAGGGTTGAATCGGTGAACAAGGAGGAAGGGAAGTATGGCACGAACCCTTCCATCCCAACCTGAAGTGAACATTGGTCTTGTAGGCCATGTCGATCACGGAAAAACAACGCTCACCCAAGCATTGTCTGGAGTTTGGACCGATACACATTCCGAAGAACGGCGCCGTGGAATCTCCATCAAACTCGGTTATGCTGATACAGCCTTCTACAAGACGGGTTCTGGGCAATATTATGCAACAGGACGCCATCCAGAAGGTGGAAAGGATGTTGAAAATGAACTCCAACGTGTTGTTTCCTTCGTTGATGCACCTGGTCACGAGACACTGATGGCGATTATGATCACAGGTGCCTCGATTATGGATGGAGCTATGCTCATGGTTGCTGCCAATGAAACATGTCCACAACCACAGACACGAGAACACTTGATGGCACTCGAAATCGCTGGTATCAGGAACATCGTTATCGTTCAGAACAAGATCGACTTAGTCTCAAGGGAACGAGCGATGGAATCCTACAATGAAATCAAGACATTCCTCAAGGGTACCATCGCTGAAGAGGCACCGATTATTCCAGTCTCAGCGCATCATGACGTGAACCTCGATATCCTCATCGAAGCCATTGAAATGACGATTCCTACACCAGATCGAGAATCCGATGAGCGAGCAGTGATGCACATTGCACGTTCATTTGACGTCAATCGACCAGGAACACGCCCTACAAAATTGACGGGTGGTGTCATTGGCGGTTCAATCGTTGAAGGAACATTCAGAGAGGGTGATGAAATCATCATCGGACCTGGACGTAAAATCGAAAATGGAAACAAATCCCATTGGGAACCCATTGAAACCACGATTACAAGCATGCAAGGAGGCGGTGGTAAGCGTGATGAGATGACCGCTGGAGGTTTGTGCGGATTTGGAACACTCCTCGATCCATCCATCACTACGGCTGACAACCTCTCTGGTCAAGTTCTTGCAAAGAAAGGTGAACTCCCAGAAGTTCGTTCAGAATGTGCCATTGAAATTCATTTGATGAAGAACATGGTTGCTGGAGTTGACGATGAGCCAGATACGATTCATCCCCTTCGAAACAACGAGATGCTGATGGTCAACGTTGCTACATCCACATCGGTTGGTGTTGTCAAAGGTGTTGAAAAAGGAAAAGCAAACCTCCAACTTCGTCTACCGATTTGTGCTGATCAAGGGCAGAGAGTTTCGCTCTCTCGTCGTGTTGGTGCTCGATGGCGACTCATCGGCCATGGTACCATTCTTTGAGGTGCTTCTATGGGCGATGTGCTCATCGATGCTTGCGGCTGGGTTGCACTGGTCGATGGTGCATTCAACATTGATGCATCCTTGTCGCAACTGGTAGGCCCACCACATTTCATTCTCGTTGATTTGGTTCTCGATGAATTGGAGGCGATTGAATCGGGTCGTCCTCGAGGGAAGAAGCTCATGCTCGACCTTTTGCTTCAGCGTTCAACACTGGTTGATTCCAACCCGACCCATACCGATGATGCTTTGTTGCAAATCGCAATCGAGCGAGACATTCCAATCCTTACTGTTGATGCGGATCTTAAACGCAGATCCCTCGATGCAGGCGTAGGTATACTTGAAATTGTTAAGGGAAAAAACATCCGTTTTGTCAATGGATTGTAAGTTATCATGAGGCGAATATAATACCTCATTGTTACATTGTCTTATTTTAATTTATATTTTCAATAAAACGTCGGTGATTGTATTATATATTCGGATTTTCCTATTAATGCCATGGGTTCCGAGTCGCCACATACCTTGAGCACTTCAGAGTTTTCTTTGTGGCAGAAACTCGTTCAACTCGGAGCGAACGAGAACACGGCAAGTGTACTCATCTGTTTGCACCATCATGGTGCCGCTTCATCCAAAGATTTGCAATGTCATTGCAACATTCGACAACCCGATGTCAGCCTGGCAATATCGGAACTAAGGGATATGAATCTCGTGCACTTTTCCTCTCGTACAGAATCAAGTCGAGGGCGCCCTGCACACATTTATCGATTGCGCATGAGCCTCGAACAATCGATTCAACCATTTGTCAATCTTGCGAAGAAGCGGGCCAATGAGATCCTCAACGATGTTGAATCCATACGTGAATTGGTTGGTCAAGTTGAAACAACGCAACATCAAGCCTTTACGGCAGCGTGAACAGTACATCATCACCATGGCCGTCAAGAAGGCGTAGTTTTACGCCAGCATCAATCCATGCATGTGCGTAATTGATTGCACCAAAAGCACGAATGAGATCACCTTGATCAAGGAAGTACTGAGCATCATTTGCATAGTCATCAGCCATTGAAAGCAATGTATTGAGCATGGATTCTTCATCTGGATTTGATGCGAGTGAAGTCGCTTTGTCTCTTGCTTTTGCAGTAATCGAAAGATAGTGCTTTACTCGCTCAATTGTCAACGTCTCATCAGGATTCAGTATCTCCACCTCCTTTTTGACGTCGCAACAAGCGTTGAACATCATCCATTCGGCCGAGTGCTTCATACAATTCTACTGCACGGGAGAGGCGACCCTCATCTTCAGCGGTTTGCGCTCGTTCAAACAACTGACGTCGCTCATCCCATGAGCGGGCCAACTTCGCATCAGCTGCCTCTTTCTGTCGATGTCGGCGTTGTTGTTCTGCAAGATGAGGAGCGACCCATCGACGGACGAGTCCATCTCGACGACAAGTCACCATCGAATTTGGACCAAGACGGACCAAGAGATCTCCAAGTTCCATTCCTTCTCCAACCCGAATTTCTTCAGAACTCGAGGTCATATGGTCAAGGTGGCCTTCAATTCCTAACACCCACCATCCATCGGCTACGCGTGTCGCCATCAATGGTTCAAGAGAGTCAATTTCAATGCGTTCGAGGCGATCCCATCCATAAGGATGTGGAATGCCATCCCACAATTGACCATCAGCAGATTGCAGGAGTGTTCGCCCATCGATCAATGGTGAAACCCAACTCCAAACCGTTGAATCAACCACTCTGCGCTTGTCTTGTTGCGCAATTTGGCCACAATAGACAACACCACTGGCATCTTGCCATAGCAGATGTTCTCTGTCAAGCCAACCGATTAAGCGGCGAACGATTCCAGATTGAATACGTCGAATACCGATACCGTTCGCATCGAAGAGATGCAAATTCCCGTCTCGTCCGGATACGACCCAGCCACCACCCGGTCGATTGAGGAGATGAAGGAAACCGCCTGGACAAGAACGACCTTCATGAACCATTGAACCATCAACTGTGTTAAGCAAATAGAATGCATGCGCAGCAAGAACGCCAATGCGCCCATCGCCGTTGCAGATAGCATGAGCCTTAAACGGCATACTCCGTTGCCATTGAATCTCATTTTTCGCATCGAAGAGCGTCAATTCAAGACCATATGCCACGCACAGGTGTCCACTTACAGATTCAATTGCACTAATTCTCGATGGTGCTTGCCATGACCAACTTACCGACCAAGTCATCATTCATCACCTCCAACAAGGCCCCAAGCAATCAATTGGGCAAGGGCGCTACGTGTAAGTCCAAACATTCGAGAACGACCCGCCATGCGAGCATGAAGGATTCCTGCCTTATGCAATCGATTGCAAATTTGAGAAAGACGCGCACGTTTGATTGAGAGTCGGTTCAAGAGCGCAATGTCCGAAGGAGAAAGATTTCGTTTCTTGGCTTCTGCTACAACGATGGACTCAGATGATGTGAGTGAACTAAGAACTGCAACATCAAGTACATGCTCCTCCTTTTGCGCAAATCGTGGCCTTGAGAGAGCACGTAGACGATCGACTAAATCGCTATCACCTTCGAGCCCCTGATTCGATGGCTGAATCAACTGCGATAGAAGTCGAGCAAATGTCTCAATTGTAGCTGATTCAGAAACGACGGTTTCAGAAGCATGAATCTCTTGCAAACCGATCAAGTCCACCTCGTCGTCGATATCAATTTGCTCATCGAATTCAGGAACGTATTCATCAGCAACCTCGTCACTGGTTTCGAGAACCTCTTCAGGGAGATTCGATTCTTCAGCCGACCAAAACGCAGTCCCCTTTTCTGTTGCCTTAAACTGACCCTCTGGTGCTGATTGCAAGTCATTGTTCACAATTCGTCGCCTGTTCCTCAATCCTCCAAAAACGCCAGAGAAGGGCAGACTCTCTTCGGTAACATAGGCATCATCAACGGACGCTTCAGGCGCTTCTTCAGGATGTTCGTCGAAGATTTCAAGTGGTTCTTCAACAGGTTCATCCAAAATACCGAAATCAAGATCAAATCCAGTAGCTTGTGTCATGCCCGGTGTTTCTTCCCAATCCTCTGAATCAGGTTCATTTTCATCATCCTCAATAGCATCTTGAATCACATCGTCAAGTATTGGTTCAATGTTTTGCTCAACTTCAACCTCATCAAGAGGCAAGGTTGTTTCTTGGGGCAAGGATTCCATCGGAACCGGTTCAGTTCGCTGTGGAGCAACATAATTTCCAGAAACAGCATGACGTAGGACTCGTATAATCGCTCCAGGTTGGCCTGTTTGACTCAATTGAAGCAGTCGATTCGCATCCTCTGAAGTGAGTGAATAAGGCTGAGAAGAGGCTTTTGCAATCCTTCGTTCTACGAGGGCCTTGATTCCATCGATGTCCAAACTCGCCATGTTGCGTACTTCGAATCGTTGCAGAAGTTGTTCCGAGATGAGCGATTGTTGCCGTGGATTGATGGCGATGAGGATAAGTGCAGGAAGCCGTTCAAAAAACGGCAATGATGAACGAAGGCACGCTTCCAGAGATGAGACATCAGCCATATCAGCATCAATGGTAATCAGTGGAAGCATTTGGCGTGAATCATGAAGCATACGTTGCAAATCACGGCTCAATTTCTGATAATCATGAGGGGGTGAGCCATCGATTAATTGGGCATACATGTCCTTTAGCAACTCGATTCCGGGTTCTGAGAGAGCAATACGATCGATGCTCAAATGAAGGTTTGTTCGTACACTCAAGCACTGCATAAACGAGGTTTTTCCAGAACCAAATTCACCAACGAGTAACATCCGATCTGCTGATTTGAAGGTAATCTTTCGTTCAAGTTCCTCAAACATACCATGCCGACCTACGAGTAAATCGAGTTCATCCTTATCGAGTGGACTTGATGAAAATGGATCTTCGCTTAGAGAAGGGAAGCCAAAATCGATGGTATTTCCATGCATGACCGAGCAACTTCGAACAAGTATATGACGTTTCACGAAGATACGAGGTTGTACAAACCTGTTATGAGACGTTAATCGTACTGCCATCAAGCATTATTGGGCTTAAATAACGCATGCCTAACGCAAATATAACGCGTTAATTAAAGCGTTAATCCCGTTAATTTCATCCGATTGATTCATTCACCCTCAACACTTGGTATCGATTAAGAGGAGACACCATGCCTGTTGACAACAGCCGCCTCAAGGGCTTCTACAAACTCGATGTTGAGGAACGTCGAGCGATGATTGCGAAACTTGCAAATCTTAGCGATGAGCAAATTGAGGCTCTTGCAAGCAATGGAGAATTGGATGATGCCGCCGCAGATCGAATGATTGAGAATGTCATTGGGACAATGTCCCTACCAGTGGGTGTTGCAACGAACTTTATTCTCGACGGAAAGCATTACGTCGTCCCATTTTGTCTCGAGGAATCCAGTGTTGTTGCAGCTGCGTCAAACATGGCAAAGCGATGCCATGCCTCAGGCGGATTCGTTTCGAGTAGTGACGGACCAATGATGATTGCACAAATTCAACTTCTCGATATTGAGGATCATGAGGTTGCTGTCCAACAAATTGAGGACCAAAAGAGCGAATTGATGGCTTTAGCAAACAGCCTACCATCAACAATGATTCGATTGGGAGGAGGATGTAAGGACATTACAACTCGGTCAATTGAAACCCTTTCAGGACCGATGCTCATCGTCCATATCCACGTTGATTGCCGCGATGCAATGGGAGCGAATGCTGTCAATACGATGGCAGAACTTCTTGCACCTGAATTGGAAAACATCACGAACGGCCGTTCATTGTTGAGAATTCTTTCCAATCTTGCAACGCAGCGACTTGCTCGCGTATCTGCGACCTTTACGCCAGAAGAAATGAGCAATTCTGGCGATGCTGGAGAGGGTTCTTCGATTATCGATGGAATCCTCGAAGCACATCACTTCGCAATGGCTGACCCATATCGAGCAGCTACGCACAACAAGGGCGTCATGAACGGCATTTCTGCTGTAGCAGTAGCATGTGGCCAGGATTGGAGAGCCGTTGAAGCAGGTTGCCATGCTTATGTGGCATTTCATCAAGGAAGATACGGATCAATGACACATTGGGAAAAGGATGCAAACGGCAACCTTGTTGGAACCATCGAGACACCGATGGCGGTCGGTATTGTTGGTGGAGCATCAAAAGTACATCCAGTTGCCCGAACGAATCTGGAGATCTTAGGCGTTGAATCCGCACAAGAATTAGCATCGATTATGGCCGCAGCAGGCTTAGCACAAAATCTTGGAGCACTTCGCGCTCTTGCAACCAGTGGTATCCAAAAAGGACACATGCGCCTGCATGCAAAGAACATGGCCGTTAGTGCAGGAGCCATTGGCGATGAAATCGAAATCGTCGCTCAACGTCTCATCACAGAAGAAGGTCCGAAAACGCAGACAAGAGTGGCTGAAATCCTCGAAGAGTTGAGGAAGTAATCATTCTTCTTCTAGAGGCAATGTGGCTTGAACCAATCCATCCTCTCCAACATCCTTGAGTGCTTCTGAGTCCATATCATCGAATAGCCCTGCATCAGAAACTTGTTCTCTGAACCATTTTCGGACTTTTCTCAGGTCGGTATGAGGACAGCCAAACGCTTCAGAGAATCGTCGAGTTGTCGTCAGCCTTCTGGTATTTCCATCACGTCGACGCATGATCATTCCATATTGTGAAAGTTCACGAACATAATCGTAGGCCTTCTGACCGAGTAAATCAACCAATCTTGATTGAGGCATTGGCTGATGATAAGCGATAAGCGCTGCAGCTTTGAGGAGCTTTTTGGGCATCTCAGTCTTGGTTTCTTTTGGCAGATGATCTGCAACATCGGAACGTACTTCCATCGCCCACTTGCCACCAATCTCAACAATACGTAAAGCGCCTCCACGCCTTCGCTTCAGTGTTGTTTGCAGTGAAGTAAGCGCTTCTGCAATCTCCTCTTCCTCATAACCAAGCGCTTCTGACAATTCTTTGACTGAGAGAGATTTACCCGAACCAAACATGGTTGCTTCAAGAAGTGTTTCTAGTGCAAGTTCAGTCATTGTACCACCTATTCTACCAACCATTCATGCTCTTGAAAATCAGGTTTGCTTTCTTCTTGTTCCTTTTCGAGTTTTGCCTTTGCTTTCTCTTCAGCAAGTCGTGCCTTTTCAGCACGTTCCTGAAGTCGCTCAGCATGCAACGTTGAACCCGTTTTTAATGATTCACGTGCTTCTTGAGCCTGCTGATCGGCTTCGATTGTTGCGGCAAGGACGTCCTCAAACGTTGCCAATTGTGGCCACAAGTCCTCAATCATGATGACATCATCAATCTGATTCCCTTGTGTAATGGAAGCAAGACCCTTATGCGTGAGGAAAAGGCCTGCTATGAACGAGCTTACACGTGCATCATCACCATAGCCTTCAGGTACTTCACCAAACGTTGCTTCAAGAAGAGGAATCATCGTTTTGATGACCGATTTGAGCGGAACATTGCTCGAGTCCATATCCTGAGTCGTTTGCCGTAATGCGTTCCAACAACGTTCGATGTCACCATCGAGATCCTCATTATGCATTCGGCCACCGACGTTGGAAATCATTTCTTCAACTTCGATAGCATGTGCAACGCGGTTCTTTTCTCGTAGTTTCAAGGCATCCGCATCATCTGCTGCGTCCTTGAGGGCTGAGAGCAGTTCACCGAGCGTGACTGGCCGGCCTTCATCCCTACGCACTCGTTCATCAAAGAGTGTCTCAAGCACATCGTCAGCACCACCTTGCAGGACTGTGTTGGTGAAATGAAATTCATGGTCATCGTATTCAGCCTCCCAGCCAAATTCGAAATCCATGTCCCATTCATCCTCCATATCTTGATACTGAATGCGATCAAACAGATGTGCTGCCTGGTAATTAAGAACCTCCCAGGCCATTCGAATGAGACGTCCACAAGCAGGGAGATCGAGATTTTTCGCCTGTGATTTGACTCGCTTGGTAAATTGACGAAGGAAAGATGTCAAATCGATGTTCCATGCGTCCAGACCTTCACTATTGACCAGTGATAAGACCAGAGCAACACTACGGTCGAAGGGGTCTTCAAGTGTCTGATGCTCTGCTTCCTCAGTCTGTGCAATCATAAGAATGCGGTCAGCATAAGCACTGATTCCCTCAAGGTCATCATCACCACTTTGTAAGAGTTGATCGATAACATCCTGGCGCAAAAACCACTGATCGAGTCCTTGCTGCACCATTTTCTTCACCTCACTCATCAAGTTCTACAGTCGCTTCTTGTGAATCCGATTCCTCAGTTTCAAGTTCTGAAAGAGCATCGACAAGGGCGGAACGCTCTTCGATGTCTTCATTGGTTTCAGCAGTTCGCTCAGCCAGCGATGAAAGGCTCTCATCCTCTTGCATGTGCTTGAGCAAACCACCGAGGCTGCTCGGAGCAGGAAGTGCTTCAGGTACACGAGGCATTTCTGCCAGCGTTTCCTCTTCTTCCTTCGCTCGTTGTGCATTCTTCGCAGCAGCTGATTCCGCTTCCTTGAGTGCTTGTTCTCCAAGAGCGATGGCTTGCTCCTGATCGAAATCAATGATTCGACGACTACATCCATCGCCACCATGGGTAATTCCAATATGATGATCGGCAAGTTGCAGTGAAACCTTTCGCAACGTGACCATGATGAATTGGGCAGCCTTACTTCGCTCTCGACACATCTTTGCGATGCATTCCGCATTCACACTGTCGAGGTTTTGGTCAACTTCATCAAAGTAGTAGAATGGGCTTGGGTCGTAATCCTGGATGGCAAAGATGAGTGCAAGGGCAGCAACGGACTGTTCACCACCTGAAAGTTGATGACGAGTAACGTTGGATGACTTGCCCTTTGGCTGCGCCCATAGTTCGAGTCCTCCTTTGAATGGTTCTTCCTTGTTCTCAAGATAGAGTTCACCACGGCCACCATTGCTAAGCGATTTGTAGACCTTCTTGAAATTCTCATTCACCTTTTCAAGAACGGCGATTAAGCGAACCTTTCGTTGTTCTTCGAGACGTTCTGCTACATCGATGAGATGCTTCTTGCGGTCTTGGAGTTTCTTGAAATCTCCTTCCATTTCCTCCAAACGTTGTTCAACAGCATCGTACTGTTCAATCGCCCGCATATTGACTGCTCCAAATTCCTCAAGTCGACGCTCAAGACGGCGTATACGTCGATCGATATCGGCGACAGAATCCAACACAGTTCCTTCTTCAGGAGCTTGAATACCAACTGCCCCCATTTCCATTTCAACATCATACAGCTCCTTTCGCTTTGCTTGAATCGTTCGCTCAAGTTCAGTTGAAAGCGTACGATGGCTTCGAGCCTGTGAAGCCTTTTGCGTAAGTGTCGAATTCAAGCTTGCTCGTTCTTCGACCAGTTCGATCCGTTCATCCTCCAAGCCTTTGTTCTCTTCAAGGAACTGAGCACGTTCTGCTTCTTTTTCAGCAAGAACTTCGTTATTTTCAGCAACATTCTGCTTGAGTGTTGCAATATTTTCCAAGCGTTCCTTAACGGCCATATCGATTTGACCGAGACGTTCCTTTTCGGAGGATACCGAAGAAGTAAGCAAATTTTTACGTTCTGAAATAGAACGAAGTGAAACATCAGCATTCGAACGAATACCTTCTGCTTGCGTACGTTTTACAGTACACTCATGCAATCGATCTTTGAGATGTTGCGGACTTGCATCTTCGAGCGCAGTTTGAGCGCTTGCGCGTAAAACTTCTGCATCAGCAACCTTTGACTCAGCCTCATCCAACAACTCAAGTTGAGAACTTGCCAAGGTTTCCAAGCGTTGAAGATCTTCTTTCAAACCTTGAACAACACCGATGGCTTTCGAATGGGTTTTCTTGAAGGTCGTAACTTCTGCACGCAAAGTCTCTCTTTGGATTGCACCTTCTTCGTTGGCGAGTTCGTTAATTTGCTGACGTAACGTCTGTTGCTCTTTTCGAACATCTGCAAGTGCAGCTGAAACAGTATCTGAAATCAAACGAAGACGTTCAATTTCCGCAGTGAGTCGCTCAACTTCTTTTGCTCCTGCAATACCGCCACCAAAACTAACCGACATTCGCTGTCGAGAACCACCGACCATCGCACCGCCTGCTTCGGTCACATCGCCACGCATGGTGACAAGGCGAACACCACCCATGTTTTGGCGGGCAATGTCCATGTTTTGAACAATCAATGTGTTACGCAGAGCGAACTTAATGGCCGTATCAATACGTGCATCATATTCAAGCAACTCATACGCAAATCCAATCACGCCAGGTTTCCTTGCAACCATCATCGCCTTTCCACCTGCACGACTTGTCGTGAGTTTGTTGAGTGGTAGGAAGGTCGCACGACCCGCTTTTCGTTGCGCTAACCAACGAATCGCTTCTGCAGCAACTTCGTCCGAATCGACAACAACCGACGTCATTGCTCCTCCGAATGCGGTAGCAAGAGCGGTTTCATGTTCCGAATCGATTGGTGCACACAACTCAGCAATTGTTCCAATGATACCCTTGATTTCACCTCTGTCTCGTGCACCAAGAATTGCTGCTGCACCGCCAGCCATTCCCTTCGAATTGGATTTGTTCTCAAGTTCAGCACGAGCTGAACGAAGTTGTCGTTCCGTCTCGGTCATTTTTCGCTCGACGGCGCCAGCCTCTTCCAAGAGGCGGCTCTCAGAACGTTCCGCTTCGAGAATATTCTTTGTGAGTGAGGAACGATCAACCTTCTTTCCACCAGCCAATGCCTTGAATTCTGCTTCCTTTTCTTCAAGTTCGAGGCGAGATTCCTCTGCTGCCTCTTGTGCTTTGGCGAGGTTGGCTTCGACTAACTCTGCTTGCGCCGCCGTTCGGTCAACATCCGATTGTGCGGCTGCAACCGCTTCCTTGGCTTTCTCAAGGCCTGCAATGGCTTCACTGAGTGAACGATTGAGTTCAGCATGGTTCTTTCCAGAGCCTTCAAGAAGCGCCCGTACCTTCTCTTCCTCGGCTTGGGCTTCATCCAGCATACGTTGTGCTTCTTCCATCTGGTGTTGACTTGTGGTTGCCTCTTCGAGCAAGGCATTCAATGCAACCTCTGCTTCTTCATAGCGTGCAAGCACCTGTTCTCGCTCATCACCGTCATCGATGTTGGCTTGGAGAGAATCCTCGATTCGGTCCTTATCTCGATCAAGTTGAACTCTCAAATCATGGATAGCCTTCGACAATCCATCGCCTTCATCACCAAGCAATGCGTCGATTTGCTTCTGAATTTCGCCGATTCGATCGTCGAGTTCAACCAAGGTTTTGCTTCCTGCCTTTACCTGTTCTTCAAGGTCTGTTGCCTCTTCAACAAACCGAAGTTGCTCAGCAATTTGGTGTTCCAATTCCATCCCAAGACTCGCATACATTGCTTGATAGCGCTGTGCACGGGATGTCGTTAACTCAACCGTAATCGATTGCGCCTTCATGGCAACCTTTCGCTCTTGTTCAAGTTCCTTGAGGCGAACTTGTTGCTCCTCTTGCAACATACCGATACGTTCAATGTATGAATCAACGCTTTCTTTCTGCTTCTTCGCCTTTCGAATTTCATCATCGTAAGAGGTCACACCTGCAACACCATCGAGGACCTTACGTCGCTCAATAGGCGTCATTCGAGCAAGTCCTGTGACATCGCCTTGAAGGACAATGTTGTAGCCATCCGGACGAGCGTTTGCAGCATTGAGTAGACGGTGGAACGACTTCTGGGATGATTCTTCACCATCGAGAAGATAGGTCGATACGACATTATCCGAAGCGGTCAGACGGATGGAACGGGTCATACGAACTTCGTCGTTCTCGATAGGAAGTCGGCGACGGCCATTCGACAATACAGGATTGCCAAAGACGAGTGTTACGACACAACCTCGAGCCGGTTTGTAGCCCTCTGCACCGTTAAAGATCAGTTGCTTTGTATTTTGAGCGCGAATGGTTCGTGTTGATTTTGGCCCGAGAACAAACTGAATCGCATCCCCACAATTGGACTTCCCTGAACCATTCGGACCAGTGATGGCAGAAAATCCACGATCGAGAGGGATAACGACCTCGCCGCGAAACGATTTGAAGTTCTCCATCTCTAACGCTTTTAGAAACATCCCCATCCCTCTTGGTCGAAATTGACCTTAGGTCAAACACCGGACATCGAGGACATTTAAACAATCGGTTGATTATGCGTCGGAGCAACTCGTTTTTGAGGTTGAGAAATTGTGCCGTTTTGTTCAAACAACACCCGTCCATCGGCATTCTTTACAGCCGGCTCCTTTACAGAATGGACAGGTTGCTCGAACTTTTGGAGAATTACGTGTACGGAATGGAACCAAATGGGCATCTCGGTCGAGCAATCGGCTACGACGTGCAAGACCTTCACGTGATGCGGACATCGAACGTGCTTTTTCATTGAAGACCTGCTGCACACGTCGCTCTTTTTCTCGCTCATTTTCCAAGCGTTGATAGTTTTGTTCGAATTCAGAGAGTTCATATTTCGGACCTCGCATCAGCATCGCACCAACGATTGCGAAGAGAATCTGCACCATCCATGCATCCAGAGGGAACGGTATGATGTCAGAGATACTACTCGAGTTTGCAGAAGTCGGGAGAAGTTCAAAACGATCGAGGAGAGCTAAAGCGAACAACACTGCTCCTGATACGAACATAATGCGACGGATTCGCTTTGCAAGGCGTGGATCCGAGGGCATTCGAAACCGACCTGCAGTGACGATGAGGATACCCCAAAACAGGAGGAAGATATCGGCTGCACCCCAGGTCCCTTTTTCACCAAGGCAAAATGCAGTGCCTGTTTCCTGAATTTCTTTCTCCATCTCAGGAATCGTGCATCCCGGATCTGCGAGACGTAAGACGTCCAACCTTGCCGTACCTGCTCCTTCCACAACGTTGTCCGCTACCATTCCAAAATGGACGTTTGCAATGACAAAGACGATCGTTGCTAGGCCAAGCAAGCCAACGACCTTGCGCAACATGAACTCCGCTGGAATCGGTTACAAATAGCCCTGTCGCTGATAGAACCGATGTCATCAAGAACAAACAACCTCTGGCATGGTCATGCCTCGTGTTCTCATCATAGGAACAGGCATTGCTGGCCTCTTCGCAGCATTGAGGCTGGCCAACGCAGATTTTGAAGTCGAAATCATCACCAAACAACGGCCAAAGGATTCCTCAACAAATTGGGCACAAGGTGGAATTGCTGCCATTTTGGACAAAACAGACCTCAAAGCCATCGATGGCCATATTGATGATACGCTCGATGCGGGCGATGGCCTGTGCGATGAAGACGTTGTTCGAATGGTGGTCGAAGAGGCTGGAGAGCGGATTCGGGATTTGCTTTCAATCGGTGTTGAGTTTGAACGAAATCAATCCGGTGAGTTCCAACTTGCTCAAGAAGGCGGTCATTCATCAAGACGAATCCTACACGCTAAAGACGCTACTGGAAAGGAGATTGAACGGGCGCTCACAACAGCAGCTCAAGAGCATCCAAGGATATCCATGCGTCCAAATACGCTTGCCATTGATTTGATTCAACGTCAACACAAGTTTCCCGAGAAGGGCGTTTGTGGCGTATGGGCACTTGATCAAGAAACGAATCAAGTGCGAACAATTCAAGGCGATGCCGTCATTCTAGCAACCGGTGGTGCTGGCCAACTGTGGGAGAAGACAACCAATCCTTCTGTCTCGACTGGCGATGGTATTGCCATGGCCTATAGAACGGGTGCCTCCATTGTGAACATGGCATTTGTTCAATTCCATCCTACAGCGCTTGTTGTTCAAGGAGAACGACCATTTTTGATTACAGAGGCACTACGGGGAGAAGGAGCAGTTCTTCTCGATCGGGAAGGCTATACGTCGTGGAAGGCTTCATCAGAAACAGATCCTGCTCAGTTTTCCTTTACGCTCCAAGCTTCAGCGCTCGGGTCGATGGCAACACGAGACGTTGTGGCTCGAGCAATCGATCAACGATGTGCTGAATCCGGTGAATCGCATGTCTATCTTATCACCGAACATCTCGATAAAGCACACTTGGACAACCGATTTCCAATGATTTCCAAGCGGTTACAAAAAGATGGTTTGCAACTTGGAATTGACCCACTTCCTGTCGCTCCAGCAGCACACTACATCGTAGGAGGGATTGAAGTTGACGAAGTCGGGTCGGCTCTACAAAAGGAATCAACAGAATCAATTCCAGGGTTGTATGCCATTGGCGAAGTCGCTTGTACTGGCATGCATGGAGCAAATCGGTTGGCTTCAAACAGTCTTCTTGAAGCAGTTGTTTTTGCTCATCGTTGTTCTTCCCATCTCATCGAAAAGGGAATTCCTGCAGTCAGTGCATCACCTCCAAGCTGGCGATCCGATGGTCTTGATGAACTACGAGAGCATGGTCCAATTGCCCATGACCGAGCGACCTTGAATCAAACCATGCGCTTTGAAGTAGGCGTATCGAGACGTTTTTCAAGATTGCAACGGGCGATTCGACGTCTTCGTCTGCTCGAGCAAGAGATTGATGCAATTTGGAAATCAAGTCTTCCATCAAGAGAAATCGTCGAATTAAGGAACATGATTCTGGTCGGAATTCTTGTCGCAAAAGATGCAAATGGTCGTCAAGAAAACAGAGGCCTGCATTTTAATAAGGACCTCATCAAAGGTTCTGAATGATCGTTGAAAGCAATTCGTTTAAGGGTGTAGGAATCCCGAACATTTCACCACGACGACAAATTTCTGTATTGAGTGATTCGATTTCCGTAGGACGTCCTGCTTTGATATCTTGCAACATGGAACAATAATTTGTTCTTGTCTTGTCGAGAACGTTTCGTAATCGATCGATGAGGACTGCATCGTCATCAAGTCGGACCCCTTCTGCTCGAGCAATCGTAGCACCTTCAAGCAGAACACTCGCCACTGATTCGAAGATGGTCAATTCCAACAACGCACCGTTTTCCTTTCCAAGCAATCCAGCGATTGGATTGATGGCGATGTTAAGCAACATTTTGTTCCATAACAATGCCCTTCCATCATCTTCCCAGCGCGGTTCAAGCGAAGCATCAGCAAGGAATTGAAGAAACGTTTTGACCGAATCTTCAGTATGAGGATGTACGAAAGGGCCGATATTGATTTCACCAATACCTGCCCATTTTACTTGTCCAGGCTCAGGACGGTAGGCGCCATGAGTTGTTGTTGCAGCAAGCACACGGTGCGCTCCAAAGGCCTGTACCAACCGTTCTTCATGCCCCAAACCATTGGAGAGTGTACAAATGAGGCCGTTGTTACGAAGAAGGTGTTTTGAAACTTCAAGATGTTCGGAAAAGGCAGATGCTTTGCCCGTCATAATGATCGCATCGCAAGACGATTGTACGGATTCGGGCAAACCTTGCTCCTCAAGGAGCATTTCCCAGTCGTTTGGATTGCATACGACAACATCCTTCCCATCAATATGGAGTGTAAGGCCTGATGCAGTAAGATGGGCTGCATGGAGACCTCGTCCGTAAACAAGAAGTTCTGCGGATGTTTTCGACAAACAGCCTACGAGAAGTGAACCGATTGAACCAGCACCAACGATTCCAATTCTCAAGATTGGACCTCCATGTAGGCTCCAAAGGTGATGAGAATTGCTCCATCCTGATGCGTTAACTGATAGGTGTTCAACATGGAAGTTGGGACATCGATGGTGAAATTATTCCAACCCGATGCGAGGGCGTCTGGGAGAAGATCAAGATTCCAAGTTTCATCCCCCTGGACGTCATGACGTAAGACAACATCATCTTCATGACTGTTGAAAATCATAAGTTCGAGTTGTTGCGAGGATGTCGTCCTTGGCGCATCCCAAAGCCGTATGGCTTCGTTTCCATCATGGAGGATTAAATTCGGGCCTTCTTCGACAACGAATGATGTTGATTTGCGTTCTTCCTGATTGCAATGAACATAGGTATCTGGTGCCAGTTTGAGATACAGTCGCTCACCTTCTTCGATGGAAGGTAGTGCTTGATTGGGCCAGATGGTCATGTCCCATGTCCAATTTGAAGCGTTTGAACGACGCGGCGTTTGCGGGAATTCATTTCCGGTGCAGGATGAAGCGTTCTCTTGATACAGAGTTCCACCATTTGCAAAGGGAAGACCCCATGGATGGGTTTCATCAATGAGCCAACCTTCTTCAGAAGCTGAGACGACATGAGGCCATGCTGTATCAAAACCAACAGCAAATGTTGCATTGCCTAATTGTACATTCTGAATCATCGATTGAGCATTCACAGGAAGGGCCTGATCAACCCCCTCCAAACAGACAATCGTATCTTCTGAAGTAAGGGATTGTGTCAAACCTGCTTGACCATCAAGCCAAAGATAGGGAAGCCATTCATCACCTACATCAGGGAAGGAAAGTTCTGCAGTTGTCCCTTCTTGAACATAAACATCGAGGCAAGAGAGTACTGTTTCTGTGTTTCGAACGTGATACCATTCAGCACCTACAGATGCATCGAGAAGCGGATGAATCGTGCCGGTTTCGGCATGTGTATGGGCATCATCATAATTAATCTCGAGATGGTATTTAGCAAATGTTGGCTGATGTGTTGTATTCTCATGGGTCACAATTACATCGATTGATTTGCTTTCCCCGGGTTGCAGAATTCCTTCACAGACGGTGTTCTCGCAAGATGTGTCCATGTTCCATAATGACGTACCAAGTATCGTCGCAGTCATGGTATAGGCTCGATCCTGCATGGATGGGTTTGTCAGTTCGACGACAAGCGTTGCTTTCCAATCTTCGGAGAGTTCTGCGAATTCATCAACATCGAGCGAGTAGCTTGCAGCAGCATCCCAACGCTCGATCGGTTCTACGGGGAATTCAGGCGGTATTGCAAACAAAATAGCAACGAAAAGAATAATTCCAAGTCGACGATGAGTATCCTCATCAAGAGGCAAATCACCATCGAGCATGACAGGGATGCGGGCATCACTGCCCATGAAGAGCAGGAGTGGTATGAGAACTGAAAGAACTGGAATCCAGATAGTGAATCCATTGAATGCATTGAAAAGGAAGTAGGCAGCACTGATCAAAATCATGAACATGAGAATTTGTGTTCCAGAACTTCGTGCTTCTTCAATGCCCATGCGTGCAACGAGTAATCGACCGCCGGGGAATGTAGGGATTGGTAGCATGAGCAACCAACCAACAAGCGTCAAGAATCCAGCAGCGAAAAAGAATGGATGACTCCAATCCAGATGTTCGATTGAAAGCGGTGAAATTGTTGCAAGAAATTCAATCAGGAATGGCGCATTTGCTCGATATGGTTCACCAGTCAAATCGTAGGAACTCGCCGTAAAGGCAAAACCGAGCGCCCAGAATATGAATCCAGAAAGAAGCATTACAACCGGGACGGATATTGAGGTCCAAGCAAGCGATTTGGAATTGGGCCATGGTCTTGCATCCATCCTTGGCAGGGTTGGAATGAAGAAGATACCAAATGGCCAAATGAAATACGAAGTCGACAATCCTGAGAACAGCCAAAGTAGAACCGATGGATCAGGTATTGGCAAGATATGTCCGCTTCGCATACCATAGTTTGCTGCAATTCTCGTTTGAATGAATGATGCAAGGACGAGTGTTGAAAGGATCGGTAATGCAAAACCGATGAGTGCATCAAGATAGATCGATTCAGAAAACCATCCACCCTCAGGACGCCCTTGATCCATCCAACGAACTGCGGACAAAATGAGGGTAATGAGCGAAGCTGTCCACATGTAGACGTGAATTCTTGAGCCAGGGAATTGACGATGTGGTAATGGGAGTGCTGTTAGTTGGTTTACTTCGCCGCGGTAGAGTCGAGCCATCCATCCTAAGCGCTCAAGATATTGATTCAATGCCTCAAACTTCTCATCCAGTTCATCGGAGTCAACTTCCCATGTTGGCCACAAACCTCCAACGTGCGAACGTACGGTTAGATAGCGCCCCACAATACCTTCAAGCAGGTCTTTTTGGCTCCATGCATCCTTGTGAACGGAGAGAGGTATTGCTTGATTTCCATCTTCTTCACGCATGAAAATCGGGCCCCCTGATGAGAACTGGCCACTACTCCCACATCAATCATGCCCTTTTTTCAGGGTGAAGACGAGTCTCACTTGTTCTTGAATCGCTTGAGACGGAACGTTTCCTCACGTTCCATTTCCTCAAGACGGAGTTGAATGAAGACCTTCGCCTCCTCCAACTCTGGAATGACTTTGAACTCGAGTGCGTTAACACGTCGCTTTGTCGCTTCAATTTCTTCAAGAAGTCGCTTCAGTGTTGCTTCCATTTCAGCTGCTTTGACAATCTTCTCAATCAATTCACTGAAACTGTCGCTCGCTTCATCGATGTATGGGGATGAACCGATGAAACCGACACCCCGTTCAGCAAAGGTCGATTTGAGATTGGTTCCACTTACGCTTGGAACAACAACACCCATGATGTTTCGTCGCTCGACTTCAACTTCAGGATGTGCACTGTTGGCGATCGCCGCTGCTCGGACTGCAAGTCCACCTTCGATGGCGTTTGCAAGATCGATTCGTTGCTTTGCAAGACGGAACGCATCAGTAATCTCTCGCTTTGCTTCAATCATTTCAGCGAGCAGTTGTCGGAACTCATGGAAGAGACCATCACGCTTCATCTTGAGGAGTTTGTAACCGTTCTTGGTTTGCTTGATGCGACCCTTGAGTTTGATCAACTCGCTTCGGGTAGGTTTGATGTCAAGCGCCATGGTTTCACCTCAAAATTCAAGCCTTGTTGTCAGGATGGTACTTCTCAATCCACTTTTGGTCAAGACGGACGAGATACTTGGTGTCAATGGATGACATCAATTCCCAGCAGAGGTCGAGTGTTTCATCGATGGAACGGTCCTCATCACGAGACTGACGTAGGAAACGGTCTTCGAAGACACCTGAGAAGTCAAGCAGTTGCTTGTCACGCTCGTTCAATGCATCTTCACCGACGATGGCAACAAGTCCACGAAGTTCACGACCTTGAGCATATGCAGCATACATTTGGTCGGAAACAGACTTGTGATCTTCACGGGTTGTTTCAGCACCGATACAGGAACCCATCAATCGCGAAAGTGATGGAAGAACGTTGATCGGCGGATAGATACCTTGTTGGTGAAGTTCACGAGAGATAACAATCTGTCCTTCGGTAATGTATCCAGACAAGTCAGGAATTGGGTGGGTAATATCGTCACCAGGCATGGTCAGAATTGGGAACTGAGTAATCGATCCCTTCTTGCCCTTGACAATTCCAGCACGCTCGTAGAGCATAGCAAGGTCCGTGTACATGTAACCAGGGTAACCACGTCGTCCAGGAACTTCTTCACGTGCTGCACCGATTTGTCGAAGTGCGTCACAGTAGTTGGTCATGTCCGTATAGATAACGAGAACGTGGTAGTCGTGCTCAAATGCGAGGTATTCAGCAGCTGTCAAAGCAAGACGAGGCGTAATGATTCGCTCGACTGCAGGGTCGTCTGCAAGATTGACGAACAATGCAGCGTTCTCAAGCGCACCGGTTCGCTCCAAGTCGGAACGGAAGAAATTGTATTCTTCAGCGGTAATACCCATTGCACAGAAAACGACAATAAATTGCTCATCGCTTCCCTTCAACTTTGCTTGTCGAGCGATTTGCAGTGCAATGTCGTTGTGCGGAAGACCAGAAGCCGAGAAAATTGGCAACTTTTGTCCACGAACGAGTGTTGTACAGCAGTCGATTGCAGAAATTCCAGTCTGAATGAAATCGTGTGGGCTCTGTCGGCTGTATGGGTTGATTGCAGCACCGATGATGTCAGCGTTTTCTTCAGCAACGATGTCAGGTCCACCGTCACGAGGTCGCCCTGCACCATCGAGAATTCGACCGACAAGGTCCTTGCTAACTGGGAGCTTGAAAACATCGCCCATGAAGGTTACACCAGCAGTTCGGTCAATCTTTGCAGTTCCTTCGAAAACTTGGACAATAACGAGATCGTCTGAAGTATCGAGAACTTGGCCGTTCTTGATGGAACCATCTGCAAGACGGATGGTAACGATTTCACCAAAAGCAACTGGTTCGGTCTTGTTCAAGAAAACGAGTGGTCCCTTGACGTCAGTAATGGTTCGGTATTCTTTTCCTGTCATGATATCACGTCCTAGTTGTCCTCCACAGTGTCAGCGATTTCATCGACCATGGCCTTGACCATATCGTCGATTGTATCGATGTATCCCTTTTCGAATCGGCCACGCATGAGTGCGGTTCGTGCTGGAACGTTGACAACATCGTTGAGTTGTGCACCAGCAGCCATAGCATTCTTTGCAGCTTCTTGGAAACTGAGAATGGCCTTGGACATGGAGTATTGCAAGTGGATGTCACAGTATGCGTCAACATCGTGGAATCCATTTTGTTGCAAGAAGAATTCACGAATCATACGAGCGACTTCCAGTGTAAGTTGTTGGTCGACCGGTAGTGCATCAGAACCAACAAGTTGGACAATCTCTTGCAACTCGGCTTCAATCTGCAACAAACCGCTGATTTGTGTTCGGATTTCAGGGAAGTCTTGTGCAATGTTGTCACGGAACCATTGGTTCAGACTCTGAGGGTACAGGGAATACGAGTTGAGCCAGTTGATTGCCGGGAAGTGACGTTGCCGTGCAAGACCTGCGTCCAATCCCCAGAAAGCCTTGACAATTCGCAGTGTACCTTGCGAAACAGGTTCGGAAATGTCACCACCAGGTGGACTTACAGCACCGATAACGGTAACCGATCCATCGTCACCATTCTTGGTTTCAACACGACCTGCACGTTCGTAGAACTCAGCAATTCGGGATGAGAGGTAAGCAGGATATCCTTCTTCACCAGGCATCTCTTCGAGCCGAGAGGAAATCTCACGCATTGCTTCAGCCCATCGAGAGGTTGAATCCGCCATCAGCGCAACGTCGTAGCCCATGTCACGGAAGTACTCAGCAATGGTAATTCCAGTGTAGACAGATGCTTCACGAGCTGCTACAGGCATGTTGGATGTGTTGGCGATCATGACCGTTCGGTTCATCAGAGGCTTACCGGTGTTCGGGTCAATCAAGTGAGGGAACTCGTCCAATACTTCTGTCATCTCGTTTCCACGTTCTCCACAACCGATGTAGACAACGATTTGAGCGTCGGAATACTTTGCAAGCGATTGTTGTGTAACCGTCTTTCCTGAACCGAATGGACCAGGAATACCTGCTGCACCGCCCTTAGCGAGTGGGAAGAGGAAGTCGAGGATACGCATACCGGTGATCAATGGTGTATCTGGTGCGTACTTCTGTCGGTAAGGACGAGGTGTTCGGACAGGCCACTTTTGCATCATTTGGATTTCGGATCCATCTTCGAGCGTACAAACGGTTTCTGTCACGTTGAAGTCACCGGACTTGATGTCTTTGATAACACCGTTCATGGTTGGAGGAACCATGATCTTGTGGACGATGGTTTCGGTCTCTTGTACGTGACCGATGACTTGTCCGCCTTCCACAGCAGCGCCCTTTTCGATAACGGCTTCAAAGGTCCACTTCTTCTCGAGGTCAAACGCATCAGCATCGACACCACGTGTAATGAACACACCCATGACTTCTTCCAAGGTTGGAAGCGGTCGCTGGATACCGTCATAAATCTGGGTCAGCAAACCAGGTCCAAGTGAAACCGAGAGGGTTTCACCCGTGTTGATGACTGGTTCACCAGGTCGAATACCTGACGTATCTTCGTAGACTTGGATGACAGCTTTCTCACCGTGTAATTCGATGACTTCTCCCATCAATCCTTCATTGCCCACACGGACAACGTCATACATTCCTGCGCTCATTCCCGTTGCGGTGACCACAGGTCCCGAAATTCGGTAAATTACTCCTTCTTTGCTCATGTTCTTTTCCTCCATTTTGGAACATCATTTCCATAGGTCGACTCCGATGGCTCGTCGAATGGTTTCTCGGAGCGTGTTGTCTTCGTCCGTACCGATTCCAAGAACCGTCGGCGAGACGGAACCAGACAATTGCGAGCGCAATCGATCTGGCAAGGATGCAAGAACTGCGGAGTCAACAACAACAATTCCAACATCCTTTGAGTTGAGAAGGTCACGGAACACTTTGATGCGTTCCTCTTCGCCTTCTGGATTGTAAAGATTCGAGATTCCAGCAAGCTGGAAGCCGAGTGTAAATTCAGGTGTTCCTACGACTGCAATTTCCATGTTTTCACCTCATAGAATGTGAGCCTCTAGGATTTCAGGCGGCAAACCTGCGAGTCGACCTCGAACAATCATTCGTAGGTCTGTGACTTCTTTGACCTTCATAGCAATGAAGTGAACAATCGGTAGTGCAGATACAGGATACAGATAACTCATCTTCTGCATCTGAGCGTATTCTCGTGCATGTAGCCAAGTGACAACAGCATCCAATGAACGCTCTTCGTTGGCTTGCTGCAAGGCTTGTTCAAATCCAGCAATATCGAATTTCGCATTCGTTCTCAAAACGTCCATCATGGCGCTTCGTCCACCGTTGGCGACAGAAGCGAGCGCTCGACGTGGCATCAGTTTGCCACCAGGAAGTAGTTCTTCGAGCAAAGCGTTGCCTTCGATTCCAAAGGCGGCGGCTTCAAGGACGTTCAAGATGTTGCGATGGTCAATTTCAGTCGCTAGGATGTTTCTGAGATATCGTGCATCGTTGCTGCTGTGTGAAAGCGCCTTCAATGATGATGAGAAGTAATGACGATCGAGTGCGTCTTCGTAATGCGATAGTCGTGCATCATCTGGTAGGTTCAACAACGCAGGTCCAAACGGCTTGCGGCGCATTTGCTGTGCTGCTGAACGAAGATCATCTGCACTTTCGAGGATTTTAATCCATGGCGTGTTGATTTCGTTCAAGTCAGGGAGAATGTCTTTACCGAGTTTCTCGGCTTCGATTCCATTCGAAACAGCACGTAGCACGGCCTTAGCGTTCTGGTATTCATAGCGACTTGAGTAAATCTCGACGATCTTCCGAACCTTACCACGGCAATGCGACAGCATGTTCTCGAGTTCGTTCTCAAGATTGTGCGTAAGGGCAGCCTCAATCAAATCGCCACCGGAATAGCGGGATGCATAGAGGTTGACCTCGTTTTGATATCCGCTATCGGCAACGGTATTGATCAATTGATCGGGTGATTGATTGATGAGTTGACGTAGTCGAGCCTTATCCATCAGTGCTTGTCGACGAGCCTTGGCTCGTGATGCGACATATGGTACGTTCCCCGACAACATTCTCATCCCTCATCCAAACAGTGTTTCATTGATTGCTGCACGCTCTTCGACCCAAGTTCGGTCCAGAAGTGATTCAAATCGGAAATCAAACGATACCGATCCATCAGCAGCTTCCATCATGAACCCTCCGAGTCCATCGATTTCATCACCGATGGAGCGAGAGCCTGCTTCTTTCTTCAACGCAGCAGCGTCGACAGAGACAGGTCGGAGAACGAAATCTTTCCCAGAAACATCGTTCGCTCGCTTGAGCAGAGACTTAAGGAGCGTTGCCCGCCCTTTCATGCCTGGGTCAGCGAGTTGCGACTTGGCTGCATCGTATGTAGCATCGAGGACACCACGTCGTGCAATCAGCAATTCTTTCTGGTTCCCTTGTCGAGCGCTAGCGACCATCTCTTGGGAGATTTGGTCTGCTTCACGATCAGCACGGGCTTGGGCCTCGTCACGAATGGACGCAGCCTTTGTTTCAGCTTCTCCAACAATTGTCTTTGCTTCCGCTTTCGCTTCTGTGAGCATTGCTTTCGCCTGTGCTTCAGCGGACGCAGCAATGTCTTTTGCAAGTGTTTCAAGTGTCATAGTATCATCTCCTTAGGTACAACAGAACGGGTCTGTTTCGGAGCCAATCTTCAGAGGAAGAGTGGCAATGCACCGAGAATAACAATCGACTCAGGAAGAGCCGTGAAGATGAGTGCAGGACCGAATTTGGATCCGTCTTCTGCAATCATACCGACAGCAGCGCTACCGATGGCTGCTTGGGAGAAACCAGCGCCAATGGCTGCGAGTCCCAATGCTAGGCCAGCTCCCATAGGAGTGCCCCAGTTGTCATCGGCGGTTGTTGCTGCATCGTCTTCAGCAGCTGCAGCGCCCTGAGCAATCAGGACGAGTGCGCCGAGTACGATCATCATTCGTAGGCTTGTCTTTAGGGTATTCTTGTTCATATTTTCTACCTCCATTTTATGTCCAGTGGACTATGCTTTCCCCTCCACGTGGAGGGGTTGGCCACCAAGCGGGGAAAAGACCCTGCCGGAGCCGTCGTAAAACTTGCCCATCCATTCCACAAAGTGGAGACGGGCTGCATGAATTGATGGTGAAAGGAGACCAAGTGCAATGGCAAAGACTTG
>PBET01000014.1 GCA_002719815.1 Methanobacteriota archaeon | reverse complement strand
CGTGGTGGAAGCCGGGACGGTGGACGAAACTTCGGAGGAAATCGAGGAGGGCGTGATTCTGACCGCCGTGGTGGAAGCCGGGACGGTGGACGAAACTTCGGAGGAAATCGAGGAGGGCGTGATTCTGAGCGTCGTGGCGGAAGCCGAGGAGGGCGTGACGAACGACGCGATTCAGGACGAAGTCGTCCAAATCGGGAGAATGATCGTCCAAATGAGCGCTATCGAAAAGCAAGAGGAAAGCGTCCAGGTCATGCACACAATCGAGGACCGCAGCCAATTCGTCCACGTCGCTATCAAGGCAAGGATCGAGATGATTGAGGTGAACACATGACCGCAGAGGCACACTATCTTGATGCTTTAGAAGCACTGGAAGCTGATGAGCGAGAAGAGGCACTTCAACACGCTCGAAAAGCAGTCAAATTGGATCCAGAACATGCTGATGCCTGGAGAGTGATCTCCGATGCGAGTCTTCCTGGATTGAGGAAGCAACCGACGCTGAAACAAGCAGCATCCTCACTTTCTGCGGCAAAAAAGGTGGTCGCACTCCAGCCTGATGACCTGGCCATGTGGGTCCGTGGAGGACGATTGCTTTCCGATGAACTTGGGTTGTACATGGATGCGCTTCAATGGTGGCAAGATGCACGACATCATGCTCCAAACGAAGTCACACCCATCGTTGAGCAAGCGGCAATTCTTGCCGATATGGGGCTCTATGGGGAGGCAAGTGAGCGTCTTCAATCGATTTTTGATGAGAATATGGATCTCGCTACAACACAATATGCGCGTGTTGCTCGTTTGCATCAAATGTGTCAATTGGCGAGCGAGCAACCTTCATCAGAGCATTTCAAACCATGGGAGAAACATCACGACGGTTGGGAAGCAATCAAACTGAGGATGAAGAAACCACCGATTAGTGAATCCAAGATTTTCCTCCTGATTACGACACCAATTCTCATGTTGGAAGTCATTATGGCTCCGCAAATCCTTGGTTCTGGATTTGGAGGATTCTGTATAACATCGCTCATTATTCTTGTAACAGTGATCCTCGGAATGCGGATTTCGCGACGATGGTTCCAGCGACTTAATCGTCCAGCATTCAATCTCTTACGGGCAATGGACTTCGAAACGTCGACCGGATATGTTGTCATCCCAGAGGAAATTCGTCTTTCAACGCTGTTTATGTTTATTCTTAGCCGACGACCGCCTGCCTTCCAAGAACGAATGCTGAAGATTGTTGATGCACAAGAGACATTCAAAGGCGATTGGAAACCTAAACTTCCTGACTTTTCATCCCACCAATCAGAACTTGAAGTGTTCTGGGATGAGGATGCCCAGGATGAAGAACTCACTTCATTCGAAGAAGAGTAACAGAATCATGTTCCGACCGTATAATCGTCCTTGTAATCGATTTGATCAGCACTGAGAACGTCAATCGATACACCAATCGTTTCAAGTTTGGTCGTAGCAAGATTCTGGTCTTGTTCAAGCGTAATATCGTACACCGAGTTATCCATGTCCTTCGCTTCTGCAGCAAGGCGACAAAGAGATAGGAATTGGTTGGCAAAAGACATGTCCATCACTTCGGAAGGATGGCCTTCTGCAGCAGCGAGGTTGACGAGGCGACCTCGAGCGAGAAGGTGAATCTTGTTTCCATTTTTGAGGGTAAATTCTTCATTGTCCTTGCGAATGGTTCGTACAGATGTTGAGATTGTTTCCAATGCTTCAACATCGATTTCGCAGTCATAATGACCTGTGTTGGAAACGATTGCACCATCCTTCATGACTGCAAAGTGTCGCTCAACGATGATGTCTTTCATTCCAGTTGCCGTACAGAAAAGATCGCCTAATGGTGCAGCCTCATCCATTGTCATGACCTGGTAGCCATCCATGACGGCTCGTAGGGCTGCAAGGGGGTCAACTTCGGTGACGATGACATTCGCACCAAGTCCTCTGGCTCGCATTGCAACACCCTTTCCACAGTGACCATATCCGGCAACGACCATGGTTTTCCCAGCGATAAGGACCGAAGTTGCTCGAAGAATTCCATCAAGCGTTGATTGACCTGTTCCATAGACGTTATCAAAATCCCACTTTGTTACAGCATCATTGACTGCAATGACTGGATACTTGAGATCGCCAGCAGCCGCCATCGCTCGCAAGCGATGGACACCTGTCGTGGTTTCTTCCGTTCCTCCGAGTACACCTGCTGCATACTCTGAGCGCTCCCCATGCACACGAACGATGAGATCCGCTCCATCATCGAGGGTGAGAGTTGGATTGAATTCAAGCGTTTTATCGATGCACCAATAGAAGTCGTCAACACTCTGGCCATGCCATGCATAGACGGAATAACCCTCCCGTGCAAGCCAAGCAGCAACATCGTCCTGTGTGGACAATGGATTGCACCCTGACCAAGAGAGTTCAGCACCTGCAGCTGCAATCGTCTCAACCAAGACAGCTGTTTCTTTGGTTACGTGCAAGCAACCAGCGACACGCATTCCTGCAAGTGGTTTCGTGCGCTCGGCTTCCTCTCGAAGTGCTGCAAGCACAGGCATTCTTGAACGTGCCCAGTCAACTCTGAGTGATCCTTCTTCTGCGAGTCCTATATCTCGAACGGCGTAGCCGTCACCGGTATCCAAACCTTCCATGCTCAAGGCCAGCCCTTGGGGTTTTTCAACCCATCTTCAGGACCATGAGGTCCACAATTGGTTATTGTTGCTGTTGTTGAGCCTGTGCAGCATACTGTTGAGCGTATTGCGCAGCGGTTGCCTCATCGTAACCTTGGGCGACAAACTGCTGGTAATACTGGTTGTAGTATTGCGTGTACAAGTCATTGCTTGCTGCAGCAGGTGCAGCGGCGGCAGGTTCTGCAGCAGCAGCCTGTCCGACGTATTGAGCCGCATAAGCCCTCGCCGTCTCTTCAGGATAGCCTTGTGCGATCAATTGTTGTACATACTGCTCGGTCATGTCCATTTCTTGACCATATCCTGCAGCTGCAGCACTCAAATTGTCAACCTTATCACCGCTGCCACCACGCAGGAAGACAACGGTCAGCAACAAGAGAACAAGAACGGAAGCAATGATTGCGATGATGAGCGTCATGCTGTCATCTTCTTCATCGTCAACAGCCTTGTTGTCTGTCGTTGGTTCTGTCCAAGATCCTGTCTCTGGGTCGTAGGTCCACGTTCCATCCCATTCACACTCCATCGAGGTAGCATTCCAAACGAATGAGAACCCATCCGCAGTGAGTGCACTCGCATTTGCCTGGATGCCACGGCAGATGTTGAGTTTGACGGCAACCATCTTGGTCAACTCTTCGGACCAGCGCTCATCATCACCTTCGAATACACGAACCCAGATTTCAACAACTTCGCTCTCGTTGCTGTATCTGTCATCGATGTAAAGCGTCAGCTCAAAGGTGTCCAAGTCTGAGAGTTTCTCAGCTCGAGCGAATTGCTTGTCGTTGATGAGGTTGTACTTTTGAATCGCAGACTTGGAGAAATCTTCTCGCTCAAAGGCTGCTTCAACGTAAACATCGCCCTTTTCAGAACCGGATAGAATTGTTCCTGTGATGACGTATTCCGCTACGCTAACAGCGACTGATGAGTTTTCGAAGTTGTCGTATTGAACTTCGGGTATTTCGTCACCATAGCCTTCAGGAACGACGACGAAGTACATACGGAACTTGTCTGAGAACTTACCCGATGCATCATAGACGCGGAGTTCCATTCGGATCTGGGATTCAGCTGTACCTGAATCGTCCACTGTAACGTTCTGGAACTTGTACGAGAACAGACCGTTGCTCGCAGCAGATTCTTCGAAGGTGTGACCTTCCAAGTTGAATGAGGTATCACCGTACGGTGCATCGAAGAAGACCTTCCACTCGTAGGTTACAATTCCATTGCTTCCGTCGATGGCGTCAGCGTCAAACGAATCACTTGCATCGAAGTGGAGAACAAGTTCTCCAGCCTCTGTCAGGATAATCCGGTTGACATCCCATTCGGTTTCAGAAACGGTCTTTGTTCCGATGTACTCGATGTTATCGACATACTCGTCTCGCATGTCGATGCTCATGTTCGCTTCTGGAGGTTCTGCATCAGCAAGAACGTCGTTGGTTTCAACAACAACGGAGATGATTCGAGCGTGTCCAGCATCATCGTGGAGAAGGAGCGTTACTGTCCATTGTGCACCTTGAAGACAACCTGTCGCAGAGGAAAGGTCGGTCTTACAGAAGGTTGCGGTTGGAGATGGATCTCGTACGTGGTCTGTGCCAGCAGCCATGGATTGACCCATCCAATCGGTCGGACCAGCGAGGAGCCAATCCGCTGTCAATGGAGCAGTGGTTCCAGTGGTGTAAGCAAAGTTGACTGTTGCATCACTCTTCATGTGATGTACAGCATATGCGCCTGTCGATGGATCGATATCGAGTTCAGTATCATCAATTTTCAGTGTGAGATCTTGTCCCATCGCACCGAATCCTTCAGGATATGGTGTTACATTGTAACTTAGCATGTTTCCAAGCAACGGGAAGGTTGTACTGTCCGCACGGGAGGAGTAGGTTGCTACGTCGATTGTGGAGACAATCATTCCACCTTGGTAATAACTGCACGTGCCCATGATGACATCCTTGCTGTTTGCACTTGTTCGCAACAGACTCTGGAAGTATCCGCCATCCTCCATGTATCCATTACAGACACCAGGAACGTTTTGCGTGCTCACAGAATTCGTGTTGAGAACTGCAGTTGCTACTGTTCCATCACCCTCGAAGCCTTGGAAGGCTGTGGTCGAGACATCATCCATGATTGGATGGAATGGGTCCGCGATGTCAAGATCGGTGTAGAGAATCTTCGTACCTGGTGTGTCTCGACTTTGAACATCCATGCCGAACGGCAAGCGTCCATTCAATCCAACATCCAATCCGTAGATTTGGCTACCTTGTGGCCCAAGATGCGCTTGCACAGTACCACCAGCGGACATGAACGACTCGAGTGTTTGTCGGTTTGCAGTGGAACCAAGCTTCTGGTAGTAACCTCGACCACCACTCTCAACATCCTTTGCAGCAATCTCTTCTTGCCATGGCAAGAGAATCTTGTCGTAGTGCGTCATCCATCCAGTGTCAAGATACGTGGTCCAATCATTGATTGAGAATTGTGTATAGGACATACCGAGCAACTGAAGGTCTTCCTTAATGGTCGACGTTCTTGCAGTTGAATCACTGAGGATTGCAACATCGATTTCGTCAGCGAATGTTGCATGGAAGTACCGAACGTTTCCGCTTGGGTTTCCATTAGCAAGTTCAGCGTGGAAACTGATGTTGTAGGTGTGCCCATCCATCCAGCCATTGTAAGCGGGGAAAGTCAAATCGATTCGCTCGTTTGAAGCAAGGGTTGTTGTTGTAGGAGCGGATGATGCTTGATTGACTTGTACATTATCGGTTTCGTCAAAGACCGTCATGTAGAACATGTAATCGCCAGCAAGAACACCGTTCGTTGCCTTAAGGTCCCAATTGTGTGTGAGACTTCCATCGATTGGGAGAATACATTCGTAGACACCATCATCCAAACAAGCAAGTGTGCTTGGCTTACCGAGTGTGATGTCAACGGACTCAACGTTGAAGATGACTTGCTCGATATTGTTCGAGTTGCTGATCTCGTTATCGTTGAACCATGGCTTACCTGCGGTGGTGTTGTCAAAGATTGTTTCCGCACGAATCATGTAAACACCTGAGAAGAACTCGTGGCTTGCGACGGTGGTTGTTGCAACATCTTCAGCATCGACGTTGGTGCGGGAAACCGTGTAGGATGCGTCCTCGTAGAAGGTGAACTCTTGCAGTGTAATGTTGTTGAATGCAACACCCTTGAAACCATCATTGATTCCGTTTCGACCATCATCGTCGCTCTGGAACTCAAAGTTGATGTCAACAGTCGAACCAGCAAGAGAGATACATTCTCGAGCCCATTGCACACTGTCAGCAGCCGTGTTGTTGAGAACGTAAAGGTGTGTCAAATCGATGCTTCGACTGAGTACAAGGTCATCTGTGTTGAAGAAAACGTTGTAGTTGCCTCCTGATCCATCTGTACTTGCAGAATCGCCAATGAAGGAGATTTCTGCTTGATTGATCGATTCGCTTGCGTTTGTGAAACCATCGTTGTTGTCATCGTTTCGACATGTTCCATCTTCGTCGTAGTCATTCCATTGCCCAAGGAGAACAGCTGTGTATGTGTCGCTACCCTTTGTGTAATCAACATTGATGGAGGCATAGTCGTTGACATCAACAATCGAAGTTCCATCAACATCAATACCGTAGAAAGTATCTGCATAATACTCAAAGTTCAGTGAAACGAAATCACCGGACATGCTTGTCAAATCAACACCAGGGATGGTGAGTGTTTCGTTCTCCCATAGGTCGCCATATCCTTGTGTTGCCGTGTCACATGGGTGACCGAACCAATAGGCGTTGTTGTTGAAGATGAGATCGTTACAGGTCGCTTCGTTGTAGATAGCACCTTGTGGGTTACCATCGTCACTGTAAACGTAGCCATTGGCACCACCTTCGAAGGATTCCTTACAGATAACAGCAGGTGCACTGCAAAGAACATCGGACGGTGTTGCAGAGAAGACTGTTGCCTCAATGTCGAAATCGACCATGGTATTACCGTAGTTGTTGGTGATGACATCAATATCGAAAATTCCTTCTGCGTAGAGACCACCAGGGTTGAAGTAATCAATGCCTTCAACCGTCGGATCATAGAGATTGAAAGGTTGGATGTATCCAATGATTTCGTCATTGACCGATTGCTCGTCCCATGCGTGGTTGCTCAATGTTGCTGAAATTCGATAGATTGTATCATTCAGCAGACTTGCAGAAATGGAGGCAGTCTCTTCTTCACCAGGTCCAAGATTGACGAGGTTGAGGTTGCTCTGGAGGGTTTGCGGGTTCGGGAAATACGCTGTGTTCTGCTTGTAAATGGTGACGTTGTCGATTGCATATCCGTCACGACCAGACCATAGCGACTCATTGTCATCAGAAATTGAACCCTCAAATCCTGTGCGGAGTCGGAATCGAATGTCGACGACCTCTCCCGCCCAAGGCGAGAGATCGAACTCGCCAACGCCTTCTTCGGTGAAGTTGTCCCATCCATAATATGTTCCAGCTGCTGCAATTCCATAGTAGAGGAGATTTTCTGCAGAACCACCCGAATTCAGCGTACGGAGTCGATCATTATCATAACCGCCCCACATGGAGATACCGGACAAACATGCACCCGAAACCTGCGCAGATGTTGGACAGGCAATCGTGGACCAACCTGTCTCTGAAGAGCCGACTTCAATCATTGCGATATCGTCCCAGACATCGCCAACAAGGAATTGGTCAGGTACACCATCGCCGTTTGTATCGACCCCTGAACCGAGTGCACCAAAACCGAGGTGGCGGAACAACTCAACACTGAGGAACGCACGGTCAGAGCCTGTCAAATCGACGTCTGTGAGCGTGAGGGCATCGTCCCAGTTACGGCCATATCCAGACCATTCGTCACCACTGCTGTTGGTCTTGTATTCACCAGCCCACATAAAGTCGGTTGGGTTTTGATAGTTGGCAGAAACGTTTGGACCGTTGTTTCCATCTGTTGCTCCAACGGAGTGATTGGTTTCAAGAATCCAATGGGATGATTGGTCGATGTATTCATCGAAGGACCACGTACAACCGCCGTTACAGCCTGTTGCGTCCGCAGGCGTATCGAAGTCGTGGCTGAAGACCGTAGCGTTCGACGAGTTGAGCTCATCAACAACTTGCAGCACGACATCGAGCGTTGCTGATTGTGTGAGTGTGTCCATACCGGTGTTGGTGACGGTGACGTTGATGTTACGAGTTCCCTCTCCAACAGCACCGAAGAAGCGGTCAACAGGTGAGATTTCAATGCCTGTAACACCGATATCCTTGTTGTCCATTTCAACAACAGTGACGTAATCATACTGCCCTTCCCATCCGAGGTTATCGATCCAACTTCCGAAATCGTAGGATGTGTGCCCGACAACGATGTCTGGAGCAGAGGTTGAAGCACCTGCAAGTTGACCAACAACAGCGATGTTTGGTCGACGGCCAGCCTCATAGGAGAGTGGCGTAACGTGACCACCAGATCCATCGGAAAGTGTAACTTGAACCGTGGTTGGGAAGTTCAACCAGAAGGATGAAGTCGAACCACCAGCGGAGTCCGAGGTGTTTTGTTGATATGCAACGGTTGGATTGACGAAGTCAGGCTCACCGTCACCGTTGATGTCAGCCACGGTAACATCGTAGGAGATGTAAGGGCCGAAGTATGCAAGCGATGGTGTCGCCCATGTTCCTACAGTAGTTGATGTGGTGTAGGTGATGTTTTCGAGATTGCCTTGTGTCATGGCAATGGTGTCAACGGTTCCATCACTGTCCATGTCGCCGATGTCAAATTCACCGAACGTGTTCGCCATGTTCACGACATGCGAACCTGCTTGAGGCGATGTCGAGAACGTGTAGGTTGCAGGGAAAAGATTTGTTTGACAGTTAAATTCGATGATGGTGACGTTGTCGTCGTTTCCAGGGTTGGTGGTTTGCCCCGTACTGTAATCAACACCTTCGCTACGCAGGAGCCAAATGTCTTCGTCGTAACATTGACCTGTGCCGAGACTTTGTTGACCTTCTCCCCAATCACCAACTTCGAGACTGCGGTAGGCATTGGCGCTGGATGCGCCAAGGGCTGTAATCATCGGTGTTGTGCTTGAACCAATCGGGCCAAGGTAGGTGACAGTTCGCTGGTTTGAAATGTCGTTGAGGAGATCGAGGATGACGACGTCATCGTTGCCGTCTTGGTTGATATCGCCAACGGCAAGATCCCATGCCCAGAAGTGCGTGAATCGCTGGCCAATGGTGAATGAATCGGAGTTGCATCCGTCGTTTTCAAGGATCGTTAAGTTTCCTGGTTCACCGGCTGGTGCACCGTTATCGTCGGTCTTGAACGGATTGTTTCGCTGGAAAATAGCGATGTCTGGTGCGCTGTCACCGTTGAACTCCCCAACCTCGAGGAACTGAACGTTCGAGAATTCATCCCATTCAGCGTTTCGAGATGTGTTCTTGGAAACCCAAACATCGTAGCGCTCTGTGAAATCGCCATTTCCATCGTTAAGCAAGATGGTGATTGTGTGGGTACCATCGGTAGCAATCGCCATATCGTTATGTCCATCGCAGTTGAAATCGGCAATACCGATGTCGATAGGATCACGGTTGGTTGTGTAGTTTCGTGCAGCAGAAGCACTCGCAGTTGTTGCAAATGCAGCAGTCGTCGATAGGACCATTATGAGTACAAGAAATACGCTTCGAAGTTTTTCCCCGATTTGGTTTGTCTTTGTTTGCATCAATATCACTCATCTTAGCCAGCGATACTTCCACTATAACCCCTTTGATGCTACGCTTCGCTTATTGCAAAGCAAATGTGCGTTCTTGCGCCCCAATTCTATCTTATCCGAGCCACCGAGGAGATGGACCCCAACCGGTTGCATCCCCGCCATGAATTTTGACGAGTTTTCCTGCTGCAAACAGAGATTCCAGCCAAACGCTGAGTTCAACCCCTGTACGGCCTCCAAGTTTTGCACTTGCAACCTCTTCGATGGTCTCGGTTGCTAAGGCTGTTCGTGCGCCTTCTCGGACGATGAGGCGCATGAGTTCCCTCAACCATGCCTCAGCCATCGGATCGACACTCATCTGGCCTTGAATCGGGCGAGGTTCATCGAGTTCAGAGAAGGCATCCATCAGTTCAAAGACATCGTTTCGACTTGGAGGTTCCAACCCAATCTTCTCAATTTCGACCTCGACATTCAATTCGCCAATCGGCCTCCTTACAACAGGAATCCGGCTCGGGTCTGGTTCTGGACCCATGTCCAATGGTGGTGAAAGCACATCATCACCGTCATCTTGAGCATCGGGTTGGTTTTGCGCCAGAGGGTTTTGTCCCAATGGGATGAATGATCCAACATCAGAAAGCCCAAGTTCATCGACGATTCGCTCGACCCATTCCCTCTTTCCTTCGATGGTCACGTTCACGTCCGTCTCATCAGAGCGAAAAATGAACCTCACATCGCTCGATGCCATGACCTCAACTCCATTTGCTTCCATTTCAAGATGTCGATTCTGAAACCGACGCAAGTTGTCGTAGAACGGTGTGGAGAATGCCTCCGTTTCGGTAATATTCGACTTCAACAGGTGTATCAAGTCGGACAGAAACTGTGAATTCCTTGCTTGAACCATCAGGATGATTCGCAGTCACGGTAAGGTCTTGCATCGGCTCGACTTGATCGGTGACAGGAATCGAGAAGGATTCCGTTCCATCCAGACCCAACGACTCGTGTGATTCGCCCTCCATGAAGGTCAGAGGTAGCACACCCATTCCGACGAGGTTCGAGCGGTGAATACGCTCAAATGACGTAGCAATGACCGCTTTCACACCGAGAAGATAGGTTCCCTTTGCAGCCCAATCACGGGATGAACCCGTTCCATACTGCGAGCCTGCAAGAACGACCATCGGACCATCATTGTTCATGGCAGCCTCATAGACGGACGTAATGTCTCCAGAGGCATGGTCGAGTGCATAACCTCCCTCCGTTCCTGGGGCGAGTTGATTGCGAATACGAACGTTGGCAAAGGTGCCTCGCATCATAATTTCGTGATTTCCACGACGACTACCAAACGAATTGAAATCGCCCTTTTCGACACCACGCTCGACCAACCACTTACCGGCAGGGCCGGTCGCAGGGAAGGAGCCAGCAGGCGAAATGTGATCGGTTGTAATTGAATCGCCAAGCTTCAGCAACACCTTTGCATCATGAATGGGTTCGATCGGGTCTGCTTCAGCAGAAAGATTCTGGAAGAAGGTCGGCAAGCGAATGTAGGTCGAAGCATCGTCCCAAGGATAGAGCGGGCTCGGTTCAGATGGAATGGAATCCCATCGTGGTTCATTCATAGCATCAGCATAACGTTGCTTGAACATTTCAGGTGTAATCGCAGAACGGGCTTCAGCAATTTCATCAGAAGATGGCCAAAGGTCAGAGAGCATAACAGGCGTTCCATCCGTTGATGTTCCAATCGGTTCGGTTGTCAAGTCAATCTCAAGCGTACCTGCCAACGCATAGGCAACAACGAGCGGAGGTGAAGCGAGATAGGAGGCCTTGACCTTGCCATGGACTCGACCTTCGAAATTTCTGTTTCCTGAAAGAACGCTACCAACGATCAAGTTCGCTTCATCGATGGCTGCATCCACTTCTTCAGGAAGTGGTCCTGAGTTTCCGATACAGGTTGTGCATCCATAGCCGACAACATTGAATCCGAGTGCATTGAGATCCTCTTGAAGTCCAGTTGCTTCATAGTATTCAGTAACGACTCGGCTACCTGGAGCAAGTGAAGTACGAACCCATGGCTTCACGTTCAATCCATGTGCGCGTGCTTTCCGAGCGACAAGGCCAGCAGCAAGCATAACATCTGGATTGGATGTATTCGTGCAGGACGTAATTGCTGCGATGACTACATCTCCATGATTCAAATCATAGATTTCTCCATCTTGTTCAACAATGGCTCCATTGTTCAATTCCGATTCATCCAATCCATGCCCTTCGAAACCGAGTTCATTGGTAAGCGATTCAACAAAATGCGCCTTCATATCCTTCAGATCAACTCGGTCTTGAGGGCGCTTAGGACCAGCAAGTGCAGGAAGAATGGTTCCTAGATTCAATTCAAGAACGTCGGTGTAGGATTTCTCAGCATCGCTTGCATCATACCACAAGCCTTGTGCCTTCGAGAATGCTTCAACACCAGCGAGTGCTTCTTCATCGCGACCCGTCAGTCGGAGATATTCGATGGTGCGTTCATCAACAGGGAAGAATCCACAGGTTGCACCGTATTCAGGCGCCATGTTGGCAATGGTGGCTCGATCAGCAAGCGAAAGTGCTGCCATTCCCTCACCAAAGAACTCAACAAACTTTCCAACAACACCATGTTGACGAAGCATTTCAACGATTCGTAGTGTCATATCGGTTGCAGTAACACCGTCGTTGAGTGAACCGGTCAAACGTACACCTACAACGTCCGGCGAAAGCATGTAGATCGGTTGTCCGAGCATCACCGCTTCAGCTTCAATGCCACCAACACCCCAACCGAGAACACCGAGACCGTTGACCATGGTTGTATGAGAATCTGTTCCAACCAGAGTATCAGCAAGCCAGATGTTGTTTTCTGTACGAGCGACACTGGCGAGGAATTCGAGATTGACTTGGTGAACAATTCCTCGAGAAGGAGGAACGGCTTGGAAATTCGCCAATGATTGTTGACCCCATTTCAAGAATGTGTAACGTTCCATGTTTCGATTATACTCGATATCGAGATTGAGTTGCAATGCGTTAGGATTGGCTCCTGAAATGTCAACTTGAACAGAATGATCGATGACCAAATCAACAGGAACTTGTGGATTGACCTTTTCTGGATCGCCACCCATTTGGACCATCGCATCACGAAGTGCAGCAAGATCAACAACAGCAGGAACACCGGTGAAATCTTGTAAAATGACGCGAGAGGGACGGAATGGAATTTCTCCACGCTCGCCATTGGCTTGCCATCGAGCAATCGCCTTGACATCTTCTTCTCGAATCAAAAAGCCATCACAGTTACGAAGTGCACCTTCCAACAAGACACGGATCGAATACGGAAGATGCTTGGTTGAAATTCCAGCATCATCAAGGGCTGAGAGGGCATAATATGTACCGCCAACCTCAAGTTCTCGCTTCGCTAAAAACGGGTCCAATTCGCTCATGTTTCAAAGGGACTCGCGCCCCATTAATCAACCGAACTGTTCTCTTTTCTGTAAGACTTCACCAGAACTTGTACCATGGGTCAACTTCTTGTGAGCCGACAAAGACTGCTGACTCAATTGTTACGTCATCAACAGGTGTTGAACCCTGTGGGCCACTGACTGCAACTTGACTAATGGCTGTAACATGCTCGCAACCTGAAGTAATGGTCCCGAATACTGTGTGTACTCCATTGAGGTGAGATGGTGTACTGTCTTCTGGAATCAAGAAGAATTGACTTCCTCCGGTGTGAGGTGAGCTTGTTTTTGCCATCGATATGGTGCAAGGGTCGTGCACGTAGCCGTTGTCCGCCTCATCACCCAACGTCCAAGCTGTCGAGGCACAATCAGCTGAGTTTTCCATAGCCTGTCCGTTACAATATCCATCCCAAATGATGGCGTGACCACCTGTTCCATCACCATTGGTAAAGTCGCCACCTTGAATCATGAAATCGTCAATAATTCGGTGGAACTTTGTACCGTCGTATTTTCCTTGCAGGACGAGTTGTTTGAAGTTCTCAGCGTGTGCAGGGGAAGCATTTGCATAGAGCTCGAGCGAAACAGTTCCTGTTTTTGATACGCCATTCTCAGTCCATGAGATGTTGAGGTCAACATAATCCGTCGTCGTCGATTCAGAGTTCGCAATGGTGATCATTCCAAGAATAAGAATGAAGGCTCCGAACATAGCGACCATTCCCGCCAACGTTGGACCCCCATTGTTGAACATTCGAGGAATGACCGTCTCGCTGATTCGCTTTTCTTGCATTTCGTTGAGAAGTTTGTTGTAAAGGGAACTTGTTTTCTTATCCTTCGGATTCTTGATGCTCGCTTCTCGCAAGAACATCGCCGCTTTTCTGTAGTCGGATTTTGAATCGTTGGCTTTGGCAATGTTCCATGTCGCCTCACCGACCAATCGTGCCGTCATCGGCTCGACCGCTTGTGGGTCAGCTGCACGCAATGCCTGCAGTGCACCCTCGTTCTTTCCTTTCGTGATGTCGTTCGCTGCTTTTTCCCAAGCATCGCGCATTGCATCGTCCGCCATGGTCACTCAGAACGGACATCTGTTTTTGACCTTCACGGATGTCCGCGATGAGGTTTTCACGGCAACATATTGAAGTGATGAAAGCGATGGGCGTAAACTAAGAGGCCGTGACATCCGTCGCAGTGGCCTAAGGAGACACAACAGATGGACACCATCGCCAACGACTTCACCATCAACATTGCAACTGCCAACGGGACCGGTTCACAGTCCGCCAACTTGATTCTGCTTCAATCGCTTTTCGACATGGGCGTCCCAGTTTCCGGAAAGAACCTCTTTCCTTCCAACATCTCTGGTTTGCCGACATGGTACATCGTTCGTCTCTCCGATGAAGGCTACCAAGCTCCAGGTGATCGAACCCACATCCAGGTGCTCGTCAACAAGGCAACATGGGCAGAAGATCTTGCAGCGCTTGAACCAGGTTCAGTCGTTGTTTGGAACATGGACTCGAAGATGCCAATGGATCGAGAAGACGTCGTCTCCTATCCAATTCCGATGACGAAACTTGCTCGCTCCCTCAGTCCAAAACTCGCTAAACTTGTGACCAACATTGTCTATGTCGGTGCTCTTGCTGAACTTCTTGGCATCACGGATGAAGCGCTTCACAAGGCAGTTGCTGGCCAATTCAAAGGTAAGGCTTCAGCGATTGAACTCAACACGACCGCACTTGAACTTGGACGAAATTATGCAAAAGAGAATTTCACCAAGACCGACCCTTACGTCGTTGAATCCCGTGAAATTGAACAGCAACGCTTCTTCATGGAAGGCAATGAAGCCGTCGCACTCGGTTGTATCTTTGGTGGTGTTCAACTGCTTGCATGGTATCCAATTACACCATCATCAAGTCTCGCTGAAGGCATCATTGGTTGGTTGCCTCGACTTCGAACCAATGACGAGGGTGAATCGACCTGTGCAGTCATTCAGGCTGAAGATGAACTTGCAGCTGCTGGTATGATTCTTGGTGCTGGTTGGGCAGGTGGTCGTGGAATGACCGCTACTTCAGGACCAGGTATCTCGCTGATGCAGGAATTCATTGGTCTTGCTTACTTTGCTGAGATTCCTTCGGTCTTCTGGGATGTCAACCGTGTTGGACCTTCAACCGGTCTTCCAACCCGAACACAGCAATCCGATTTGGCTATGCTTTACGAAGGAAGCCACGGTGATACGCAACACATCGTCATCATTCCTGGAACGGTCGAGGAATGTTTCGAGTTCGGATGGAGAGCATTCGACATTTCCGAACGTTATCAGACACCAGTGTTCGGTCTATCTGATCTCGATCTTGGTATGAATCGATGGGCTTGTGAAGGTTTTACCTATCCTGATGTTCCAATGGATCGAGGCAAAACCATTCGTGAACAAGATGTCTTTGAAGCGATGGAAAACTTTGGACGCTATCGTGATCTTGACGGTGATGGGATTCCTTACCGAACGCTACCTGGTAGTGGCATGGCACCGATTCTCTATCGAGGCACTGGTCACAATCCAGATGGTGTTTACTCCGAAAAGCCGGACGATTACTTTGCGCTCATGAAGCGTCTGAAGGACAAGGTCAACGGTGCACGTGATCATCTTCCAGCACCATTGTTGCGAGAGGAAGTCGAAGGCGATGTCGGTGTCATCTACTATGGTAGTATGGAAAACACCATCCAAGAAATTGACGACATTCTCGAAGCGACGGGTCTGAAGGTCAGCCAATGCCGTGTCCGTTCGCTACCAATTCACAGTGAAGTTGAAGCATTTATTCGCCGACATCGAATGACCATCGTTCTTGAAATCAACCGTGATGGTCAACTCTGGGGCATCTTGCGTCGAGAACTTCCAAACGACATCGTTGGACAGGTTCATTCCGTAGCCTATTCTGATGGAATGCCACCACGTGCTCGAATCTATGCCGAAAAGATTCTCGAGACCATCAAGGAGGTGAGCCAATGAGCGACAAACCTGCACGAGCGATCAAACTGAATGTCATCAATGAGCCAAAAGACAGTTACAAAGGAGGTCCTTCCTCACTTTGCCCTGGATGTGGTCACGATCAAATCTCCAATGTCATCATCAATGCTGCTTGGGAGAATGGAATCAAACCACATCGCATCGCTAAGATGTCTGGTATTGGATGTTCCTCGAAGACGCCTGCGTATTATCTTGGACAATCGCATGGATTCAACACCGTTCACGGACGTATGCCATCTGTTACAACCGGTGCATATGCCATCAACAAGGATCTTCTCTATCTCGGTGTTTCTGGTGATGGTGATTCCGCATCGATTGGTATTGGTCAATTGATTCACGCCATTCGTCGCAACATGGACATGGTCTACATCGTCGAAAACAACGGCGTCTATGGACTAACAAAGGGACAATACTCTGCAACGGCTGATGTTGGTTCCAAGAAGAAGAAAGGAAAGGCAAATGAAACGCAACCAATCGATTTGTGCGCACTTGCGATCAATCTCGGGTGCACCTTCGTTGCTCGTTCGTTCTCTGGATCAAAGAAGCAACTTACGTCGATCTTGAAGGCCGCAATGTCGCACAAAGGGTTCGCTCTTATCGACGTCATTTCTCCTTGTGTAACCTTCAACAACAATGATGAATCAATGCGCTCCTATCAATACGTGAAGGACAACGAAATTACGCTTCACATGGCGGATTACATCCCTCACTTCGAGCCGATGGCAGAAGTTGAAGTTCCTGAAGGACACTTTACCGACATTACGCTTCATGATGGTTCAACCATTCGACTTGAGACGATTTCAGACAATCATGATCCAAGCGATTCGATGGCAGCATTAACGGCACTCCATGAAGCTGAGGTCGAGAAGAAACACGTGACAGGCCTGCTCTACTTTGATGCGACAAAGCCATCCTTGGCAGAAGATTTGGGACTTGTTGAAACACCACTTCTCGATGTAAGTGATGATCAATTGCGTCCGTCCAAGGATATACTCGATACCATCAACAAGGAATTTTTGAATCAATGAGGTAACAAATCTCCTAAAAGGGAGCAGGACAAGTGAGGATTGTGGACGAGAACATCCTCTTAGGCGCAATCATTGGCGGTGGTTCTGCTCTTTTTTTCATCGTCTTGTATCTCATCAATCGTTTTCGTAAGCGTCGTGAATTGAAGCAACAACTCGCACTTCGAAATGCAAGTCGTGCTCCACTGTCGAGCATGAGGTCGCAACGAAACGATCGTGGAAACGCACGACGTCACGTCGTCTCGAGAGGTTTACAACTCGACCAACTCAATGATTCTGCAAAGCAGGCCTACCAGCAACGACAACAACGACGTGTTGCACAATATTCGGACCTGCAACTGGTCATGGATGAACTGTTCATTCCAGAGCGAGATGCTGTTGAAACAGAAGACGAAGAAGATGAATCTGCCGAAGACCGCTCAACATGGATTGCTGAGAACGAAGACAATCTCAATGCACACGCAAACCTCGTCGCAGAAGAAGAGGTGGGAACCGGTATTTCTGTACGAGTTACCGATGAAGAAGACCGTGAACTCATGGAACGACTTGCTCGTGAGGGTGGAAAATCGGGTGTTGTTCAAATCAGTCTTGCTTGGGACGATTACAACGACCTTGACATGCACGTCTTCTGTCCTTCGGGCGAACGGATCTACTTCAACAATCGAAAGAGTGCTTGTGGAGGCGAATTGGACGTCGACATGAACGTTCGCCCAAAGTCAAAGAAACCGATTGAAAACGTTGTTTGGACCGATCAAGCCCCGGATGGAGAATACAAGATTGGCGTCCATTTCTATCGCCATCATCGTAAGCGACGAACCAAGAAAACGTGTCAATTTAGATTACGTGTCGTCACCTATGGACAAGCGAAAGAGTACTCTGGCGAACTTACACATGGCGACCCTATGTCCATCATCACATCGTTTGTACTCATGAAGCCTGATGAAGAGGAATGATTCTGTGAGCGGCAAGTAGTCCCTCCCGGATTCGAACCGGGGTCGGAGGAACCAGAATCCTCCATGATGGACCGCTACACTAAGGGACTATACCCCTGCCAATTTGATGGACTTCTTGAAATCGACGGTCGATGAAATCTCAAACGTCTGCGAAGCGGTACATCCAGCGGGAAACCCATGAGAGCATCATGATGATCATGAATGAGGCAAGAGCAAATTTCGCCCATGGACGGGGCGGTTTCTTTTCTGGCCAGGGGTCAATTCCTAGGGCTTCAGCTTCTTCGACCAATTTCGCGAGATGCTCAAGTTCTTCCTCAACAGAGTTGGCCTTCATGGTAACACCATTGAGCGCTAGTTCATGAATCTGCGTCTTGAAACGGGCTTCATTGCCGGTGATAGGTTAATAAAACGACTGTATCACCCATGGTACATGAAAAAGACACTTGCGCTTCTTCTCGTAGCCTCCCTCCTGCTTGCAGGTTGTACCGAACTCATTTCATCAGATGAAGATGATGAGGTCAAGAAAATCGAAGTCAACGAAGATATTGCCATTGAAAAAATCAATGATTTCATCACAGTTGATGAGGACGAATCATTTGGAATTACGATGATGTATGATATGGATCCAGCAATGATGGGAATGAGCGATATGCTCGAGGTTGAGGAAGATTCTGAAGCCATAATCACAATTGAAATGTCTCAAGCATGGTCTCCTGACGGTTACTACACATCTGAAACCTCTGGAATTTCTAACGGTGACTCCTCCATGAAGTTCGTTTCAACAATGACTCACATTGGTACAACAATGTACTTCGAAATTGGTTATGAAATAACGGGCAACATCTGCGCAGAGGAAGATGATGCAGTTAAACAAATTAATTCTACCATGGAAGAGAAGTATGGCGAAGACTGGCAAGAGTTGGCAACTGAAGATGAATTGGAAGAAGCTTTCGAAGCATATTCAGAGGCCGAAAGTTGCGAATGGACGGAGCAAATGATGGAAGCACAGCCAGTATCATCCTATTCAATGACAACAACAACCACGCACACTCAAGTCATCGCAGCAATGGCTGAGGAAACAGCAGGCAACAGCGATGACATGGATCCAATGGAAATGCTTATGTTCCTTTCATTCGTTGAATGCATGGGTACATTCACACCTGCAGAATCGGTAGACGGTCTCCAAGTTTACGATGTTTCAATGGAAGGAATGGACGAGGATAGCATGACTCCAGAACTCGCTTTGTGTATGTTCGACACCGATGACAGCAACGGTGTCTCCTTCGAGGAAATACAAAATGCAGACGATTCTGGTGATGAAGAAGGAGATGAAGATCTCGAGGGAATGCAATCCGCCTTTGATGAAGCCGATTCAGACGGTGATGGTGAACTTGCAGGTGATGAACTTGACACATTCATTGGAATGATGAATGATGACGATGGCATGGACGACGAAGACGATGGCATGGGCGACGATAGCGATTCTGAGATGATGCCGAACATGGCTGTTGCATTCAACGACCAAGGTGAAATCGAATATTTCGAAATGGATATGCAAGGAACAATGATGAAGATGTACGTTCTTACAGAAGACAGAGTCAACTCATTCTTCACCGATGTTGATGCAGGTGAACTTGTAGCGCTTCCGTTCACAGTTTCAGACAGCATGGATGGAGGCTCGGATGATTGGGATGATGATGACTGGGGCGATGATGATGACTACATTTACTACTGCTCTAACGACGGAGAAAGCTATGCTGAAGCAATGGGCGGAATCCTATGCCCTGAGGGTCCTGATGTCACCCCAGAATGTCCTAATGGCGAACTATGTGTTTGCATCGATGTCGATGGCACATGCTTCGACGGTGACGATGATTGGGGATACTACGCCGAAGACATGGACGACGACCATGACGATCATGACCATGGAGACCACGGTGATGACCATGACGACCATGACCATGGAGATCACGGTGATGACCATGACGACCATGACCATGGAGATCACGGTGATGACCACGATGACCACCATGATGAAGAGTTCACATGCGATGACGGAGAAACCATTCCAATGTATTGGGTCAACGATGGAGAAGAAGACTGTGTTGGCGGCGAGGATGAAGGCTATGTTTGGACCTACAACTACGACAACTGTGCAGACTCTGATGACGGACTAAGTTCTCTTGACTGTTGGACCAATGAAATGGATGTCGATGGTGATGGAACCCCTGAAGATTCCGACAGTTACTGGAACTACGAATGTGAACAACTTGCAGATGGCACATGGGAATGCATGACAGACCAAATCAACTACTACGACAATTGTGCATACGAGGGTGAAGACTACTACGAATGCTGGCTTAATGAGTGGGATACTGACGACGATGGATCCTACGACCTCGGCAGCGATGGATACATGGATTCCGAGTGTGAGCAACTCGCTGACGGCCGTTGGGCTTGCAGTCATTCGGATGGCGATGGTGGAGACGGAATGCTTACTCCAGAACTTGTTCTGGAACTCTTTGATACCGACGGAGATTCGATGCTCAGTTGGGATGAGTTCTGGGATTCATTTGAAAGCGAAAGTGCAGATGATGAAGATGCCCTCAGCCTCATTTTTGATGAAAACGATGACGATATGGATGGCCTCCTTTCAGAAGAAGAACTTGAAGACTTCATACTCGCCGTTGAAGCGTATGAAGATGGTGATGAGCCAACCTTCATCTGTGGCAATGGAGAAGAAATCCCGTTCAGGTACGTCAACGATCGCGTTGCTGACTGTGCCGACGGTGCTGATGAGCAACAATACGACAGCGATGGCAACGAAATCAACTGGTTCGATTGCATGGATGGAACGCAAATCTGGATTTATGAGGTCAACGATGGTTACGAAGACTGCCAAGATGGTGAGGATGAAATGCCTGATATGGACGATGACCATGATGGTCATGACCATGATGATCATGGTGATGAAGACCAAAGCGATGACCATGACGACCATGCCCACGGAGATCATGGTGATGACGATGGAGATCACGACGACCATGATCATGGAGATCACGGTGATGATTCTGATGAAATTGTCATGTATATCACCTCAGGCATGGACTTCGACTTCGAAGGTGATATGTCGGACTACAAGATTGAACTTGCAACTTGTGACGAAGACTATGACTGGGATACTGGTGAATCAACAAAGACCTGCACAACTGTAATGGCCGTTGCTATCGCAGATGCTGGAGCTGATTCAGACATCGTGTTCCATGATGCTGACAGTTCGGGAACAATTTCCGACGGTGACATGATTCACATATATGAGACTGCAGAAGAGTGGGATACCGTTCGGTTGTACTCGATCTCTGCCGATGCATACAGTGATGAGAACCCAATGCTCACCGTTCCTGGATTCACAGGATTTGTTGGAATGCTTGCACTCCTTGGAGCTGCATTCATTCGACGAAACGAGTGAAGCCACAAAGGCTTGAAGCGGTCCACCCTTAGGGTGGAACATGAGCGAAGTTCCAGAGGGTGTGAACCTTCCCGCATTTGCGAGGAAGCATCCACGTCCAACCGTGACGTTGACGCTCACCCGTGATGGCGAGGATGGTGTCGAAGTCCTCTTGGGGCGACGTGCTGAGTCGATGCGAGCATTTCCTGGCTACTGGGCATTTCCAGGCGGTGGTGTTTCAAGGACCGATCACGAAGGTGAGTCCTTTGTTCAGAATACAACGAGTGGGTCGACCTCATCCGTTGTGGCTGTTGTTCGAGAGATGACCGAAGAGTTGGGTGTTGTTCCAAATGGTCCATCTGTTTCTCCAATCGATGTTGAACTTCGAAAGGAGATTCTTTCGGACAAAATGGCGTTCATCAATGCACTTAACGAAGGAAACATTACGACCAATACCTCTGATTTAAGACACATTTCGAGTCGGACGACACCGCCGTTTGGACCGATGCAATTTGAGAATACATTCTTTCACTTGCACATTGGAACTCAAGAATTCAATCCTTCTACTGAATTGCAGACTGAATTTACTGCGCTCGAATGGATGCGTCCCTCTGAGATGATCAAACGTTGGAGACGTCATGAAATTCGTGTCGCACCACCTGTCGTCACACTGTTGATGGAGGTTGATCGGACCTTGAACCATTTTGATGGAGACATGATTCAAACCGCTCAAGATTTACAAGAGCGTCAACCGGGTCGACGATCCATCTTGTTTGCACATGGTGTGGAAGTTGTTCCAGTCAAAACAGCCACACTTCCTCCTGCTGACCATACCAACGCCTACCTTGTTGGTGATCCGGAAGGTGAATTCGTTCTTGTTGATCCTGCTTGCCGAATGCGTGAAGGTATGGAACAACTTGCTGAAGCTGTTGACCGACATCGTGGTGAATTGATTGCTATCCTCTTTACCCATTCACATGGAGACCATATCGGCGATATGGATTTGCTTCGTGAAGCATTTGATGTTCCCGTTTGGGGGAGCGAGTACACGTCGAGAACGGTTCATTGTCACCGAATTCTCGAGGATGGTGAAGTCCTTCAACTCGGAAGGCAAGAATGGACCGTTCTCATTACGCCCGGTCACCATCCTGGCCACGTTTGTCTCCTTTCTGATGCTGGACTCATTGCGGGCGATATGGTTGCAGGAATTGGAACGATTCTTATTCCACCAGGTACGGGCGATATGGATGTCTACATTGAACAACTTGAGCGTTTGAAAGCCCTTGAACCGCACTTAATGTTCCCAAGTCATGGCCCGGTTATTCCTCTTCCAGAGAATACGTTGAACCACTACATCAGGCATCGAATGGAACGCCATCAACGCGTGTTGAATGCTGTAACGTCAGGACTTCGAACAATTTCCGAAATCTCAGTCGATGCCTATTCGAATACACCCGATGCTCATCCAGGTCTAGCTCAAGATCAAACCCTCGCTCACCTGCTTTCACATGAACGTGCAAATCGGGTGAAACGGACAGAACAAGGATGGATTGTAGGAGATGAATGAATGGCATATCGAGTTGTAATTACCAAACCCGGAGGGCCGAAAGTCCTCGACATCCAACAGATTTCAATCCCTGAACCAGGGCCTGAAGAAGTGTGTATTGCTGTTCATTTCGCTGGAATCAATTTTGCTGATACCTTGATGCGACTTGGTTTCTATCAGCCTCGACCGCCGTTTCCTTTCACACCAGGATACGAAGTCAGTGGTGTTGTTCATTCCATTGGAAGCAAGGTCAAGGGATTCGAAATCGGTCAACGTGTCGTCGGATTAATGCGAACAGGAGGGCAAGCAACGCACGTTATTACTGACGCATCAAGGGCCTTGCCAATTCCTGATGAGCTCTCCTTAGAGGCTGCGGCTTCGATGCCTGTCACCTACATTACAGCCCACCATATGCTCCACCACCTTGGAAACCTCAAGCCAACCGATTCGGTACTGATTCATGGAGGAGGCGGGGGTGTTGGAACTGCCGCACTCCAGTTGTGTCAATGGGCTGGAGTGAGCAAGGTCTGGTCGACTGCTTCTGCTGCGAAGGCTGAGATTATCCAATCCTACGGGGCGACAGCTATTGATCGACATCAAGAGGATTTTACCCAAATCATTCGATCTGCAACCAATGGAAAAGGTGTTGACCATATTCTCGACCCTATCGGTGGTGAACATCTGAAGCGAAGTATCTCCGTTCTTGCTCAAGGTGGAAAATTGTACACCTATGGTATGTCATCAGCTGCGCCTTCATCCAAGCGTTCGCTATGGAAGGCATTCAAGGCGCTCCGTAGTCGTCCGCGATTCGATCCAATGTTGATGATGTCAAGAAATCAAGGTGTTTTTGGCGTCCACATGGGAACGTGGAATGATGAAATGGTGATGCAAGAGCAAATGGAGAACATTATCAAAGGGATGAAAGAAGGCGCATTGACGCCAATTATCGATTCAATTTACGATGCTAAAGATGTGGCTTTAGCGCATCAACATATCCATGATGGAAAGAACATTGGTAAAGTACTGTTGAAATTTGTTGAGTAGGAGAGGTGTGGACATGAAGGACTCGATGACCGGTTTTGATGTTCGAGCAGTATCGCTTGAACTGGATGCATGGTCAGGAGCGTATGTGAAAAAAGCCTACATGCCTCATTATGAACAAATCGTCCTTCGAATCAATCCAAAAGAATCCGAACAGTTTGATTTGGTTATTGTACGTGGTCAGCGTGTCTACACATCGAAGCGTGACCGGCCAATGCCGATGACGCCACCATCCTTCGCCATGGTTCTGAGAAAGCATCTGAAAAATGCTCGATTGACAAAGGTGGAGCAGGTTGGCTTTGATCGTGTCCTCATGTTCCGTTTTGACACAAAGCATGGACAGCGGTCGCTCAGTGTTGAATTGTTTCGTAATGGAAATGTCATCTTAATGGACGAAAACGATGTCATTATTCAACCGCTCACACATGCGAGTTATTCAGGTCGAACCATCAAAAAAGGCGAGATCTATGTTCCGCCTCCTGCAGCGATTGACCCCTACAACCTTACGCTTGATTCGCTAAATGAAGCGTTTGATGAATCCGATCGAGACCTCGTTTCCACACTTGGTGGCAAAATCAACCTCGGAGGCATCTATGCAAACGCAGTGTGCGAACATGCAGGTCTTGAACCAAACAGTTCTACAGATGATGCGGATGCATCCGTCGTTTTGGATTCACTCAAGCATTTCCTCGAGAAACTCAATTCCAGTCGAACTGGCCATCTCATTCTCAAACCGACAAAGGAACATGATGAGAAAACACTAGATGCACTCTTAGCGATGGATGCACTTGATGCAAAGGCGACCACAACGCTTCGTGAAACTGCTGTCGAAGCAACGCCCTTGTTGCTACCTTCCCATTCCAATGCTCGCTCGTACGAATGTGCAAGCCTTTGCTCTGCAATCGATGCATGGAAGGGCCATCATGATGCTAACGCACTCGCTCGACGGGAACAAGAAAAATTGGATGCTGCTGCGCCAGGACGTGGTCATTCCACCGAAGTGGAAAAGCTTGAACGACGATTAAAGCAACAGCAACAAGCCTTGGAAGGATTTGCGAAGAAAATCGAGAAACAACAAGCCATTGGTCATGCAATCCAAGAACATTGGTCGCATGTTGAAACAATCCTACAACAGGCACGAGAGGCTGTCGAAAAGCAAGGTTGGAAGCCTGTTTTGAAAGGGTTGAAAGAGAATCCTTGGGTCGATTCAGGAAATGCTGCTGAACGTACCATGATGGTTCGACTTCCTGATGGTGAGGGACAACCGGCTCAAGCCTTTACGTTACATCTTGATGATTCAGTGCATCAAAATGCGCAACGTTATTTTGAAGCTGCTCGCAAACAAAAGGACAAGACTGCGGGAGCAACTGCAGCCTTAGAAGATACGAAGGTTGCGTTCAAACGAGCGCAGAAAAAAGAAGCCAAACAAAAGGCAAGTGGTCGAATGCAAACCGTTCGTCGATCCAAACGCTTGTGGTTTGAACAACATCGTTGGAGTATGATATCTGGAGGTCACCTTCTCGTTGGAGGACGTGATGCAAAAGGCAATGATTCGATCGTCAAGAAACACCTCTCTGGAGGGGATATGTATCTTCACGCAGACATCCATGGTGCGCCGAGTTGCAGCCTTCGTGCTTCGCAAGGTTTTGCGCTTGTTGACGAGCCTTATGGCCAACTTCCTCCAGGTGTTCCGTCCTACAAACTCGTCGACAAACTCGGTGATGAGCGAATCAATGATGAGAAACTTGAGGAGGCTGCGACGCTTGCGCTTTGCTGGAGTCGGGCATGGAACGGTGGTGGCGCTCATGGGACCGTGTTTGCAGTCAAACCTGCGCAAGTTTCCAAATCTGCACAAACCGGTGAATATGTAGGAAAAGGTGCGTTCATCGTTCGTGGACAACGTCAATGGTTCAAGGATATGGACGTCCAAATGGGCATTGGCCTCGTTGCCATCAACGGTGTACCGTTGCTCATGAGTGGAACGGTTTCTTCGATCAAAGAACGTTGTGAACGTTATGCGATTCTATCTCCTGGTCAAAGCAAGAAAGAGCAACTTGCGAATCGAATCTACAAAGCAACTGGATTGCGAACCGATGATGTTCTTTCCGTCCTCCCCGGTTCGTCCGATATTCTCGAAGATGTTGGCGTGTTTTCTCCGTATCAATCTCAGGAAGAAGAGTGATGTTTAGCGACGCACATACATGGCGACAGCATTGCCGCCCCCAAGACATAAGGTCACAATACCTGATGTTGCATCAAGTCGACGCATGACGCCAAGGAGCGTAATCAAACATCGTGAACCGCTTGAGCCAAGTGGATGGCCGAGACTGACCGCACCACCATGAAGGTTGAAGCGATCGTGTGGAATTCCTACTTCTTGTGCAACTGCACACGATGCTGATGCAAAGGCTTCATTGTGCTCATAGACATCCACATCAAGGACATCGAGATTGTTTCGCGCAAGCAAATCCTTCACCGCTGGAATTGGAGCACTCATGACTCGCTCTGGCTCGACGCCAGCAGTACAATAATCCTCGATTGTGGCGATAATCTCCCAACCCTGTTCCATAGCAAATGCTTCACTTGTGATAAGAACAGCACTTGCACCATCGTTGAGCGTACTCGCATTACCTGCGGTTACGATACCCTCTTTGTCAAAGACTGTCCTCAATTTACTGAGTCCTTCTGCACTTGAATCCGAGCGAACACCTTCATCACGACTTAGAACGATTGGATCGCCTCGACGTTGTGGAATTGAAATCGGGAAGGTTTCCCAATCAAACCAGCCCTCATCCCATGCTTTTGCAGCCTTGATGTGACTTTGTGCAGCGAATTCATCGGCTTGCTGACGGTCGATGGAGCATTCTTTGGCAACGACTTCCCCCGTATTGCCCATGTGCATGTTGTTGTACACGTCCCATAATCCGTCATGAATCATGGAATCAATCAACTTCGAATCTCCCATCTTTTTGCCGTTTCGTTGACCCATTAGGAGTTGAGGTGCGTTGGACATACTCTCCATACCTCCAGCGATGACGACTTGATGTTCACCCATGCGGACACTTGTTGCCGCTTGCATAACCGCACGTAGCGAAGAGCCACAGACCATGTTGATGGTGACACAAGATGTCGTGACGGGCAAACCTGCACCAAGTGCGACCTGACGTGCTGGAGCTTGACCAACGCCTGCCTGAAGCACTTGACCCATGAGGACTTCATCCACAATACCCGAAGATGGGTCGAATCCAACACGTTGACACAACTCCTTGACGGTAGCGACGCCCAAATCGACGGAACTCATCGATGCGAGTGAGCCCATGAATCGACCAATTGGTGTTCGGGCAACACCGCAGATGACGGCTGTATGATTTGCCATGCTAATGCGATTTCAAGCGACCTATTGAACATACGCATGGCCTCCTTTGAAGCAAACAAAAGAGTTGATGAACTCGAAGTCTTGGGGAGAACATGGCCAAATTCAAGACTGGATTAAACACGACCCGAAATGTCGATGAAATGCGAAACGTTGAGGTTGAAATCGACTTTACCAGCAATGCACTCGCTTCAATTCTTTATCGTCAAGGTGAAACCGTTGTTCTCGCTTGTTGCACGAAAGAGGCTCGTCTTCCTGGCTGGTTCCCACGTGATTCAAACAAGGGTTGGGTCCATGCAGAATACTCATTGCTGCCCGGCTCGACCGATTCACGATTTCGACGTGAGCGTCGTGGAGCAAAGGGACGGACACAAGAGATCGAGCGATTGGTCGCTCGATCGCTCCGTGCTGCAGTCGACCTCGAAGAACTTGGACCAATCGCATTGAACGTTGATTGCGACATCCTCAACGCTGATGGAGGCACTCGTTGTGCTTCGATTACAGCAGCGAACCTTGCACTTCGACTGGGCGTTCGTCGATTGATTGCCTCTGGTGTTTGTTTACCGCAAAATATGCGACCAACCGAGGAGCNGCGACGATCAGGATGGAGTGCGCCAGTGTTGTCCAAAGAGGATCAAATGGCGCATGAAATGCGCGTCATGCCAAATGATGTGGCAGCAATTTCTGTCGGCCTAATCGATGGTCAAGCCTATCTCGATCTCGATTACAATCTCGATTCCAATGCCGATGTTGACATGAACGTCGTCAAGGTAAGCAGCGGGGCATTTGTTGAAGTTCAAGGAACTGGAGAAGAATCAACCTATCAACGAGACGAACTTGATGCGCTTCTCGACATGGCCGATATTGGCTTCTCATCTCTCTTTGAGATGCAAAAATCAATTCTTGCTGGTCAGGAATAATCAACGAAGCCTTGAAATCTTCCGTGTCGTCGCAGGGACGCAAGGGTTGGTAGCTTAGTTGGGAGAGCGCGGCACTGAAGATGCCGAGGTCGCCGGTTCAAGTCCGGCCTAACCCACCTCGCATGAATCAATGGGTTCATTTGCTACCGTGCATGTAGACGTCCATGGGCGAGGCTGTTATTGGGGAGGAGATGCCCAAGGAACAGCACGATACTGATACAAAGAGTGACCCACTGCTCAAGGAATTGAACGAGATACGACGTCGGCGAACCGATGGTGACAAACGCAGTGTCTTTACGAAGAAAGAAAACCCTGTCTTGTTGATGGGTATTGCCTACGGAATCGTCTACGGCGCACTGATTTTATCCATGTCCTCGGGCCTTTTTGGCCAGTCCACAACATTGGATCATTCTGCATCGACAACCTTCCTCGATATTGGCGATGAATGTGTTGAAATCGATGATGAACCATGGATTCACATCTTCCCAAACGAGGATGCTGAAGTGTTCTCACTCAATGCATACAACCTTCCAGCGGGTGTAGCGATCTTGGAATACAACATCGTTGATGCTGATGCTACGGATAGCACGCCAGCAACACAATCTGAACGTCTTCTCGAAGATGAGAACAATCGAGTTCATGANAAAGCCGATTACAGCACCCTCGATGAAGGAACATATGACGTGACATTCTCTGTGAAATTGTACAACAATTCGGATGATGCTACCAACGATAAAAACATCACAGAGGACTTGTCAAAGACACTCGAATTCGAACTCGAAATCGGTACAAAGGGAGCAGGATTCATTCCGTTTATTGGAGGCGAAACCCATCGTGAGGTTCGAATTACAGATGCAGGTCCACGCTCATGTTGGTCTGTTCAAGAACTTGGAAATTGGGGNTACATCCTTCTCGTCGCAGAACTTGGCGGTGGAAGAGAAACGGCCATGCTTGCAGGTGGTGCAGCGGGTATTCCAGCATGGTGGATGGCATTCAATTCACTCTCACTCTCAGTCTTTTCCTTATTGATTATCTATCCAATTATGTACAAAGTCTACCACCAAGAGGCGGATGACATCCTCTCNCGCAACCANATCATTCGCCTCGTTGACGACATCATTTCACGATGTGAACGTCGTCTTGGAATCGATGTTGATCATGACCTTGCAAAGATCGAGCCGAGGGATCTATCGATCGATATCATGGTCCCATACAAGAACACTGAGAACACCTTAAGCGACAGTAAGACCATTCGCGATGAAATCCTGAGGGAAGTTCTCGATGAGTTCGCTCTGTTCCGTGTCTTCAAGCCCGTTCAACTTACGGTACGAGCCATCGGTTCAGGTCAAGCCATCGACTTTGACTCCGGCGTTGGTGTTGGTGTCGGTGACCGTGATGACGAAGCGCCGCCAGAGAATTATACTTCATTCTTTGAAGAACTTCACTCACTCTCTCGAATTGAAGATGAAGTTCGAGATTCATTGGACCTCTATTTCGTTCGAGATAAAACCCTTGAATTGCAAAATGCAGTGATTACGAGCGATGACCGAATTGTGTTCGTCTCCATCATTTTCAAGCCAACCACTCGTCTTGCTTTCTTCCGATTTAAGCGGCAGGCAAGTGAAGTTGAAGATGAATTNCNACGATATATTTCAGAGCGAAATCAAGACATCCTTACTTCACAAGANTTGATCGTTAAAGCTCGAAACCAAGTCTCAACCCTTGCAGATCGTTCTGGTGCAGGACGAGTCGAGCGAAAGGGCGACAAGGATGAGCGCATTGCTGCTGTAGCTCGACAGGATGGTTTTGGCGGACGGATGTTGCAAACGAAGTTCCTTGGAGACATCCTTTCCACGGTTGAATATACTGCCAACGAGAAGCGCGAAATGATCAACAAATGGGGCTTTTGGGGCCTNATCGTCTTCGTATGGATTCCATTCATGGCATCTGGTGTTCTGGTTGGAGCCATGCTCGGTTTGCTTTCTCGCATGAAGTTCATGCGTGTGCTTCTAGCGACCATGATCGGTGGATTCATTGCNTCAATTACGTGGGCATACACTGCGGAAGGTATCGTCAAAATCATGCACCAATACAAACTTGAAGCCGTGATTCCAATCATGATTATCGTGTTCATTCTCGCTGCAATTCTCCATATTCGTTCAACAAAAATCCGTCGACAAACCGAATTGTTCGAAGATACACTGTTGGACAATTTCCACAACGATATCAAAGAGAAATACGGCTCCTGAGGCTCGTTTATGGACGCTCTTACACGTATTGAAGGTCATGCTGACTCCGTTGGAGAGGAAGCACGAATCGGGATTGTGGTCGCATCGGATCGGGCATCATCGAANGAATACCAGGATGAAGGTGGTCCAGCAATTCTTCAATTCCTCAAGGAAGCGACGAAATCCCCATTGAACGTTCACTATCGATGCATTCCCGATTCAATGGATGAAATTGAAGCGACCTTNATCGAACTCGCTGATGAAGCCGGTTGNCATGTCATCGTCACAACAGGAGGTACAGGTCCTGCACAACGAGATGTTACTCCTGAAGCGACTGAACGGGTTGTTGAGCGTCTTATGCCCGGATTTGGAGAACAAATGCGTGCGATTTCATTGCAATACACGCCTACAGCGATTCTTTCTCGTCAAACAGCTGGCATTCGAGGTTCTTGTCTAATTTTCAATTTACCAGGAAGACCGAAATCGATTCGTGAAACCATTGATGAAATCTGGAAAGCTGTTCCTTATTGCGTTGATTTGATTGGCGGGCCATACATCGATACCAACGATGATATTTGCAATGCATTTCGTCCAAAAAACGCAAGGCGTCGATAAGAGCATTCATTGACTTGATGCTCTACGGTTGATTTGATTGAAGATGAGGGACTTACTGATTCAGAATGCTACGATGGTTTTGCCAGAGACGACAGTTATCGGCGATTTGCTCATTGCTGATGGAATCATCTCTCAGATTCAACCAGGTGGAGGCCTTGTAGCAAACGAGAATACACGTACCATCGATGCGACTGGACTTCATCTTCTTCCAGGAATCATCGATCCCCAAGTCCACTTCCGAGACCCTGGACAACCAGAAAAAGAGGACTTGTACACAGGTTCATGTGCAGCAGCAAGTGGAGGTGTGACCTCATTCCTCGACATGCCGAACAACGTTCCGAGCCAAACAACATTGCAATCGATGTATGAGAAAATAGAAACGGGAAATCGACGATGTGTAACCAATTTTGGGTTCTTTATCGGAGCGACGGAATCCAATGTTGAGGAACTGCAGAAAGCNGTTGGAACCCCAAATGCGCCAATTGCAATACCCGGTATTTGTGGAATCAAGATCTTCATGGGCTCATCAACGGGTGATCTTCTCGTCAATGATTCTGATGCGCTCGAAGAAATCTTCACCAATACTGCAGGATTGATCGCAGTTCACGCTGAAGATGAAACTCGAATGGATGAGCGAAAGAAGTTGATTGAGGGACGNACNGANATGGCNGCTCATGCAGAATGGAGAGACGACATCACAGCACTCATTGCAACAAAACGTGCTGTTGGATATGCTCAGGCTACTGGCCATCGATTGCATGTCCTCCACCTCACATCTGGAATTGAAGCCGATTATCTGAGTGACCTTACGTCGCTTCATGGAACGGAGGGAGAGGCGCATATCACGACNGAAGTGTTACCACAACACTTGACCTTGGATGAGTCTGATGTTGAAGTTCTAGGAACTCGGCTCAAGATGAATCCACCGATTCGATACAAGAAGGATAAGGAAACATTGTGGAAGCGCCTCCATGATGGGACCATTGCGTGTATTGCTACCGATCATGCCCCTCATACACTCGAATCNAAAGCCAAGGGATTCCCTTCAGCTCCGAGTGGAATGCCAGGTGTTGAAACGTCACTTCCGGTGATGTTGACCCATGCAGCAANAGGNGCGTGTACAATCGAACAAGTTGTCAAATGGATGGCTTCGAATGTTGCCGAAATTTACGGAATGATTGGAAAGGGACGGCTTGAAGAAGGCTACGATGGGGATATTACACTCGTCGATATGACCACGGAACGAATGGTCGATGATGCCAACACGTGGACGACTGTTCGCTGGAGTCCATTCCATGGAAAGAAACTCGTTGGATGGCCAACGCTCACCGTTGTTGGTGGCGTTCCTGTCTTTGAACGAAATGAAGCAACAGGACCAAAAGGTTCGATTTTGGTCGAAGAAGGTGAAACCGGCTCGCCTTTGGTCATGACCCCATGGAATTAATCGATTCGTTCATTCAAGAGCGGTCATCCTTATGTAGTCGATGACGAATTTCCCACTGGGAAACATGAGTAGCATGGAAGAACAATTAGGAAAAGGATACCAACAAATGATGATCGGTTTGATTATTTTCATTGCTGGTGCAATATGGGGCGGAATGGTTGCAACCGATGGAATGGTCGCTGAAGACATCTATTGGCCAGCAGTGATGATGCTTTCTGGTGCAATGATTACGTTGCTCGGAACGACCTTTGGAACAGACCATGAGGACGATCGAAGCAACGATCTAAGCGATGCGATTTTGGAATTGACCGAACGTATCAACCGCCTTGTCGGATCATCCGATACGAACGATGAATCAGAGTGAATAAATCGCTCCATACTTTTCTTCAACATAGCGAAGGAAAGGTTCGCTCGAAGGAGGAGAGCCTGTGGCTTCCTCGATAAGATCAGCAGGCAAAAGTGCACTGCCCCGCTTGTGGACACGCACTCTTAGCCATTCCAACATCGATGACCAGTCTCCAGATGAAATAGCGTCTTGAACAGGTCCAAGGTCTTCGCCCATGGCTTCAAGAAGTTGTGCAGCATACAAGTTTCCGAGCGTATACGTGGGGAAATAACCGAATGCTGCCATCGACCAATGGATGTCTTGCAAACAACCGAGATCATCGGATGGAACCGTTAATCCAAACCAATCAGAAATCATTGAATTCCACAATTCAGGTAGTTTTTCCAATGGGTAGTCTTCATTGAAAATCTTCTTTTCAATCTCGTACCTGAGCATTACGTGAAGATTGTAGGTGACTTCATCAGCTTCAACGCGAATAAATCCAGGTTCGACCGAATTTGCAATTCGGTTCAATGTCGGAGAATCCCAAGATGGAGCATCGGGAAATGATGTCTTGAATTCGTCCATGACAACATCCCAAAATTCAGGTGTTCGTCCAATCTGATTCTCCCACAATCGTGATTGTGACTCATGGACACCAAGTGATACTGCATCACCTCGCGGTGTGTATCGATGGTCTTCATCAAGACCTTGTTCGTACAAGGCATGTCCTGTTTCGTGCATGACTGCATAGAGACATGAGAATGGATCGAATTCATCATAACGTGTCGTAAATCGAGTATCACCTGGCCAAATGCCTGCTGAGAATGGGTGTGTTGAAGCATCCATTCGTCCAGCTGCAAAATCAAAGCCCATACGTTGGCTGACCTTTGTACAGAATTCTTCTTGCTTATCGACTGGGAACTTCAATCCCTCAGGCAATGTTGGGTCAGGATTGGTTTTCTTGGCCTCGAGAATTCGCTTGAGCAATGGAACAAGACGTTCGCGCAGACCTTCAAACAATGGATCGTAATCCTCAACGGTCATTCCCGATTCGTATTCGTCGAGAAGGGCATCATAAGGCGTCTTCTCGTAACCATAGGCGTCAATTTTCTGGCGAGTTAAATCCACAAGTTGTCGAAGATGTGGTAAAAATGCAGAAAAATCTGAATCTTTTCTCGCCTTCTGCCATGCGACCAAGGCTTCACTTCTTGCTTGAGCAAAGGTTGAGACAAAATCTGCGGAGAGTTTTGTAGCCTTATCGTATCGCTTTCGAAACTCACGTACATTGGCTTGTTCACTCTCATCAAGATCATCACGAGACTCAAGGCGCTCAAGCAGACTCCCCATCTCTGAATCAATGACCTTTTCATGTGCCAATGCTGCGAGCCAAGCCATGATTTCTCCACGTGATTGAGCTCCTTTTTCAGGCATCAGTGTTTCTTGGTCCCATCCAAGATGACCTTGAATGCTACCGATTCGGTGGATGTCTTGAACGCGGTTGAGAAACGTTGCTTTGTCGCTCATGTTCACTCGTCAGCATCGCTTCTTCATCAAGACTCGTATCGACCAATATGCTGTAATTGAACCACACATTCAATATGGATGAGTATATGGATGTGCATGGTCCTTCCCTTCCGTCGAAAAGACAAGGATAAAGGGCAANCAGTAAGCGGTGAAGACGAGGACATCAATGCGCTTCTCGATTCTGAATCGCAAGAGAATCCNAGGTCGACCGAGGTCCTTCCTGAACCAACCACCGATGAAGAACGGCTTCACGCTATTTCTGATATGGTTGTTCAAACCTGTATGGACATTCGTCGTGGCGAGAATGTTCTCATCGTTTGCGACCCTACAACCGCTGAAATTGGCCAGTCACTTCATATCGCTACGCAGAAGCGTTCAGAGCGCGTATTGCTCATCGTCATGCCAAAATCACGTCATCATGGAGAAGAACCTCCTTCTCCAGTTGCTGCATTGATGCGCCAGCAACAAGTTGTCATCGCTGCAACAAAGTATTCACTCACACATACGAGGGCTGTCCGGCAAGCTCTGAAAGATGGTGCTCGTGTTGCAACAATGCCAGGCATGACCTTTGAATTGTATACGGAAGGAGGTATGACCTCCGACTTCCAAGAGGTGAAACGAAGAATCTCCAACATTGCAAATTTCCTCCGACGACGACGAATCATTAACGTCAAGTCGGAATCGGGAACCGATGTGACGTTTGAAGTCAATTGGCGTGATTGGAAACTGGATGATAATGGAATTTGCAATCGACCGCGAATGTTGACGAACCTTCCTGCTGGGAAGGTGTTCATTCTTCCAAAAGAAGGAACCATGAATGGTACAATTGTCATCGATGGTTCATGGGATTCAACATTGATCGATGAGCCTGTCGAATTTATCGTTGAAGACGGAACTGTAATTGATGTGAAAGGTGGAAGTCTGGCTGCAACAATTCGTCAATCGTACGGCGAAGTGGCAAAGAAACTGAAAACGAAGGACCGTGAAAGCGTTTGGACGGTGGCAGAGTTTGGATTTGGAATGAATCCAAATGCTCGCCTTGTTGGAAACGTTCTCGAAGATGAAAAACGGATGGGGAGTTGCTATTTCTCAATCGGTGATAATTCGGGATTAGGAGGAAGTTCCAATGCAGGGATTCACGTTTCTGGTGTTTTAGCCGAACCATCGGTCTGGCTTGATGATACATGTCTCACCGAATCTGGCGATTTCATGCCAAACGATGGTTAGCGATGTGCACTCATGTTCATGTTTCCACAAACGGGACAGTAGCGCCAGTGAGGATCCAATCCAATACCACAGCCTCGACAATGGATTCCTGAGCGTATGGTCGGTTGAATGTTCATTGAAGGTTGCTGAGGAGGCATGGGTTGTTGAGGCATTTGTTGCTGTTGTGGCTGAGGTTGCTGCCAACCCATTTGAGGTGCTGCAATGCCAGGTGATTGTGGTTGTTGCTGTTGTACAGGTTGGCGAGGTTTTTGTTGCTGGATCGGTTTACGCACTGGAGCGACTGGACGCGGAAGCGATGACATCTTTTGTGCTGCATCAGATGATACAAATTCGGACAGCGAGACTTCACCGTCACCATCCGTATCTGCAGCNCTGTGCAACGCTTCTGCTTCTTCCATTGAAACATTGGCAGCAACCGCTAACTCTTCGACAGAAAGGCTACCCGAATCATCAACATCAGCAGCAATGAATCGTTCAGCATCACTGACCCACTCTTCTTCAGCAGGTTGCTCTGCAACAGGTTCTGGTGTGATCGTTGGCTCGCTCACTTCTTCGACGGGTTCAGGANTTGCTTCAACAACCTCTTGTATTGGTTCNGGAGTAGGTTCAGGTGCAGGCTCGGGTNGTGTTTCTGGAACGAGTTGTGACCCAAATGCACCAGCAAAGGCGTCTTGTGCTGCATAGTCAACTTCAACCTCATTCTTGAATTCCGCTTCTTCTGTCGGCATTTCAGTAGCAGGCAAAGGAACGGAATCAACCGATGGAAGTGGAACGGATTCTGTTGGTAACGGAACCGAATCGGTTGGAAGAGGGACTGATTCCACTTTAGGTTCTGGCTTTTCTTCAACAACTTTTGGCTCTGGTACTGCAATCGGTTCAGGAGCAGGTTCAGGCTCTTTTCGCTCGATAATCGCTCCCATCTCAATTTCTGCAGGTTGTGCTTGTTCGCTTGCAAACAATGCCATTGGAAGGGCATGTCCTGCAACATCGAGGGAACTGTTCAATTCTTCAGCCATCGTTTGCATCTTTTCGACATTGTCTGATGGGCTTGCCATCATCTCTTCAATCGACTTGAGATAACGATCGACTTCCGTCGTTCCACCTGTAGCATATGCAATGGCGAGCATCTTCAGGAATTGCATTGGATCAAACAATGGCGTAAGTGCTTGAACGACTTCAGCTGTTGCAAGAGGATGGGCTGAATTGGCAGCACCTGTGGAATCTGGTTGGCCAGCAAATTGCAACAATGGGTCGGGTAATGCCATGAGATTCAAATGGCCGAAAATCAGGAAGTAAATCTCGCCACCTTCACACTGCAATCGCTCGCTTGCNGCTTCGAAATCGAATTCTCCAGGTCGAAGGATGATGTCGGCAAGGTGCTCAAGTGCTTTGGAAAGTGCTTGTTTGGAATCCATTGCCATCATTTGTTGGAGTACATCGGATGACTCTACAACACCGAAGTAAGCAGCCGCATCATCGACTTCAATACCTTCAGGAAGTGTGGCTCCTTCTGGTACTCCTTCAGACATCCTACTTCCTCCGATATTCGCCACTTATGTGTTATTTTTGAGGTTGCTGTTTGTTTTTCTATTGTTGGTTGCGTGCTAAGTCAAAAATCGCCCGAGATTGTTGTGCAGACCAACCCGTTCCCTGGAGTTGCATTAACAAGGTACGTTCCTGCTCACCTTCAGCAAGTTCACCAAGCACCCAATCAACTGCAGCATCTCGATCATCTGCTTGCCAATCTTCGAAGAGCGACATATCAACCTCGATTCTCGCTCGACGGACTTTCTTTTGTGGACCTGAATCTGCTTCAGGCTCAGGCTCCCCCTTNCTGCTGACTGGGGCTTTCTTTGCAGCAGGGGNTGCAGCTGGTTTCGCTCCTCCCGGNGGACCACGTCCCNGCGGCCCACGNGAAGGCCCACCCGATGCACCAGGAGGGCCTCGCTTTGGACCAGATGGGCCCTTTGATGGTGGTGGACCTCCGGTCGGTCCTCGACTTGGACCNGAAGATGGTGNATCTCGAGCAGCAGGTGTTGAACGGGCAGGCATCGGTTTGCTTTGGAACGATGAGAAGAAGTCATCTTCGTCTTCATCATCATCGAAGAAATCATCATATTCGTCGTCCTCATCATCGTCGTAATCGTAACCTCGGTTGCGTATACGTCCAAGGATGAGAACAAGGACAAGCAGGGCAACAATGCCTCCAGCGAGCACGCCACCAAACACAGGTAATGTCATGCCAAGGATCATNGTCGCATCATCCTCAGTCTCAGATTTCGGCAATGGGCATCCATCGTCGTAACCATCAGGTCCTTTCGGCTCGTCCTTACAGTTATCATCAAAATCAACGACACCGTCGCCATCAGTATCCCATTGCTTCGAAGAACAACCGAATTCGTTGACTTCTGCACCTGCTTTCGTATCAGGACATTTGTCCGATTGCGTTGCGCCTTCTATGAATTCACCCGGCCATGATGGGTCTCGGCTTTCATTCCAATCCATATCGCCCCAATTGTCACCATAACCATCAGCATCAGAATCAAACCACTGCGTAGGATTACCAGGGAACTTGTCACGACCAAAATTATCCGCCCATCCNTCACCATCGTCTTCACATCCAATCTCGTAGGTATCGAGCGAAGACGTTCCAAACTCTAATGGGCAGAAGTCAGAGTCGTTTGCACCCTGAACAAAAATTCCAACCGTTCTTGGGTTTGTTGAAGAATTGTACAACTGATCGGGATAGTTGTCACCATAACCGTCCCCGTCTGTATCGAACCACTGCGTATTGTCCAAGGGCCAGCGATCTCCAGCTTGATTGATTCGCAAACCAGTATCGGGGTCGATATCATAGGTGTATTCCCCAAAGTATCCATCACCATCAACGTCTTCNTCGTAAGCCGACTCATCCTCACACCCAAACTCATCGACAATAGCGCCCGATACAGTATCTGGACAATCGTCGTATGCATCGTTTACTTCATCGCCATCCGTATCACGCTGGAATTCATCGCACCCGTCCGCATCCACATCTGAACCCGAAGAGTCTGAACAGAGGTCAAAGCGATCGTAGACGCCATCGTTGTCCGTATCCTGTGTCAATTGGTCATCACTGCAACCATCAGCATCAACAACGACCGAAGCAGCGGTCATTGGACACANGTCATCTGCATTTGAAATTCCATCATCATCATCATCGAGTTGGGAATTCGCACAACCATCAGTATCTACCGATTCAAACACGGATGTCCCTGGGCAAAGATCCACGTCATTGTAGACGCCATCGCTATCATCATCGTCCGTATTGACAAGAGGACAGCCCACACCATCCGTCCCATCGATTACACCGAATTGGTATGGGCAGTCATCCGGATTGTTTCCTTGTGCATTGTCGCCGAATCCATCGCCATCAGTGTCAAGATATTGTGTCGAATCAAGTGGGAATGCATCATCGGTGTTTGCCCATCCATCATCATCGCTGTCCGGACAACCTGGCACTGGATTCGTAGAGGTCCCAAACACACCCGGACAACCATCGAGTACCAATCCTAAGGCATTGGAACCATTGTATTCTGATGTCCAGCGATCAGGATAACCGTCAGTATCGTTGTCTTCAGCTGCTGCGATATTGTTCGGGAAGAAATCAGGATTGGTTGCTCCAATGGTGCCATTGTCTCCATACCCATCACCATCGCTATCCGCCCATTGTGTTGGATCGTTCGGCCACATGTCAGCACCTTGTTCAACACCCCAATTGATGCCTCCAACATTTGATGCATCACTCGCACCATCACCATCGCTATCGAGGCAACCATTGCGGTCACGATAAGAGGTTCCATAATTCCAAGGACAGAAATCTCCAGTGAGAATATCGGATTCGTTATCACCGTATCCATCATTATCAAAATCCTTGTACTGACGNGGATTGTTTGGGAATTTATCACCGGGGCTGTATTCAACTGTTCCCGACAAGCCAAAGATTGCATCACAGCAATCCACACCGTAGTTGTCACCTACGCCATCGCCATCAGAATCCTTTGATTGCTTCCAATTCTGTTGATATCGGTCACCATAAATCCATGAGCCATCGTTGTTGGACCAACCATCCTCATCGAAATCAGGGCAACCATAACGATCGAAGAGAGAGAGGCCATCGTTGCTATCACAAGCATCGATNACATCCGCAAATCCATCGTGTTCGTAATCATCACATCCTTGAACAAGGAAGTAGGATATTCCCGCATCAGCAGGACATTCATCGGAGAGTGGCCCAGTAGGATTATCACCAAAACCATCCGAGTCAGCATCTTCCCATTGTTCACCAACATGCGGCATGTCGTCAATACGATCGAAGATGAGGTCACGGTCAGAATCCGTGTACAAACGGAGCATCTCAANATCCATATCGACGGTATCAAAGTAACCTGCTACGATGGTGCCATTGGAATCAACGGTGGTGGAGAAATTCATGTTTGTATAGACATTCTTCATTTCATGCGTTGACCAATTTGAAGCATCTGCCATTTGCCCATCGAGATGCATGGTATTGATTCGAAGNGTATCGGTCTGGGGCGTTGTCGTCATCAACAAAACGCCACCATCGCTCGAGACAAGNTCCCACGCTCCACCTTCAGCAGACGTTGGCTGTCCTCCAAACGAAGACCAAGCACCCGTGCTGTTNCGGATNTGCAGTGCATCGACNGCAGCTTGCACAGCGAAAACCAAGGAATGGCCGTGCGACGTGCANGCAAGNTCGTAACCATCGGTGTTTCCATTAAGGAATCCAAGTTGTTGACTCGAGACGTTCGTCCATGCTTCAGTTGTAGCGTTGCGCTCATGGGTCACGAGTATTCCATTGGAATCAAGCGAAAGAACGACGATTGTATTGCTGGAATCCATGCACATGGATAACTCAGCAGTTCCATCGCTGAGATTTCGAAGCGGTGTTGAAACATCGTTGTCAATATCGATAATATGGAGTTGATGCGCGCCTGAATTGTTCACTGTAGTTGCCACCAAGGTCGTTCCATTCGCAAGTTGAAGCGCTACATGTTCCACGCCAAGTGCTTCGCCTTCCGACAATTCGGTAGCGGTTGACCAACCGCTTCCAGACTTGACCAAGTGCTCAAGGCTGTCCAGATTTGAATCTCGATAGAGAATGTGCATATCCGCTCCNTCAAACCAAAGCGATGGTGGGGCGGTCAAATTCGAATTCGAAAGAATTTCAGTTGAAGACCATCCTGTTGAAGTCTCGGTTGAGTGATACAGTTTTTCGATACTGTTGTGCGAATAAACAACGTGAANATCACCATTTACATCAACTGCAGCAGCGGGATACGTACCAAAGTCATTGAAGGTACGAATCTCTTGATGGAGTGCAGTCCATGACGTTGTGGTATGATGGACATAGCCATGTGCTTCATCGAGAACGGTCAAATGCGGTTGTCCTGATGCTGTAACATCAAATTGGAACTGGAACGGTGTTGAAGCCGAGTCAAGTAATTCGGTCATCCAAGAACCGCCAGGCGATCCATCGTCGACATGTTCGAGATGAACAAGTGAATGCGATGAAGAGGCATTCAGCGAAAACATCATCGCCGTCTCACCACGATTTGAAGTCGTCAACTTGAGGCCAGACATTTCACCTTGGAACGTGAACTGACTTGTATCGAAGTCCTGTTTGCTTACAGTGACCATATCGACACCAAATGCCGTCCCTCGTGTGGCATTTCGCACCGAATAAACAAACTCAATCGTTCCATCTGCATTGGAATCAAATCCTCCGAGCGTAATCGCTCCAAGATAATCGGCTGGACCGCCGGTACGAATGGTCTCAGTTGTAGAAACGAANCCATCCGATGAACCAAGATAGAGATTGATTTGTCCAGAAGGCGTGAAGCCCAAACTTGAACCGATGAAGGTGTCAGTAAACCCATCATCGTTCACGTCACCAGCGGATGCAAACATCCAACCGAGACGTTCGTTGCTGACTCCTTCACTTGTCCAATCAGCAGTTTGGCTGAAATTGTCCGAAGTGTTGCCCATGAACATGTGAACTGTACCCCCGAGATATGATGCTCCTGAAGCAGAGAGTTCCTGCACCATCAATTCATCCATTCCATCATTGTTGATGTCATCGATAATTTCGACAGTTGTACCAAACAACTGACCAGATGCAAGACGCTGAATGGTTTTATTTGCAGTCGTAGCAAAACCATTGGCAGATCCATAGAAGACCTCAATGGCTGAAAAACCAGTTGGCGATGCCTCAGTACCAGAATTTGAAACAACAAGGTCACCATAACCATCGCCATTCAGGTCACCACCATTGGACATGGAACGACCAAAGTATGGACCTACCGTACTAGCGGAAATATTGTGCGACCATGAAAGTCCGTCCGATGAACCCGCATAGACCGATAATCGCCCAGTTATGGTACCATCCGACCAATTGCCTTGCAATGCAACAAGGTCGTGCGAGCCATCGCCGTTCATATCATCGATACGTGCCACATCCGATCCAAGCATCTCTTCGTGATTACCAGTCGAACTCCAGATGAGATCAAACTGGGTTTGATTCCACGCATACAATGAAAGAAGACCGTGATTGGACTCATCTGTTCGGCTGGTATTGTCGAATCCTGGTGACGAGAGAAGGAGTTGCTGTGTGCCATTTCCTAAGAAATCGCCAATTGCAACACCACTGCCAAGCAATTCTGTTGATTGAGAACCACTCAAGACAACAGGCGAAGAAGAATCGAAACTATCATTCCCACCAAACAGAATTGTCACTCGGCCATTGTTGGTCAAGCCACTATCCGATGCTGTCGGTTGTGTGAAGACAACATCGTCGAAACCATCTGCATTGAGGTCACCATATGCTGCAGAACCCTCGACAATGTCGGGATAAAGTTCGAAGGCATGCATCGCTTCATTTGAAAGTCGACCTGTTGATTGATCTTCAAGACTCTTGAAAATCGAAAGTTCAGTCTGACCCGCATCATAGGATGTTGTTGCCACTTGAGCAAGTCCATTCAAATCCAAATCCAAGCCGATTGCGGAATGTGTGGCATCATCTCGGGCAAGAATCTGAACGGTCCGATCATCACCATCAACTTGCACGCGAACCGCTTCTCCAGCGCGTGTGTAAGCAATGTTTGCGACACCATTTGCATCCATCTTGAGCTCATATTCAGCACCCACTGGGCCACTGTCGAGGAGGCTGTGATACCAGCGTGTACCGCTGTTATTGACCTGCCATAATTCACCTGTTGTCGTTCGTACAACACCGAATTCATATCCCTCTTGCGTGAGACGAACAATCATCGATTCGGGATAGAGGTCTTCAATAATCGTCCGCTCCAACCACGTATCGGCTGAATACACCTGTCCTTGGAAGGCAAGTCGACCCATCTTGAGATCTGCTCCATCACCAAACAAAGCGAGTGGCCTGTAGGTCGAATCGACAACGATGGAACAGCCAACGAGGCCAAGCGATGCATCGACAGTATCGACCAATGAATCAGAGAAGGTCCCCGATGAGGTGCGGATACCCATCCTTACTTCGCCCAAATCATTCATCCAGCAAAAGTAACTCGAACCATTCTCGGCGAAATACACGCTTGGTGTGCTCAAATTGGTGGAGTCGCCAGAAACCAAATGTTCACGCATCCACATATCGATTGAAGAATCTTGACGAACGAGGACTTCTGTCATTCCTTCCAAGTCGATCAACTGTCCACCTAAATCGTGTCCGTGTTCCAGATTTTCGGGAAGCGTATATTCTGCATCCAATAGTTCTTCCAAAACAGATTCACTGCGCTCTGATTGAGCGGCAAATGGAGCCATTAATTGGAGCACCATGAGGAGGACAAGACCCGTCGACAAAACCGACTTGAAAAGCATNCGCTCCCCGCGCATGTTTGNGTTAGAACACTCAACGTTCTAAACCATTGTTAGCACACGATTCAATTTCATCTGATTCAGAACAACCTATGATGTCAAGAAGAACCCCTCATTCCAAGGGTCATGGCTGGAGTTCTCATCGTGGCGAATGGAGCTTGGCCGAAGTCCTTCAAGATCGAGGAAGTCTTTGCAGAGTACGAGCATGTTCTCGCATTGGACGGTGCTGCAAATCGTATGGTTGATGCCGGTATTGTTCCGACTGCAATCATTGGTGATCTTGACAGTGTTGACAACACGATATTGGAACATTGCAAAGCCAATGGAACACTTGTCATTGACACTCCGAATCAGGAACAGAGCGACGTTGCCAAAGGTCTGCATTGGGCAGAGAAAACATATCCAAATGAACAGATCGATCTAATCGGCATCGAACTTGGTCGCTACGACCACAACCTTGCAGCATATTCTGCATTGTTTGAATGCAACACATCTGCACGTATTCTCATGGATGGTTGGTCTGCTCTTCGGGTGAATTCAATACCAAACCACATACAAATGCGTAAAGGTGCGATTGTAAGCCTCATACCTTTTGGAAACGTAACAGGTGTATCGTTGCAAGGTTGTGAATATTCTCTCGAAAATGCTTCAATGACAACAGGAACGCAAGGTGTTTCGAACAAAGCCATCGATGCAACGATTGTTGTATCGGTCCAATCCGGTGACCTCTTACTGCTCTTTGAGAGGTGAAACAGGCAATCCTTGGCGAATGTAAGCGCTGTAATCGCTTTTCTCATCCCATCCCTGAGCGTGTTGATCGATGCGAGCATCCTGCATGGTCTTGTCTAAACCACCCCAATCTTCGATCAAATTCAACTTCAATGCTGCTTTCGGTGTATATCCTGGAAGGAAATTCCGCCAGAGGAATGGAATTCTTCCTGGTGTCACGGTGTTCACCGCCTTAACGATGGAAGTATTGCATGTCTTGAACAGTGTATGATAGAATTCTGGCCGGTCTGCAAGTTGATTGAGGCGATGAGCCATCTGAACGATCATCTGACGCTCTTTATCTGGGGGCGTAATCACGCGGTACATCGAAACGATGTTGTTTCGACCATGCGTTCTCAACTGTGTAACGTCCCGTTCGAAACCAACGAGAAGATACAATTCGTACGAACGCCACAAGCCTGTCCACGGGTGATACTTTTTGCCTCGTTGACGGCGGGTTTCAAACGAGAATGAGAGACATGTTCCATCCTCAAATTCGAACGTCAGATAGGTATGGGACATACCACGAAAAGCATGAAACTGGTCGACAACGAACCAAATGTCCTTGACTTTTGTTGAATCGACAGGTACCTCATCCGCCCATTTCTCATCACGATCTCGCGTGGTTCGCCAATGAAAATCTCGAACATTGCGGAAGGTGATCATGGAATCGTTGAACACTGCACTTGACGTCAATTCACAATCAGCAGCCCAATCTGCATGCAATTTCGGTTGACGCGGCCGTATGCGCGTCCACCAGATGCGAGCACCATTGAGCAACAGGAGGACAATGAATCCAAACAAAGCAAGAAGGACATAGAGCATCCATTCGGCCATCAAATTCACCAACGCTGCCAAATGTTGTAGGTCGAATCCCACCAATCGAGTGTTCCATCTGGATGCTTTCGCCACAATTGACCTTCATCATCGAGAACGGTTGGCAAACCTTGCGGATCTGGTGAACCATCGCTCAAAATTTGTGGCGTTGGACCAAGTTCAGGTAAGGTCAAGAGTTCATCGTTTTCACGAATTCGTACCAAAAGAACGAACACGATGACGGCAACCACCAAACCAAGAATTGCCATCGTATACCAACCAACGCTCTCTGTCGGAGTTTCCTCTCCAAAGGATTGGCTTGGAAGTGCTTCTTGTTCTTCAGGTGTCAATTCAGCAGCAGGAAGGCGGACGATGTTCACGGCTTGTGTACTCGCAATATTTTCCAGATTTGTGACCTTCAAAACGACGAGATGAACGCCTGCAGGTAAACCTGAACAATCGTAAACAGCTCCTTCTGAAATCGTTGAAGTGGTTGAAACGTCCCACTGTTTCGTATATTCTGAGAAGTCTTCGTTCGAATTCGTTGGTTGAATCGCAACCAAACAAGAACGATCGGTGCTTAATCCATCCCCAGTCACAACGAGATCGAATGTTGGAGCTGGTCGATTCTCGATCGTTAGATTCAACGTAGCCTCAGCCGTCTGACCAAGTTCGTTTCGGTAGGTTTCACGAAGCGAGTATTCACCCGCAGGCCAGGATGAGCAATCGATGCTGGTCGCATTGTCGAGGACAATGAATGGAGCACCTGTAAACGTCAACGTTCCTAGAGCATTGTATCGAGGACCTGTTTCATCCGCAAACATACGGTTAATTTCACAATTTGANCCGGTTTGAAGATTGTTTTGACCTGTGAATTGAAGCGANAGCATCGGTGTTTGCAATGATGGAACCATTTCATAGGTCGGTAGCGNAATCGTCGAGATTTCAACACCATTCATGTCGTAGAACCCGAGAACGAGGTCATGCGCACCTCGAGACCATGCCTGATAGGTGAGATTTGCATTTGTTTGCCCAATGATTTCAATGGTTTTGGATTCGACAACTTCTCGATCATTGTGTGTCGCAATGATACGAATATCAACGTAGGTTGAAGGTGTTGTTGAATTCAGAATGACAACCACATTGACGGCATCAACATCACCGTCTTGGTTCAAATCAAGCGTATCGTTACGAAGTGCAACGAGTGTAATGCCTGCTTCTTCCAGACCGATGTCTGCCTCAGCGCTGACGTTGATTGCTCCAAACAATGGCATGATGAAGAGGAATGCAAGGAACATCGTCATCCTACGCATCTTGTTCACCCCCTGGAGGAGGAGGAAGCGGAATAGCCAGTTCTGGCAGCGGCATGGCTTCAGTTGGTTGCTCTGTCTCAGTGATTATAGGAGCGACATCGATTCCCAACAATTCTTCCGTGAGCATTTTCTCATCATCAGTTCGCATGGTTCGGACAACAAGCGCCGCAGCTGCACCAAGAATGAAGGAAACACCAACGATAAGATAGGTTAACCAAGATGCTGCTGGATCTTCACCCATGATGGCAATGGCTGCATTCCACTCACCGTATTCATTCGACCAACCGTCACCGTTGTTGTCTTCACAACCTTGCAGGTCTCGCATGGATGTACCAAACACCTCAGGACAATCATCGCGTAGAGCGCCAAGGGGTACATCGCCAAAACCGTCGCCATCGGTATCCTTCCATTGCAATGCTTCGGTCGGGAACGCATCCGCTAAACCGTAAGGATGTGCATCCCAATCATCGGTTGGGTCGGACCAACCATCCCCGTCCGTATCACGACATCCCAGTCGATCAAGAATCGACGTTCCACGAATGTTTGGACACGCATCCGCTTCATTTCCATCCGCTTCATCACCGTATCCATCACCATCCGAATCACGCCATTGCGTTGGTTCATGAATGAATGCATCACCAAGATTGGACCAACCATCGCCATCCGTGTCAGGACAGCCCCAGCGATCGCCTCCAGAACTCGGGCCTACCGATGTTCCGGGCTGGGATGGGCATACATCCGCTGTGGTTCCAGATGGATTGTCACCCCGACCGTCTCCATCGCTATCATGCCATTGCGTAGGGTCTTCTGGCCAAGCATCAGCCGTACCTCCGGGACTTGCAAGCCAGTAAGGTGTTGGATCGGACCATCCGTCTTCATCTGAATCTGGGCAACCCCATCGATCAAACGTCGACAAGCCATAGGTTGTTCGACATCCATCGCCACGATAGGCAAGACGTTCAGCCAGACCATCGTTGTAGTACATGTTGTCACCAAACCCATCGTTGTCGGTATCGTGCCATTGTGAAGGATCGTTGGGGAAGGCATCAGCAAAGCCTTGCGGGTGAGCAATCCATTCCTCGGTTGGGTCAGAGTATCCATCTTTGTCGACATCTCTGCATCCAAGGCGATCGAAACGTGAAATCCAGCCACTCTCAACCTCTTCAGCATCCGAATTCATACAAACATCGCCTTCAAATCCTTCGAGATTATCACCATAACCGTCGCCATCTGAATCGCGATATTGACTCGGAATCAATGGGAAATCGTCGACTTGTGTAGCCCCATAGGTTTGATTGTCACCCCAACCATCGAGATCNGTATCTCGGAATTGTGTCGGATTGTCTGGGAAATCATCGATGAGATTCGCACCCTCGGATTGGTTGTCTCCATAGCCATCGAAATCACGATCTCGCCATTGTGTCGGTTCGAACGGGAAGGCATCAGCACCATCAGCTGCGGTCCAGTTCTCTCCCGGATCGGACCATGCATCAGCATCTGCATCAGGACAACCGTAGCGATCAGCAAACGAAGTTCCGAGGATAAATGGGCAGGCATCGGGTTGGTAGGCAACGTCGAGCCATTGTCCAATGCCCCATTCGGTATGGGATGCGTTCCACATTGGATCGTCCCAATTATCGCCATAGCCATCCCCATCGGTATCTTGCCATTGTGTCGCCTCAAATGGGAAGGCATCGGCAAGACCGTCAGGATGAGCAAACCATGGATCAAGTCCATTCAGCCCACCAGGGTCTGCATCGGAATACGAATCCCCATCCGAGTCGATGCAACCGTAACGGTCGGAGGTCGAATAGCCTCGACTATCTGGACAATGGTCGGGCTGATTTCCAAGAATGTTGTCGCCATAACCATCGAAATCACGGTCTCGCCATTGTGTTGGATCTGTTTCAAAGGCATCTGCGCCGTTTTGGATATCCCAACCTGCATCCGAATCGGACCAACCATCTGAATCGGTATCAATGCAACCTTTTCGGTCGTTGGTTGACGTTCCAACAATGAGGTCACAATCATCGTCGACATCGGTGAAACCATCCTCATCGGTGTCTCGACCTGTCTTATCGATGGAAGCTAAGAGCGTGTAATCAAATCCATCGTTGCACCACGAATTCTTTCCTTTGATTTTCACATAAACATAACCCGGTTGCGACATCGCAGTGCCATGTGTACCGGATGGATTGTCATCGCTTCGACCCATGGTAGCAATTTGTGAACCCGACTCATCGTGCATCGAGAAGTCACCTTCCCATCCATCGCCAGGACACCACCATGCTGCATTGCTCATCGAACCTGAAAACGTAATGCTGACAATGTCGCCTTTGTAAGCATAGACTCGCCACCAATCGGTTCCATCGTTTGGAGAGCAACCATCTGGATCGCAAACATAGCCATTGGAAGAAACGCCATCGGTCAGCAGATTTGATGCAGCTTGCGTATCATCTGCATTGACCGAAGGTACCATACAAAGAAGCAGCAGGGCGAACAAGCCTACAGCCATGCTACGCCCGAGCATGGTTGCCCATGAACCATGTCGGTTAAGAACAACGCGACGATTATGCAAAGCGACCTAATGCATCACGGAGGGCTGGTTCAAGCATCTCATGCTCAAACGTATAGCCTAATTCTTGAAGACGACGAGGCAGTACTTTTTGCCCATCTAAGATGAGTGATTTCCCCATTTCTCCAAAGAGGATCTTCATGACAAAACCAGGCGCTGGAGCAAAGGCTGGACGTCGCAAAACCTTGCCAAGAGCCTTTGCAAATTGCTTTTGTGTCACTGGATTAGGTGCTGTTAGATTGAACACACCACTTGCAGTTTCATGATTCATCAGATAGTGCATAGCATAGATTTGATCATCCAAAGAAATCCACGATTGCCATTGACGACCTCCGCCTATTGGACCCATTGCACCGAGTTTTGCTGGTAACAAGATCTGTTGAAGCATGCCTCCAGCAGCGGTTGTAACAATTCCTGTCCGCATGTGGATGGTACGAATCCCTGCATCGATTGCTGGTTGAGCTGCATCTTCCCATTGACGGCAAATCTCTGCAAGGAAACCATTCCCACTGCTGCTGTTTTCATCAAGCTCCTCATCGCCTCGATTATCGTAATAGCCAACCGCAGAAGCACACATGAAAAGCGACGGTGGTGATGCGAGATTCGCAAGCGCATTCGCAAGGTTTCGTGTTGGTATCTCACGACTCTCAGCAATCAACTTCTTTCGCTTCTTACTCCAACGCTTGTCACCGATTCCAGCGCCAGCAAGATGAATGATAACATCAAAATTTTCAAGTGATCCTTCGATAAGGGTTCCATTTCGATCATCCCATTTGACCACTTTTGTTGGGTCTTGATCAGCATGGAGTCGCGTGCTTGGACGGATTAAACGATGGACATCGTGACCATCTGTTTCCAGAAANGCACCGAGTTGTGTACCGATAAGTCCAGTTGATCCACTGATGAGAATTCGTTTTCGGGGTACATCCTTGAACATTTGCTGACGCTTCAAATCAGCAAGAATCCTTCGTGATCGATGCTTGAACATTTGACGCACACGAGGCATTACCATGATCGGAGCACCGATTCGGGTAAAGAAATGAAAGGGTAATTTCCAGTCGATTCGGTCATGAATTTGCATTTCTGTTTCATTGTTTTCAATAAATTTGTGAACGTGATTCCATCGCCCAAACGGTCCTTTGATCATATCATCGCAGAACTGCTCCCCTTCGATGTAACTATGGTGCTTCGCAACCCAACGCTGTGGAAGAATACCAATCGACATACGGAACGATGTGACCGCACCATCTTTGATGCCACCTACTTCGACGGGGCGAATTCCTTCCCAATCGGGCATGATTCTACGAACTGCTCCTGGTCGTGCATGCCAATTCCAAACGANTTCTNTTGGGTAAGGGAATGTTGCNGTGTGTTCGTAGATTGGCATACGCATCTCCTGTGTTAAGAATCTGCGTATTTTCGTATATAATCCTCAGTTTTGAACTTGCGTTGCGTCGATGCTGAAGTCATGTATCGAACCTTACCGAACACTGATCGCTCGAACCATCCTCGATCGAATCGCCCAAAAATCCAGAAAATTCCTGTGTATGAGTTCGGATCTCGACCGTCAAGTGCCCATCGATCGTTCAAGCGAATCAACCAATCGCAGGCCGTTTCTGGGTCAGGGCACCATTCAAGCACCTTCTTGCCCCATAACATGCGCAAATAATTGTGGATGATGCCTTCCTTGCGAAGTTGCATTTGTGCAGCATTCCAGAGTGGGTCGTGGGTTTCACCTCGTTCGAGTTGTTCGAACGTGTAGATGTAAGGGCGCTCGTCNTTTGCGTGCTCTTCCAGCGTTGTTTTTGCCCATTCAGGAAGCGTCTCATAAGACGTGTGGTNAGGGTGTTCAAAGCAGTAGATAAACCCGAGTTCTCTCCATGTAATGACTTGATCGAGGAATGCTTCTGCCCCTTCACTTAGCCCCCACCAACCAGCTCGACGACCGTTGTGCGGCGGAGTGATTTGCATTGGATTCCAGTTTTGAGAGGTGAGAACTTCGTTGACGATTTCGAACGATGAAATGTGGCCATAATGAAGCCATGGTGACAATCCACTGCCACCATGACGTTCGGGGTGATTACGGTCGATATGATACGAATCGAGTCGTTGTTCTATGAATTTCTTGAGGTTGGTTCTGGCCGTAACTGAACCCCCTCGACGGTCGTCAACAGGGGGTACATCGTGATCAATATCGAGCACTTCAAGTGCTTCACGACCTTCACGTGAGGCCTCAGAAACCCGCCAGATGAATTCCAATGGTGTCATTGGTATATCGGCGTCTTTGAAACAATTGACAACAATATCAGAGCCACTCTCGACGTTATTGAGATTCTTCAANGGGTTGGAATCAGGAGGGGAAGCGATGAAATTCAACACATTTTGATGGATGTATCGACGGAATGAATGGGCGGTTGAAAACGAACGCTGAGGCGCACGTAGAGGAACAATGCCGTTGCTATCAACGCATCGAACTGAACAACCTGCAAGGTCCTTTGCTCGCTGAGCAACATCTCTCGGCATGTAAGTTGGATAATCATCGATGACGACTGCAACGGCGTTTCTTGAAAAGGATTGCAAAAGACCTCTTGCTTGAGCTTTCTTGGTTTCAACATAAGGAACATAGGTTACAGCACTCGACTCGAACAATTTGCGATTATCGATCATCCCTTGTAGCACGAAGGTATGGATTCGATCGTTTGCCCAACGGTGTCCTAATGCAAGACATTCAACGACGATGAGTGGAACGTTGTGTTCATTTGCTAACTCNATGGCATGGTCCAAGGCATGATTCCAACGAGCACGTCTTGCACTCGTCATCCAGTAGATGATGTGCGTGCCGTCAATGTTGACTGGCTTCTCGTTGGCGTCGATTCGTCGGACATCGATCATCGTACGACCTCCTCTGAAAGTGTCATGCGTCCGTCACTGAAAACGAGATGATACGGGCGTTTCGATTCAATGCTCAAGTCGATCAGCGGAAGCGATGTATCCTTGAGTGCAACTTCTGCGAAGCCTCGCATCGCCACAGAAACCCACTCGAGATTGGAAAATTCCTCGATTGTAAAAAATCGAGCATTGGAGATTTCATCGTCTTGTGGTTGGATTGTGAATTCATCTGATTGGATTTTGTAACACAGGAAGAGGCCGACACCTTGCTGGGTTTTGGTTGTCCTTAGACCGATGAATCCTGAAATAGAACCTTCAATGTTGGTCTCTTCTTTAAGTTCTCGAAGCACAGCCGCTTCGATGGATTCACTGGGTTCAACGTAGCCTTTCGGAAGTCCCCAGCAACCTGCATAGGTNCCTTTGGCTTCCTGGACCAGAAGGATGCTCGAATTTGTGACGACCGCAGCAGCCACACCGATATCGAATCCACTACGCACATCAAACATTGACCACAACCAGTATTTGAAGAACCGTTTAGAAAAAAACCACAACGTATGCTATCAAAAAACAGTCCTTTATACCATAAACGTCGTTTTGACATTTCATGGAACAATCTCAACAGGCAGAATATACAGCAGTACCTGCAGATGCAAAACTCCCTACGAAGTATGGCGATTTTCGCATACGGTCCTACGTTGACCCAACAAATGGTGCAGAGCATGCAGCGATTTATCTTGGTGATATGAACGAACAAACCCCACCACTTGTCCGCGTCCACTCCGAATGTTTGACCGGCGATGCATTGGGAAGTCTACGCTGCGATTGTGGGCCACAGCTTCAACAGGCACTCAAGCGGATTCAAGAAGAAGGACGAGGAATCGTCCTCTACTTGCGTCAAGAAGGACGAGGTATCGGTCTTTTTGCGAAAATGCAGGCCTACAACCTCCAAGATCGTGGTCTTGACACCCTCGATGCAAACCTAGCTCTCAATCTCCCTGCCGATGGTCGTGATTACAAAATTGCGGCATACATGCTCAACGATATTGGTCATGAAAGCATCCAACTCATGACCAACAATCCAGACAAAGTCGAGCAGTTGGAGAAACACGGAATCAACGTGGTTCATCGTGTGGAACACAAAGTAGGATTGTGCACCGAAAACAAGGAATATCTACGAACAAAGGCGATNCGAATGCGCCATATTTTACCAATTTGAGGATGATACACATGGCAGAAGTCATTTTGACAGCGGACAGGCTCACACGAGCAGAGGCGAAGAAGGTGAGCAAAGATTTGATTGGCGAGGTCGCCCCTAATTTCTCTCTACTTGACGATGCAGGCAACGTTTTTGAGAGTTCAACACTCGATGGATCATGGCGAATTGTCTTCTTTTATGCCAAGGATGGTTCACCAACATGCAAGCGAGGATGTTTAACCTTCAAAGAACAGCATGATTTGTTTGTTTCAGCAGGATGTCAAGTCATCGGAATTGGCGAGGGTTCGAGTGAGTCTCATGCCAAATTCAAGAAGGAAATGGGAGGATTGCCCTTCCCACTTCTCGCAGACCCAGAACGAGTCGTTGCAGACAAGTTCCTCGTACCTGTCCACTTGGGTATGTTCCCAGCAAAATCGAGTTTCTTGATTGGGCCGGACAATCGTATACATCACGTCTACGACTGGTTGTTCCGCCCACGTCGTCACGTTGCTCGAATTCTCAAGAGTCTCTCATCGGTCACAGGAGGAACAGACTGATGTGGGATAGCCTCCTCAATGAAGCCGGACTTACTGAACGTGAAGTTCGCTCGATCATGGTCCTTGGGAACAATCCAAACATGCGTGCAAGCGAACTTGCAAAAGAATTGCAAACAACACGACTCGATGCCTACAACAGTCTCTCCCGATTGCAGGAAATGGGTATTGTAACCGCAACTGCAGACCGNCCGATGTTGTTTTCGAGCCTCCGTGTCGATGAAGCTTTGCAACACATCATCGAAATGCGTCGACGACAACTCGACAATCTTGAAGAAGGTTTCAACGAACTATCGAAAGGAATCACTGAAACAAATGCATCCTACGAGGCCAACCGGCGACAACGCGATGAACCTCGCTTCGCAGTTCTCAAAGAACGAAGCCACATTTATCGACGACTCGAGCGAATGGCTGAAGAGGCGGAAGAGCGTCTTGTGCTCTTACTCGGACGATATGGAATTCTCCACTTGTGTCGCAGTGAAGCCCTCGAAACGGTCAATTCGGTCGCTGAGAAGGGCGTAGTAGTCCAGGTCATTGCACAACTCGATCGACGTACGACACGATTTTTCCAGAAACTCCACGATTCCATTGAAATCAAGCATTCAGATGACCTTGACTCACAGGGATTTTTGCAGGATTGTACACACGTTGTCCAATTCCTCAACATCGAAGAAAACCCTGTCGGCCGAGGTAAGGAAGACGCTGCTCTGGTGATTGAAAGCGAACCATTCGCCAAAGCACAAGAGAATCTTATCGATACAATCTGGGAAGATGCTGTGAAATTTGAAGTGGCTGAAGCTCGATTCTCAAAGGGTCGAATTCATGACCCACTACGATTGACAATTGGTGAAGGCTCGTTCCTTGATTCGCTGGTTGGCGCACTCGGTGTTGATGATTTACCAGAACATGACACACCTTTCGACCCTGATGCATTCCTCGCAGCAGGAACAGAAGTCAACCAGGCACGACAAGAACTTACCAAAGGACGGCTTTCCAACCTCAAAATACTCGGTATCGATTTGTCGAGAATGCTTCGTCAAGTAGGAAACCGAGTTGGTCATGAATTAGCCTTCTCACTACGCTCCATCGAGAATCACGTTGAATTCCTCGATGAGATGATGGATTGGTGGGAATTTGCTGGATTGGGTCGACTTGAATACGGAATCGACCCTGTATTCCATGTACAGGTCGGACTTGATCATCCTCCCAGTGAAGATCCTGACGTCCTTCCAATGTGGGAACTGGATGATGGAATTATCGAAGGGGCGTTGATGACGCGCTTCCCTCGCGATGGTAATGTCAACGTTCGTCGATACGATGGAACTGGTGAGCCAGATGACCTTTGGCGATACCACATCATCATGAACAATGAAGAACAACCTGCGGAATCGTCAGCATGATGGGCCTCAGTTTGAACGAAATCACCATTGGTGTTGTCTTCGTCTATGTTGCTCTGGCTTGGCTCAAGACAGTCTCATCTGGTAACGTAACGGTCATGGACGTCTTGTGGGGGATGGGGTTTGTTCTCATCGCTTGGACTCGATTCTTGTTGACAGAAGACCACACTGTTGCTGCACTTGCCTGCTTGACCTGTGTCACCATCTGGGGCTTACGCCTCGGTTTTGTGTTGCATCAACGCACAAAGAAACGAGGTGAAGACCCACGTTATGTTCGAATGCGTGAAACGGCAGGAAGCAATTGGTGGTGGGTGAGTTTCCTTCAGGTGTTCATGTTGCAAGGTATTCTTCTGTTGATCATCGCCCTGCCCATCTTTTCGCTCATTCCTGAAGAATCTGAACCACTCGAATGGACGACGGTAACGATTTCCCTCTCCATTCTCTGCTTAATTGGATTCATTCTCGGTCTATCGCTCGAACACAAAGCGGACATGGAACTGAAGAAATATCGTGAAAAACATGGCCCTGGTCATCTCAAAACCGATGGCATGTTTTCGGTGAGTCGCCACCCAAATCACCTGGGTGAAGCGATTCTTTGGTGGTCCATCGGCGCATTTGCTGTGGTTGTTGGAGGCGTGAGTGCACTACCTATCCTAATCGGACCATTGATTCTCACCTTGCTCTTACGTTATGTAAGCGGTGTGCGAATGTCAGAAGTCGATTTACAGGAGCGTGAAGGCTATCAAGCGTGGGTTTCAAGCACACCTGCGATGTTTGCAAATCCCATCAAAACCCTCTTGAAGAAAAACGCCGATTGATAAATGAACAGGGGATTTTCTTACCATGCGCCTCTTGACGTTTGCCCGATTTATTCGTATGATTACGAAGAAAGGACCTGCAGATCTTGAGAAAATCCAGAAGATGGGCCTGCTTGCTGTGAAGCTTACACAAATCTTTGCACTACGGCCCGATTTACTTCCCGAAGAAAAGTGCAGGCAATTGCAATCCTTGTATCAGCGGGCGAATTCGATTCCGAAAGAAGACTCGATGAAATTGATTCAACATCGTGCCCCACCTGGTTTCCTTGATGCATTCGAATCGTTTGAAGAAGAGCCTTTTGCAGCGGCAAGCATTGGCCAAGTCCATCGTGGCGTCCTCAAGGATGGAAGCGAAGTTGTTGTTAAAATCATCAAAGCGGACTTTGAGAAATCCTTCCGCAAGGATGTCGCTCGAATGCGTCGTTGGCTTCGACTTGGCCTCTTTCTCAACCCCCGATTGAGGAAGGTTGGAAATCCTGTCGGCTTGTTGCAACACGTTGAGGATTATACACTTCGAGAACTCGATCTACGCAACGAAATTCAAGGTGCTGAACTGCTTCAAGCAAAGGCCATAGAGGTCGAAGAACAATTCCCGATGCCACTTCTAAAATTCCCAAAGATTTGGCCTGAATTATCCAATCAACACGTTTTGGTCATGGAACACATCAAGGCTCCAACACTCGAATCGAGATTGAGCGATCAATCCCTGTCATGGGATGATTTGCTCCAACTCTTCCGAATTCATGGTGCATTTATGTTCGGTATTGGAACGTTTCATGGTGACCTGCATCCAGGTAATGCGATGGTCGATGAGAATGGTATGTTTACATTCATCGATACTGGGGCGATTTCACATGCACCAGACAGTGTCCGTTCCGCTCTTTTCGGTTTCTTCTACTACCTTGCTAAGGGTGAATTGGATGAAGCATTTGAAGCCATGTTGACGATGGCAGATACGCCACCTACTGGAGAGGCAAAAGCAAGATACATGCGAGAGATGCATGAAACATACGCAGGATTCGTTGGTAAATCAGTAAGTGAAGTTAGCTTGACACAACAGATGATGAAAACTGTTCGAATCGCTGTTCTTGCAGGTTGTCGCTTCGGTGAAGAAGCATTCCCGATTATTCGTTCGCTGATGTACATGGACGGTATGGTTCTACGAGGCCATCCAGAGGTCGATTTGATCTCCTCAATGGGTCCATATTTGGATGAATTTGCCTCCATCGTTGAACTCCCTTACAAGGGCGATACGAGTGTGCCACGTTCAGCATCAAAATCCGCCTTCTGGGAAGGCCATCCAAACCCTTCTGATTGACTGGTGTAAAACGTCGATTTATAAGCCGCATCTCCGTAGTTGCAGTATGACTATCCACAATGCACCAACTGCCGTCATCGTAGGCTCAGGACCCGGGGGTCTTGCTTCCGCACTTCTACTCGCTCACTCTGGCGTCAAAGTCACCGTACTCGAAAAGGCCGATGCAGTCGGTGGACGCACTAGACTTTTCACAAAAGACGGTTACACATTCGACCGTGGCCCAACTTTCTTCCATTACCCNGAGGTCATCGAAGAAATTTTTCAAGCCATTGGTCGTGATGCCCATAAGGAACTAGGGCTGATGCCGTTGGACCCAATGTATCGTCTCGTCTTTGGCGCAGGTGGCCACATTGATGCAACAAGCAACCTCGAAGAAATGACTGAACGAATTCGAGAACTCGCTGGCGANAAGAACGCTGACGGATTCAAAAACTACGTCAAGCAAAATCGTAGGAAACTGGACCTCAGCAAAAAGTGCTTGCAAACCCCTTGGAGAAGCCCGTTGGACATCCTATCCAAGCGTGCCATGCGTGTNGCCTCAGTCCTGAAGCCTTGGGCCAGCGTTGCAGGCGATCTCGGCAAGCACTTCGACGATGAGCGCATCAGACTCGCCATGTCATTCCAAACCAAGTATCTGGGGATGAGCCCATTCCATGCACCATCGCTGTTTACCATTCTCGCTTTCCTTGAATATGAGCACGGAATCTTCCACGCTAAGGGAGGCTTAGGAAGCATCACGGCNCGTATGGGAGAAATCGCTGAAGAAATGGGCGTCGATATCCGACTCAGCACTCCTGTCAAGTCCCTCATCTATGAGGGTAAAACCGTCACAGGTGTTCGAATTGATGGTGGCGAGATAATGGCGGACAGAGTGGTCGTCAACGCAGACTTTGCTCATGCAATGACCACCCTTGTACCCAACGAAAAGCGAAAGAAGTGGTCCGATAAAAAGCTGGAAAAGAAAGGNTACTCCTGCTCGACGTTCATGCTTTACCTCGGTGTTGACAAACAATATGATCTGCCNCATCACCAAATTTATGCATCTTCTGAATACGAAAACAACCTCAAGGACATCACCAACCATCGGTTNACTTGGGACGACCCTTCCGTTTACGTGCAGAATGCTTCGATTACCGACGATTCGCTTGCTCCTGAAGGCCACTCAACAGTTTATGTTCTCGTGCCTGTACCAAACCAACACGAGAGCATCGTTTGGGATGACATCAAAGCAGATTTCAGAGAAATCGTTGTTAAGCAACTTTCGAAACTGGGCTACGATGATATCGGCGACCACATCGTCTCAGAGACCGTGATTACACCAGATGACTGGGGCGCGTCTGACATCTATCGTGGTGCAGTTTTCAATCTTACACACGATCTCAAGCAAATGTTGTGGCGACGCCCACACAACCGATTTGAAGAAGCCAACAACCTCTACATTGTTGGCGGTGGAACTCATCCAGGNAGTGGCCTCCCTACCATTTTTGAAAGCGCCCGCATCAGCAGCAAATTGGTACTTGATGACCTTGGAATCGACCCTGATTGGAACGGTGTNGATACGTGGTTTGAAGGAATTCGACGTTCACCTCGTGGACGCAAAGCTCAGCGAAGAGTGCCGGCAGCGAAAGAAACTGGCACCCCGACCAACGCTTGAGGGAACAATGTGCGATTCGTTGCTCTCGTTGCCCTTTTATTCCTATCGGGCTGCCTCGAATCAACGATTGAAGATGGTCGAGTTTTCACCGTTGAAACACTCGATCGACCAGAAGATGCTGGTCCAATGTATTCGATGAAAGACAACCTCAGTGAAGGGCCCGTGTTGGTTCTCTTCATAGGTGTTGGCTGCATTGGATGCAAGGACTGGACCGATGATTTGCGTGAGCATCACAACGACTGGATGACACAAGATCCTCCTCTGCAAATCGTCTCCGTCGAGCGGTACCTCAATTTCGAAACCAAGGAAGATGTTGCAGAAGAATTCGGTTTTATCGACAGCAACCACTACACGCCATGGCCCATTGTGCTGCCAACCGACGATGATTCCATCCAACGAATCGAAGACCAAGCCAACTTGAGCCAATCCATTTTCGAATACTACGGCCTTCCTGGTACACCTTCGTTGTTCCTTATCGATCAAAACGGTGTCATCCAATGGGAAAGTGACACCTACTATCCGAACGAGAATTCTATTGGTGAGATTGAGAAAGCGTACAACAAGGTGATTTGATGGTTGACACAATGCTTCTGGTCGCCTTCTTTACTGCATCCATATGGGTTGGCCCATTCTGGATGCTGATGCTTCTTCAGCCACATGCTGAGCGAACAAAGAAGTGGATGAATGGACCGTGGTTTGTTCTTGGGCCGTTGGTCGCATATCTCATTGTTCTTGCAATGAATCTTAGTGCACTAAGTGATATGATCGGAGATGGTACACTGAGCGGTGTTGTATCCGGACTAGCTGATGTCCTTGGAACAGACGACGGTGCTGTCCTTGCATGGACACACTTCGTAATTGGTGACATCATTGTAACACGATGGATTTGGAAGCGTAGTGTTGAGACAGAAATTAACAAAACGGCTGCACAAGTCGCAATCCTGTTTGGCGTTATGCTCATGCCAGTTGGACTCGCAATCCATTTTATCACGATGCAGGCGAACAAGCGAAACAACACGCATTGATAACTGAAAGAATTGGGGTTGAATCATGATCAATACGGATTTGATTGAAAACGCATTCCTCGAATGTGAAGAAATCTGTCGTCGTGCCTCCTCGACGTTCTATGCAAGTTTCTCTGCATTGCCGTACCAAAAGCGACGTGCTGTCCACGCAGTCTATGCATTATGCCGCTACCTCGACGATATTGCTGACGGTGATTCTCGACCGGTCGTTCAAGAATCTGAAGCCCTCAGCAAACTTGTTGATGAACGTGATGAACTTCTTCAGAATATTCATCAGACTCCCATGAACAACGCTCCCGAGGAGCACCGATACCGTTTGATGGCACTTGTTGATGCGAAGGAACGACTCAACCGATTGTTTACTGGAGATGAATCCGCAACCCAAAACGAAGCAATTTTCATCGCTATCAATGAGGTCTTCAAGCAGTTCCCAGTTCGCCTCACAGATTTTGAAACAATCATCGAAGGAATGGAAGATGATTTGTTCGAAGTACGTCACAAAACCTGGGATGAAGTCCGTGCGTACTGCTACAAGGTTGCTTCTGCAGTTGGACTTGTCCTGATTGAAATCTATGGATGCGAAGATGCAGGAGCACGGATTCATGCCATTGACATGGGCATTCAATTGCAACTGATCAACATCCTTCGTGACGTCTCAGAAGATTATCGAAGTGGCCGAATATACCTTCCAATCAATGCATTAAGCGAATACAACATCGAAATTTCTGAGCTTGGTAACACTGAATTTGGGACCAACCACCGCTGGAAGTCGTTCGTCCAAGAATACATCGAAATCGTTCGACGACACCAAGAATCTGCTCAACATCTGTTCGAATATCTTGATTCGAAGGCCCGATTGCAGCCACAACTCATGTGCGAAGCATACGACGCCATCTTTCACGAAATTGTCCGACGATCGGGTGACGTGTTCAGCAAGCGCCCTTCTTTATCCAAGTGGAGAAAGATTCGTCTTGCTGCAAAACTTTCGCTCCGCCGTCTACGCGCTAGATGGTCCTAATCGTTTGACCGTTGAGGCAATGCATTGAAACCCTCATTGTTGGTGGTTGTGTCATGGACGAGGTCTTGCCAGTCTCTGTCACAGTTCTTCTTCCTACCCGGAATGAAGAGGAAGCACTCGGTGCAACCGTTGACGCCATCCCTCGTGGTTGGTGCGAATCACTCGAAATCATGATCGTTGACGGTTCCTCAACAGATCGAACCAGAGAAATCGCTCTTGAGAAGGACGTTCGCGTCCACCTTGAACCACGGAAGGGCTACGGTCGAGCCTACCGTACTGGATTTGTCGTTGCTTCAAACGACATCATTGTCACCATGGATGCGGATTGTACGTATCCAGCAGAGTTGATTCCTGAATTGGTCAAGCGACTCTTGGATGATGACCTCGATTTCATCACGTGCGATCGCCTCAGCATGGCTGAAGACGGTTCCATGTCAGGCCTACACGGATTTGGTAACTGGGTTCTCTCCTTCAACGCTCGACTTCTCTTCGGTTATGGAATCAAGGATTCTCAATCGGGCATGTGGGTATTCCGTAAATCGATTTTTGACAATCCAAAGATGCGTCCAACCAATGACGGAATGCCTCTATCTGAAGAAATCAAGATCCTTGCACGAAAGCACCTTGGCCGAAAGAAGGCCATCGAAATCTCGGTCCCATACCGAGAGCGCGTCGGTGATGCTGAAATACACACGTGGGGCGATGGTTGGAAGAACCTTCGGTTCCTCTATGCGAAGCGATTTGGCCTCCACAGAACAAGAACGGAATGGGGTCCACTCGAGGACAATCCAGACAGTTTGAATGATACATTGCCCGAACAGCAATGATTGGCCTATCTTTTCAAACTTCCAAGACGAGAATCAATTGCAACACGCTGTTGAATCAGCAAAACAAGAGGTACAAGCACCCACAATACAAGCCAAAAATACATCATCTCAGAAACATATGGAGGCGTTTCAGTCCGCATATCCCCACTGATGGCAATGTATGATTCAGCATCAGGACTTGTAGGCTCAGGAGGAGTTGCTTCAACGGCTGAGCGATTCGCAGGACGGACCATTCCGATATCGTAGCCGCTCACTTCAAAATCCAGCGTAAATCCATCCAAGCCTAGGTTTGACGTTGAAGAAAATTCAGCATGGGCAAGAAACGCTACATCGTCTCGACTGTTGCTAAAATTTTGAGGATTATCAGCGACGGTAGCAAACCATGATGCTGGCAGGATAAAGAGAATCAAAACCAATACACTGAGTACGCTGATAGATGAAGCGATTGAGACGAAACGTCGAACAACGGTTTGTTTGATTCCGCTTGCTTGTTTGGTCAAGTCGACACAGATCAACACCAATAGAAGTGCAGTAAGGCCAAGACTGATGTGAATCACCATGAATGTCGTCGATTTCACAGTATCTGGAGAAGGTGAAGAAAATGCCTCATCGAGATTATCATCATACTCTTCGATTTCTTGCTCCGACAAAGCAGCTCGATCATCTCGCTCATCCTGCCAATGACTTAGCCGTAGAGGGCCGAACAATTCGATGCTCAGGTCATCTTGATCGTTCTGCATATCGATGGTAACATTGGCTGAAACACCTTCAATGGAAAGTGGACCCTCTTCAACGGTTGCCGAGAGCGTGCCGACAAACCAAGAATCCTCTTCAAGAGTAGCCTTCAGTGAGAGCAAAATCACGATCTGAAGGATAAGCGTAAGGCTGGCGACAACTCGCCAGCGGGCAATAGGTTCGTGACCCGTTGCCTCGCTCATTCTTCGTCCTTCGAACGGATTGATACAAACATTCCTGCAAGTGCAATCATCGCCAGAGTGGTTACTGGTGATAGGAACGGAAGAAGCGTGGATAGATCATCTTCTGAGGTCTCCTCGGATACCTCTTCCTCCGCTTGTTCATTGCTTGGCTCGTCAGGGAGTGTGGCAGGATCAATGCCTTCGTTGACTGCTTCAACATCTTCGGTGTTGTGTTGTGTAACATCGACGAGGTCGCTCAGGTCGGTTTGATCCTCAATTTCTTCAGCTTCTTCAACCGCTTCAATACCAGTGAAGTAGGTCACAGAGAGAGATCTCTGAGGCGTTCCATATGCTGTGCTATCTGGTCCAATGAGTGTGTACCACTGCGTACCACCTGGTGATGCGACCAATTGGAAACCAACGAAACGGTTGGTTGAATCATCGTACAATGCGTAGACCATGCCGTCTTCGTATGCAACATCATAATCATCCTCGAAGTTGGACAAACGGTTTTCGAGATTTTGTCCAAAGGATTCCATGGTGTTGTCCAATGTCGATTCTGCAAGTGCTTCGACAATGGTCACGAGTCGCTCACTCGGTTCCATATCTTGTGAAACTGAGTCGCACTCTTGTTGGGTACCAACAACCTCACTATCGCTCAATCGAGTGACTTCGATGTCGACACAGTACTCGCCAAATCCGTTGATTTCAGCGTTCGCACTGTCATATGCGCTGTAAGATCCATCTGTAATAGCTGTGGAACCTGCGTCGGATGTGGTTCCTTCATCATCGGTAACTGTCCACGAAATCTCGTAATTCTCGTCGTATTCCAAGCCATGTACTTCGTACTCAAAGTTCATCTCCGATTCACTAGAATCTTCCATATTGACAAAAATATCTAGCGATTCTTCTTGCTCAATGGTTTCATCCTCCCCGTTCATACAGTCCTCCTCTCCATCATTGACCCAGTTTCCGGGAATGATATCTCCATCATTGCAAACGAACTCTTCATCGGAATTAGCGCCACAGTCATCGTATCCGTCCTCAACATACTCGTATGGGATTTCATTGAGGTTCGCACAGACGAAATAGTCCTCGTCATCGCCTTCGCCTTCTCCAAGGCCATCTGCCCAACTGCCGAAAATCTCTTCGAAGTTTTCATCGTTAAGAAGAGCGTCTACAATACCTGGATAATCTCCACTACCAACGACGGAGTTGGCCCACATCATGGCCCACATTGCTGGGAAAGCAAGCGGAGTCGGGGATGCATAAGCTTGGTGAACTTCGATGGTGCTTCCATCATCGATGGTGATCGTTTGTGTTGGCTCATCAAGAAGTTCCATTGCACCTCCCATGAAGAAGAGTTCAACTTCACCATCGTAGATGTCTGTGACAGTATCAGAAATTGAGAAGTCAAAGTCGCCAGTAGGAAGACCAAGTTCTTCTGTAGGAATACCTGTTAACTCAAACAACACAGAGGTCTCTGTTTCGTAGTGAATGTTGTGCTCCGAGCAGATATCTTTGATGTGGATTCCGTCGACCGATGAATCAACATGGCTTTCATCCGAACCGCATTCCCACGTTAGTTCTTGACCTGGTTGCAAACTTTCCATCTCAGTGAAGAGCGGAGAAGAGTCAGCCATGCGTACTTCAAGCAATCCGTTGTTGATGTCAAACGAGGTGCGGAGTGTCAAATCGATGTCGAAAGGCAGTGTTTCTCCATCGCCAGAAATCTCTCCTGTGAAGCCCACACTGTACTCAATCATTGCTTCAATTTCCATCTCCATATCCATTCCATGAAGACCCATTTCGGAGTCGAAGTACTCTGTATAGAGGACATCAGCATTGAACAATTGCTCAGCATCGTATCCAATTGTGAGATCGATTC
>PBET01000013.1 GCA_002719815.1 Methanobacteriota archaeon | reverse complement strand
TCGAGACAACCAACCGGCTCTACAGTACGCCCTGATACCGAGGGTCAGGCCTTCGAGGAAACAATGAACAAGGCCGTTAGGTATCAGGGCACAGCTTTTCGCTCGTTCTTCTCAAAATGAAGCGATGTCATCAAAGGCTTGATGCTTCAGCGAACCTCATGGAAGGGGACCGTTCTTTCCGTCGATGTCTCATCGGTGGAACGTTTGACCGTTTTCATTCCGGACATCAATTGTTGATTCAAACGGCACTTCGACAAGCCGATTTTATTGAAGTTCATGTCACCAATGATGCAATGGCTCAATCCAAAGGAGATTGGGTTCAATCGCTCGAAGATCGAATGGATGCATTGTTGAATTGGTTGGATGAATCAGCCCATTTGCGTTACGAGGTTCATGTACTGGATGATGCACATGGACCTGCGCCAACCCATCGAACTGCTGACAGCATCGTTGCAACGATCGAAACAATTCCAAGATGTCACCAAATCAATGACCGTCGATATGAGAACGGGCTTCCACCACTCTCCATTCTTGAAGCACCTCACTTGAACGATGAACTTGGAGGCATTCTTTCCTCAAGCCGTATTCGTCGAGGTCTTATCGATCGAGAAGGCCATCCATGGATTCCACCTTCCTATGAAGGAAAGGTTCTGCATATGCCTGCAGTTCTTGATGATGAATTCAAAACACCGATGGGTGAATTGTTTGAAGGGCCAGAAGATGCTCCAGAAGTTGCGCTTTCGGCAATGCTGGAGGCTTTACCTTCGAACAGTGGAGCATTGGTTGCGGTAGGGGATGTTACAGTCAAGGGATTGATGGACATGGGTGTCCTTCCCGATATTGCCTTCATCGATGGGCAAACAAAACGTGAGATGTTGGATAAATCCCTTCAGGTCAATTCCGATGCATATTCTTTGAGAAGAGGCGTGGTGAATCCACCAGGTCAATTAACGCCTGAACTCCTTGAAGTCATCCGATGGTCGTTGGAGCAAGACGATTCGGTGTTGATTGAAGTCGATGGGGAAGAAGATCTCGCACCGATGTTCGTGCTTGCAACTGCGCCGCTTGGAACGATCATTGTCTATGGTCAACCACGTCAAGGCGTAGTTATGCGAATCTTGGATTTAGAAGCCAAACATCGGGCTAGGAATCTACTCGTTCATTTTGAGGCGAAAGAATGACACAATCTCCACTCGTTACGGTTACGGTTTGTGCCCGGGATGGGGCACATTGGGTCGAGGAGTGTTTGGATGCAATTCATGCACAAACCCATCGCCCATTGGAGATTATTGCCGTCAATGATGGTTCGAGTGATTCAACAGGAGCGTTGATGGATCAATGGAAACAATCCAATGCTGATTCTGAAGTTTCAGTTTCGATTCTTCATCAAGATGCACTCGGATTATCTGCAGGTCGAATGAATGCTCTTGAAGCAGCGCAAGGTGAATGGGTTGCGATCACAGACATCGATGTTCGACCGGAACAAGATTGGATTGAACACTTACTGCTCGCCAATCAACCTGTAGGCGAAGAGACAATTGTTGCGATTACTGGGCGGACAATCTTCCAAACGCATACAGATATTGTCAGCCGATTTCGAGCCGTAGAAATTGCATCAAAGTACCGAAACCGGCCAAGACGAACATCACTTGCGAATGGTCCTTGTTCAATGTTCAAACGACAAGCACTTCTCGATGTTGGAGGATTTGATCCTTCATGGTATCATGCTGAAGATATGGAGGTGAGTCTTCGCCTGTTGCGTCAAGGTGGGAGCATTGTCTACGCTCCCGATGCATTGGTTTCACACGTTCCTGAAGTGGGTGTGCGACGATTCTTGCACAAACGCCGTCGCGATGCACGAGCGCATGTTCGAATTGTTCGCCATCATCCATCTCGCCACCGTTCAGGTCCTGGATTTGATTTCATAGGAAGTGCGAGCGTTACCTTGTCAATTCTTCCAATCACGTTGCTCATGCTCTTGAGTCTGATACCATTGTTACGTGAATTGCCTATTGATGGATCGTTCCAGAATCTTTGGCAAACACAATTAGCACTTGGTGGATTGATGTTGGGCGTGTTGGTCGAACTCATGTTTTGGCGAGGGCCACTCGGTGTCATCACTCGTAGCATCAAGAAAGACGGAGGCCGTAGTGGTCTTTTCCTTGCAATCTCGGTTCGAATTCTCATTCTACGTTGGTCGATTGCACTGTGGCAAGGATTGTTCCTTGGCTGTTTTGATGCAATCTTTGCACGAAACGGTCACAAGCGTTTGTTTCGCTGATCACATTACGGTGTCGTCACCAGGTGGTGCGCGACTTGCTGCATTCAGTGCGAAACCGAATGCAACGAGTGTGATTGAGACCGAGTAAACACCCAAATCAATCCAGGTCATGTACAAAGCACTGTAACCGATGTAGAAGCCAAACCCGAGCAAGAGACACCATGCTGCAATCGCTCGCATCAATCCGCCCTCTGAACCAACCAATGCTGGCCATGTGTCATTGAGAACGAGGGAGCGAGCAAATCCAGCTAGACCTCCGTCGACGTTTTGGTTGATGGATTGTAGGCCAAGTCCGACCAATGCGAGACAGGCAGCAATGAAGATGAAATCACCAACAACAAATGCAGGAGCACCATCCTTGTTTCCAAATGCGTCAGCCAATGCTTCGAAAGTCAAGAGACCTCCCCAAGAGACGCGATAGGTAGGATGAATTTGTCCCATCATGTTGAGAATAGCGAGGACAAGACCCCATGTTCCGATTGCAATGTACCACTTCGAGAGGGTCACTGAAGGCTTGATGAAGATGTCTGCCATCCCGCCAGACTCTGCGTTTTCTTCACTGCTCATGGACTTGCCGACCTCCATTTGCCATATAAGAACAACGAATCAAAGCGGGCGTTGTTGTTTGTACCGGCTGTTGAAAACTGTACGCATGTTTTCATCAGCATTCATCATGATGGTTTCAGTTTCTACATTGCTCGGAATGCAGGAATTGATTTCCTTTGAGCGCCCATATCTTCCACGACTGCGAGTTCGTGCGGTGATGAGTCCGAGCATATCGAGGTTCGCAATGATGCCAGAAATACGGCGTTGTGTTAGCGAAGGGAGATTCAGATGTGAACAAGCTTGATCGTAAACATCGTACAATTGTCCTGTTTGAATGTTCTTCAAACCATTTCGCTCATTGATCAATACTGCAGCGAGAACGAGTTTCTGTTGTGTCGGCAATCCAGCGATAACAGGTTCGATTTGGTCCGCTTCGATTTGGTGTTGCGCCATGCGAACATGATGTTGCTCAACCTTTTGATCACCGAGNTGTTCCGCCTTCTCGGTCGAGACGCGGAGCAAATCAAGTGCACAACGAGCGTCTCCGTGTTCTTGTGCTGCGAATGCAGAGCACAAGGCGATNACACCTTCNGAGACAACATCGTCAGCAATCGATTGNTCTGAACGCTGGCGCAAAATATCCTTGAGTTGTTCTGCATCATAGGGCGAAAAGAGAATGTCTTGTTGGCCAAGTCGAGATCGTACACGTGGATCAAGGAATTCGGTGAATTTCAAATCGTTGGAAATACCGATGACACACGCTCTTGCGTGATTCAAGAACGAATTGAGATTCGTTAAATTGTAAAGAAGATCATCACCTGCCTTTCGAACAAGATGATCAATTTCGTCAAGGACAATCACATAGACACCTTTCCTTGAATCCATTCGTCGAACCAGTTCCTTGAACACACGGTCCGTTGGCCAACCCGTGAATGGAATCTCATCGATTTCGTGCTCTTCAAGGAGGCTGTTTCCGATGTGAGAGAGGACTCTGTATTGGGTATCGATTTGACGGCAATTGACAATCACAGGTGTAATGTCTCGTCGCATTTGTTCACCCTTCTCTTTGAGGAGATTCGTAACGTGAAGTGTCACAGCAGTTTTTCCTGCACCTGTGACGCCGTAAAGAATCATGTTGGAAGGAATCTGACCGTTGAGCGCCTCAACAAGATTGAATGCGATTCGCTCGATTTCCTTTTCTCTATGAGGCATAACAGCCGGACGGTGACTGTGATGAAGGATTTCTTTATTGGTGAATAAACTCTGTCTGGAGAGCAATGTATCGAAGATGTTTTTCTTCATTTTTTGACCTCCATTATATACCCCAAGTTGAGGAGGCTAAACCCCCACATCGGGATAGTTCCTGTGAGTCCGAGTCCCCCTCATAAGGATGTCCGTTCAAATTCTTTGGAGGCCTTTATTATGGAACAAAAATCGATTCTATTTCAGTGCGATGATTTTCGGAAAATCTCTTATNATGGGTAGAAAAATATCTCAGTTTTCGACCAACATCCATTCCGAATTCTGGAAAATCCAAATGTCTCCATCTTCCAAATGATNNACATTTTCTGGATGGGAGGGAAATTCATCTGTCAAAATTGGTTCAAACGAAGATTGAGGCGAATCGATGAAGGTGTGCGTGATGAGGAGTCTCACATTCGATTGGCGTTCAGCCAACGCCTGAATATCGTCAGGTTTGTGATGATGATCTGATGGAACCCATTGCGGGAACCCCATTTCGACAACAGCAAGTTGTGATCGTTGAATTGCATCCTCAAGATTCTGACAAGGGCCCGAATCGCCGGAGTGGACGAATGAGCATCCATCTGAATGTTCAAAGCGATAGCCAAAGGGATCGACGGCATCGTCATGATGCACCCGAAATCGCTCCCAATTCCATCCATCAATGACACCTGAATCGGTTTCAATGAATTGTACATTGTCCAATGCATCATCGAGACTTCCAGGAAATGCGAGGGAGCAGAGTTGGCGTAATCGGTCCTTGACACCGCTTGAGCCGACGATTGTTAAGGGATGATTTCCTTCTCGGTCCGAGATGTATTTCTTCTCAAGCAGAAGGAACGGCAAACCAAAGACGTGATCGCCATGCAGGTGGGTGACGAAAATGGTCTCGATTTCAGCAGGCGAAATACCCGCTCGTCGCAGGCTAAGCAATGCGGTAGGTGGTGCATCGATGATGTGTTTCTTATCGAAAATAAGGAACGAATGGTGACGCTCATGCGGTAAGAATGCATTTCCTGTACCGAGCATTCTCACCTCGTGGGTCATACCCTCGCCTCGTTCATCGACTCTTTCAACCCTATGCAGCAAGACTATGGGCGTTAGAGAATGATGATAAGTAGCCCTCCGCTGGAAAAAACATCGCGACAGATGAGGTGGAACCATGAGCAATTGGTCAGCAAAAAACCCATACAACTCGAAAATCACTGAAAACTATGTTCTCAATGGAGAAGGCTCTCGAAAGGAAACCCGCCACATCGTCTTTGCGTTGGGCGATTCGGGCCTTGATTACAAGGTCGGCGATGCGTTAGGCGTGCTTCCAGAAAACCCACCACACATTGTTGAGGAACTCATCGAAGTCCAAGGATGGGACCGTGACCAAACCGTAGCATCCCACAAAGGCGAGAAGGATCTTTATTCCGCTCTCAAAAAGGATTACGAAGTCCACATGGCNAACAAGAAATTTGTTCAATCCTTGACCGATAAAATCGTTTCATCAGGTATGTCCATCTCCATGAGCATCGTCAAGCGTAGTCGCGACAACATGGATTGGTCGAGTACAGCAGAGGGCGATTTGCCTCCTGGCTTGAACTCAAGTCTTCCTTCCGATGATCCAGCTTCAAAGGTCAAAGCCATCGTTGCCGATGCCAAAGCAATTGAGGATTATCTCTGGACCCGAGATTATGTCGATATTATGCGAGAATTCAACGTCAAGTATTCGCCTGAAGAATTCCTTGAACTCGCCGATCGTCTCAAACCTCGTCTCTATTCGATTGCATCGTCACATGATGCGCATCCAGGTTTTGTTGAATTGACCGTCGGTATCGTTCGCTTCAGTTATCATGACCGTCAACGCGGTGGATTGGCAACCCAATACATGGCTGATGAAGTCGTCGTCAACGAGACCGATGTCGGTGTCTTCATGTCACCGACCAAGTCGTTTATTCTTCCAGAAGATCCAAACACGGACATCATNATGGTCGGACCTGGAACAGGTATTGCACCGTTTCGTGCATTTATGGAACAACGTGTCCATGACAAAGCAACTGGTCGTAACTGGTTGTTCTTTGGTGACCAATCCGAGAAGACAGAGTACTACTACAAGGATGAGATTGAAGGTTGGCTCGATGGAGGCGACCTTTACAGATTTACAACCGCTTGGTCAAGAGATCAAGAGGAGAAAATCTACGTTCAACATCGCCTCAAGGAACATGGTGCTGAAGTCTGGGAATGGTTCGAAAATGGGGCATACTTCTACATCTGTGGTGACAAACAGTACATGGCGAAAGACGTCCATCGTGCGTTGATCGATATCGCTCAAGAACATGGNGGTATGTCCGAAGCAGATGCAACACACTTCATTGAGAAGACCATGATGAAGGAACAGAAGCGTTACTTGCGTGACGTCTACTGATTTATTCCACATCATCAATGTGGAACGCCCAAAGGGACTGTTGTTGTCCATCGACGATTCGTTTCTCAATACACGATACAAACGGAGATTTACGTAACGCTCTCGATAGGATGTGGGCTTGTACAGGTCGGCCTTCTTGTTCGAGTGCTTGAATAATTTCTCGNGTTGTTCGAGGGCCATGTGTTCGCAAGTAGCCAACGATCCAATCTGCATGTTCACGATGCAAGCGACGTTCCTCCGTCCATCGCTTCCGCATGATGCATGATTTGCAAACATCCGTTTAAACACCTGTGTGATGGTTTGGAATCATGCCCGAAGGTCCTGAAATACATCGGGCTGCGAACAATCTTCGCAAAGTGCTCGAAGGGAACATCATCACACACGTCGAATGTCCGTATCCACCAATTCGCGGTCAAGAGCATCGATTTCTCGGGAAGGAAGTCATTCGCGTTAAAGCTCGTTCAAAAGCCATGCTGATGTATGTAGGCGACGACGTTCTCTACAGTCACAATCAATTGTACGGGCGATGGACCGTTCAAAAAAAGACCAGTAAAGGACGCAAAACAAATCGTTCCTTACGAATCAAACTTGAGACTGAAACGCATGTTGCATGCTTATGGTCTGCAACGGATATCGAACTTCTTGAACCATGGGAAGTTGAGAACCATCCCTACATTGCACGTCTCGGTCCAGACGTTGCAGATGAAGAAATCGAATTCAAGTCTGTGCTTGAACAGATTCAGAATACAAGATTCGGAGGTCGCCAGTTATGTCATCTTCTCCTCGACCAATCCTTCCTTGCTGGCGTNGGAAACTATCTTCGTAGTGAGATTCTCTTCAATGCAAGACTTCATCCAAATCGGAAATTGAAGTCCCTATCGGAAGAAGAGCAAACTCGCTTTGCAGAATCTGCAATTTCGACCACACAACTGGCCTATGAACAAAAGGGTGTAACNGTCGATAAAGGTCTCTACGATCTTCTGCGTGAACAAGGGATGTCTCGTCGCCAAGCCCGTCATTATGTCTTCACCCGAGACGGGTTGAATTGCCATGCATGCGAAGGACTCATTTCACATACACGTCTNAGNGGAAGACGCTTGGATTACTGCCCAAATTGTCAACACTGAAGCACTATACTTTCTATATACGGATGAAATATCCAATGCTTGCGAATCCAATGAGGTACATTCCAATGCCTGCAAAATTTCCGCCAACTGTGAGTTCATCGCTTCCGAAATCGATGTAACCTATGCTAGAAATGATTAGGAATGCAATAACGTAGATTAGTTGGAGGACTCCTATGACAGTGGGGTATTTCTTGATCGCAACGGATGCGAGAGCAAGAATTGAAAAAATGAGGTAAATAATCGGCGCCAACAACAACATAATTAACGCGACAACAAACATTGCCTCTTCGCTCTCGATGTCTTCATCTTCCTCTGGTTCTGAACCAGATGAATCGTCAGGTGCATCGCTTGTAAATCCATCCGTATCAATATCTGCTATGGTTTCAATCGAGTAGAACGTACTGCTGTATCCATTCATGGGGCATCTGGTGTCGATATCATCAAAATTAAGCTCATCACCGGACGCACCGGCTTGGATCGCCCAGTAAAAGCCTTCACACACATCTTCTTCTTCACTGTTCGANAATTCATCATGTTGGAACGTTAGGAATGGCGTAAACATCAGTAAAAAAACAAGTCCAAGTGTAATCAGTGGTGCATAGAAGGTCTTTTCAGGTGCTTTTGCGATGTATTGAATCGGTTGTTGATACTGTTGATTAACGGGGGCGGAATGTTGAATGTAGGATTGTCCAGGTTGTTGCGCCTGCTGGTATGTAACAGGTTGGGGCGCTGTTGCTCCATATGGTTGAGATGGGGCAGGACTCCAATGTGGAAAATACATCTGCGTTGCTTTCATCGCTTCATGATATTCTGTTCCAGACTGAATCAGGCCAGAGAAATACTCCTCGGGAGTCATTGTTTGCCAAACCTAATTGATTTTATCTTAACTTTTCGCCAACATTCGTTGATTCAGTTGTCGCAATAATAATCCGTTTTCTGTTGAATATGTGATGGTTTAATCCTCATCAACGAAGACTTCGATGGTGAAGGATTNACCTCGGTCACCCCAATGACAAATTCCTGGTTCTTCGTTGCGGATCATGAATCGTTTGGTTTGAAATTCACGACCTAATTCATTGTGGTCATGGTCGAACAAAATGCGTATTCGTTCGCTGTACGTTCCGAACGGATCGATTCCAGCTCTGGCTGGAATTCCATCGACAAGTGTTGCGCGTAGTTTAAATGGGGTGCCATCGTTAGGATTCATGGCGTGACTGCCGTTTGGTACNATCAAATCTTTTTCTGTTGCTGGGCGTGTTTTTCTTTCTGACATGGTATCACCGAGTATGAGATAGGGGCTTTCCCTTAATAATTTATTCGCNTTATTAAAAATGNTTTAGAGGTCAGATAATGCAACCGCTTTGCTCATAGGGTGTCTCGTCCACCCAATGGCTATGGGTTTCTCGAAAGTCCTTATTGCGAACCGCGGTGAAATTGCGCTTCGAATCATGCGAACGTTGCGAGATATGGGTATCGAAGCAGCGATTATCTACGGAAAAGAAGACCGATTGTCCTTACCAGTTCAACTTGCAGATGATGCTACGTTTAGGGATGTAATCAATCCTCTTGATGCGTATTTGGACATCGAAGCGGTCGTACAGGCCGCGAAAGACATGGGCTGTGACGCCGTCCATCCAGGTTACGGATTCCTTGCAGAAAATGCCGGTTTTGTGAAGCGATTGGAAGAAGAAGGCATCACCTTCATCGGGCCAAGTGCTGATGTCATTACACTTCTTGGAGATAAGATCGAGGCAAGAGCTGCGATGGAGGCTGCNGGCTTACCAACAGCAAAGGGATCCTCTGAGCCGATCTCTGAAGCNGCAGTTGCTTCCGCTTTGGCGGATGACATTGGCTATCCGGTCATTATCAAAGCCGCAGCTGGTGGCGGTGGAATCGGTATGCAAATCGTCGAACAAGAAAGCGAATTTGAAAGTGCACTCAAACTGTGTCAATCACGAGCAAAGTCTGCATTTGGCGACGATCGAGTCTTTGTTGAGAAATACATTCAAGGCGCTCAACACGTTGAATTCCAAGTGCTTGCTGATGGAAAGAATGCCATTCATTTTGGTGAACGTTTCTGTTCGATTCAACGCCGACATCAGAAACTTGTTGAAGAAGGCCCATGGCTTACTCCCGAAAAGCGACACGAGATNGGATCGTTGGTTTGCAAAGGTGCAGAATCAGTAGGTTACAAAGGTCTTGCAACCTTTGAATTCTTACGGGATGCGAATGGTGACTTCTACTTCCTTGAAGTGAATCCCCGTGTTCAAGTGGAGCATACGGTGACCGAGTTGATCACTGGACATAATCTCGTTGAACTCGGTATACGCGTTGCTCAAGGCGAGACATTACCGCTCTCGCAAGAAGAAATTACATGGCGAGGTCACAGNATTCAGTGCAGACTCAATGCAGAAGATCCATCGGAATTCATCCCAAGTCCTGGACGCCTCTGGGAGTGCCATTTCCCGTCTGGTTTCGGTGTACGCGTCGATACGCATGCACATCCAGGCTATGAGATGCCNGGTTGTTTTGATTCGTTGCTCGCAAAACTCCTCGTCTGGGGACGTGATCGTGAAGACGCCATTCGTCGAATGCGGACAGCATTGGACGAGACTGTGATCACAGGGGTCGAACATCTCATTCCACTTCATCGTAGAATCATGGATGAGAAGGATTTCATGAACGGTGATATCACCATTCAATACATCGATATGCATCAAGAATTACTCGGATAGTGATCGCATGGACGTCCTTATCGTTGGGAGCATCGCATACGATAGCATCACCTCTCCACTCGGTTCAGCACCGAACACATTGGGTGGTTCAGCAACCTATGCAGGTTTAGCTGCAGCNTTCCACCAACGTCGACTACATCTCAACAACATCGGTCTCGTTGGTGTCGTAGGCACCGATTTCCGAGACGAGGATTTTGCAACCTTAACCAATGCAGGACTGGATACAACCGGTGTTGAAGTTGTTGAAGGCTCGACCTTCCACTGGGTTGGTTCTTATCACGGCAACATGGCGCAAGCAGAGACCCATGAAACCCATCTGAACGTCTTTGAATCCTTTGAGCCAAAGGTACCTTCGCATGGTGCTTCTTCGAAAATCACATTTTGTGCGAATCTTCACCCATTCATTCAACTGTCTGTTCTTGACCAATCGACACCCCAACGTGCATCGATTCTTGATTCGATGAATCTATGGATTAACATCGCCCTCGACGAATTGATTGAAGCGATGAAGCGCGTTGACATCGTGGTCATCAATGATGGTGAAGCAACCATGCTCGCAAAGACCGACAACCTTGTCGAAGCAGCAAAGCACGTTCAATCGATGGCATCCATTCCCACATTGATCATCAAGAAAGGCGAGCATGGTGTTCTCGCTCTTCATGGCGATGATTTCATCGCTTTACCTGCCTATCCATCGGACGCTGTTGTTGATCCAACCGGTTGTGGTGATACCTTTGCAGGAACACTCGCCGCCTGTTTAGCCAGTGGTGATGGCGAGATGAGTACAAAGGAACTACGCGAAGCACTCGTTCATGCGACCGTCTCTGCAAGTTTTACACTGGAAGATTTTGGTACCAAGGGAATTGAATCGATCTCACTCGATGCATATCAAGACCGATTGTCTCGTTACTGTGCCATCACAGGTACATCAATCGATTCGCCTTAAGCCGTGTTGACTCACCTGGGCTGGGGCTGCTTCTTGCGATTCTTTGAGGTCACTGAAGGAGGAAGGAACCTGCTTGTCTTCTTCGGAAATGTGTTCGACGAGGATTTCGAGAATTTCATCATCAATACCTTCTTCTCGCAATTTCGAAATTCGATTACGAACGCCCGCGATTACCGAAGAAAATCGTCGAGAAGTTCCATTCTGAGCACCTTGACGTGTCGAAGCAATTCGAGGCTTTGGTGATGTTCGTCGTTGAAGTCGCTTCAATCGTCCCTTGGAATCTCGACGAACACCCGTTCCTTGAGGAACTACAGCAGGCGCTTTGTCATGTTCTTGAATTTCTCCTTGTTCAGCAAGCGAAAGTGAATTTTCTTGGGAAAGCGCATCCGCATCGAAAAGCGGCATGTCCGGTGAGGTGAATGCATCTGGTGTCGATGGGATGTGCGCACCCTCTGGTCCAAAAAAACTTGGAAGAAGTTCCGTAGGGGGTGGCGTAAACGCAAAATTCCTTGACGCATTTGATTCGCCTCTCGCTTCCTGAATCATTCTTGATGAGCTCATGGTCTGTTGGTGCATCGGAACCGGAAGTGGTGAATCGCCAAGGAAATGTGCACTTGTAACCTGACTTGATGCAGAAGCGGGAACAGAATCCAATGGGCTTGTGTTGCCACGACGTGTCCCGATATTGGCACGCCCTCGTTCAATAATTCCATGTTCACGCGGTTCGAGTTCATCCATGATTTCAGATGTTGACCGCATGGAATCCTTTGCCCATAAGGGCATTTCCTCATCGATTTCAAATTCTTCTATTGCATTGTCGATGTCACCCATGAACAAGGATATGCTCCTTGGGGTTGTGAGATCTTCAATGGGGAGAGGTAGTTCTTGTTCAGCGAGGAAAGCTGCCTCGCGGGGATATTCCGTATCTTCGTTCAACAACTCAACCCCGACTCTGGCCTGTTCAAGGGTTAAGCCATCGTTCAGGCGTTGAATCATCGTGGATAATTTTAGCAAGCGAGAATCAATGGCGTGTAGGACATGACAGTCGTCAAACGTTGTCCAAATTGTAAGTGTCGGGCGCTTTGTCAAGACCCATCCGGAGATCATGGCAAGACCGCCAAGCAGTCCGATTAAGCGAATATCTGGAGGCGTAATCACTCTCCAAGATGCATACAGCACACAAAGTCCGATGAAAGCGACCCAGGATGGGACCAGTGTTGTATTATGATGCTGCATTCGTTCGATTTTATCGTACTTGATATCGATGCAATTACCCGTCTTGAATTCGATGGAAAGACGATTTTCACCAAGACTGGCTCTCGCTCGACCGCTTTCGCCAGCCACGCGTAGGCCGTGGAGAACCATTTTCTCCCCAGACTCCGCAAGGCGTTCATTGCGCCCTCTCGTCTGCATCCCGACGTGCAGTTTGGGCCACCTATTATCAATGCATCCCCTCAAGTCAAGGGTAAACCAATCGTTCCCTCATGGACAAAGTCAAGCCGTCTCATTCGACCTTGGTTAAGAGAGCGCTTCCCATAATCCTCGGTTTGGAATCAAGTTGAGCAATCAGAACGGGAGGCGCATCATCGATTCGTTGCAACAGAGGCGTTTCCCATCGAACGGTGCATGCNGTGCCATCAACCGCCTCAACCCGCCCAACATTGAATTGTAAATCGATGGAAGCATGAACCACATCGCCAACATCGAGACGTTTCTTCTGGAATGGCGAAATGGACAAGTCCAACGATGAAACAGTGTGTGATTCAAGTGCAAGTGGCCGAAATGTATTCGTTTTCTTATCCTCGATTGCTGGATGAACGATGAGGCAGGTTCCTGAAAGACTCTCTTCTTTGGCATTTCGTAGGGCAATGCCGACACGATCGCCCGCTCCTGCACGTTCAACATCATCGTCCATAACTTGCAAGGATTTGACGGAACCAGTTCCTCCATGCGGAAGCATGGTCACATCGTCATGGACTGAGACAATTCCCGATTGAACGTAGCCAATCGCAACTAAGCCGATACCTTTGACATTGAAGTGTTGATCAATTGGAACAACAAGGGGCTGTTCTTCAATCGATGCGAGAAGGTCTGAAACTGTGTCCATGATGCCATAGAATGCGTTTCGCAATTCAATACCATCTGCCTTCTCGAAGGTCCACTTTGACAATCCTGCCTGCTTGAACAATGCTTTGACCATGTCTTCATCGATCCATTCGCCTTGTGGCGGTGATAAAACAGCGACACCATGGTCAATTCCTGCACTTGCAAATGCTACCAAAGCCTCACCGAGCGTAGCATCGACCGCACTGACTTCAATCAATCCTGCCCGTGCAGCGGACAAAGCATTGAGCAGTGGACGCAATCGTTCCGGGTATTTTGCAGGACGGATCAGGGAAAGAATTCGTGCTTGCCCATCAACTGTTTCTTTGTGAACATAGGTGTGGACATCGCGTTGGTCGGTTGGTTTTGCGAGTTCTCTTGCGAGTTCATCGCTTCCGACCATTGCAATGTTGAGTACGGGCATGGCCTGACCCAAAAGCCGTCCTTTCATCAATCCTCTTATCGAGATTGTCGCTTAGAGAGCATGTTGTTTCGGATCTCTTCCGCAATTGCCCACTCATTCTTTTCATCCTCACTTTCAGGTTTTAACTGTGGAATTGGAATCGGACGCATCATGGAATCGATGGCGACCATGAAGAAATATCCTTCACAGATGACGCGTGTTTCCCAGTCGGATTTCGTCATCGCACATGCGGTCACTTTTACGCCAGCAGTGTGCGTACTTGTGAAGACCACTCGTCCAGTCACCTCGATCAAATCGCCTTGTCGAGCTGGAGCTTTGAAGGTCAACGTATCGATGGAAATCGTCACGAATTCTCGATGAGCAAATTTTGAGCATGCAATTCCAGCAGCTTTGTCCATAACTGAAAGCAGACGGCCTCCAAAGAGCGTGTCATAGGAGTTCGTATCTTGTGGAAATACTTCTTCGATAAGGGTGACAGGTTCTCTGGAGAATGGTTCCATGCCTCTCCCAGCCTTCTCTCCATTATGAACCCTTACAGCAGAATGAGGTTCTGCGTGTCGATTCAACGAGATTTCATTTAAATCGGAGATGGACGCTAAAGCGACGAAGTTTTAGGCCAGTGTTGATACGGTCGTGTTAGGTGATACCATGCCTCGCGAAAATCAACGGACAAAAATAGCGATTTTTCTTGTGATGTTAATGATACTAACGCCACTTGCTAGTGCTGCAAGCGTAACAGATTTCAGTTCGGGAACAAACGAAGTCGATGTTGTTCTCAATGACGCTTCGACCTTTACAAATATCGTAGACGGGTCAATCGATCTACCTGTCGGTGAATCGATTACATCGGCAAGCATGGCGATTAATTCCGATCCTGCAATCCACGGTGCTCACACTCGTATCGACATTGAAACCATGCCTCGTGTTTGGAATCCAAACTACAACGGACAGACAACATCGTTTTCCAAAGCAGAGGAATTCCAGTTCGAGGATGGTTCAGTGTCAACGCCAGTTTCTCTCAAGGCTGAAGGTATTTTGACCGACTTTGAGAGCGACATGGCTGGATTCATGGATGACACAACACCTCCACTTCAGTCGGGCGCACCTTGGTCGCATGGCTCCCTCTTTGGAGGTGCAATTCTTCCAGCAAACTGCGCATCTGGAAGTGACTGTTGGGGAACTGGACTGTACGACAACGATTACACAAACGACAACAATGGTGCTTCGTTCAAGGAAGTTCTACTCTCGCCAACGCTCGACCTTTCATCTGGTGCAATCAAAGACCCTTCCGTGTACTTCGATTCGTTCCATCAATTGATGACGTTGGCGACATCGGGAACAAATCCAACCTATCGTTACGCAGACTGTGCATACATTGAGATTCGGACATCTCCTACGCCCATATTCGACCCAGCTGCAACATGGGATCATCTTGACATCGACATTCAAAATTCCAGTGGACTCTCCTTCGGCTCGGGGTATTATCAAGTTGGAAATCAAGGATCGAACAACAAAATCGATGGCCGTTGCAACGGTGTACAATACAACGAATACGCACTGGGTGGAACTTCAATTTCGGGATTCAATCCATCAGGATGGGCCAACATTAAGCTTGACTTGTCCACCTTTGCAGGCAATTACATCGAACTTCGCTTTGTGATGGAGTACAACGACGTCAATGCTGGAAATGGTTACACGATTTACAACACAACCTCCATGCCAGGCTGGTACATCGACAACTTCCGATTTGGAAGCACACTGCCTCAATCTGGATGGATGGGCGTTCGAAACATCCTTCCAAATGTACAAGGTGGCGAAAATCACCCGAATGGTTATGGTCTTTTGACCATCGAAGCCGAGACGACCACAACTGCAGTCCTATCTGTTGACATCCTTGACTCGCTCACAGGCCAAACAGTCATGGACAATGATGGAAATGCAATGTCTGGGTTGGTTGGACCGATTCATGAATTATGGGGCATCAATTCCTCGACGTATCCAACGGTAGATCTCAAGTTCAACTTCGACTCGGGTCCTGAGCAACTATCGACACCGGTTCTGCATGGATTCTCTATTGGTAGCCGAGTTGGGACTGGATTCAACCAATCCATCATCTCACCCAATCCGCCAGAAAATGGAATCTGGGCATCGCAAGGGATGGGTGATTTGATGATGTACAATCCGCTTATCCCAGATCATTCCTTCAATCCGCCCCAAAGTCGATCGCATTTTAGTTACCCAATNTCCTCAATTACACCAGTTGTACAGGATGATTGTTCAGAATCGCCTGAAATTGCCGTTTCTATGAACGGTTTTGATGTGATGATGCAAAACGGTGTGAAGTATACACTCGGAGAAACTGCAGGCATGCCTGACGCGGCATTCGGATTCACGTCAATTCTTTCCTACCAAAATCCATGCAATGTTGCTGGATTGTGGTTCGATCTTGAATTCGCACATCATGCTGAACAGGTACAAATCGATGTTGCAAACGATGGTGATGTCGAATATGCATTTACGGAACCAGCGTTTGATATGTTTGGACGTCAGACGTTGTTCATCAGTTCAAAAGATGCAAACGATGTTCATTATGGAACTGACAATCGAACCTTGACACTTGGCCTCTCCGGTACAGTGGATGGNGGGGAATTCATGCTTCCGCAGGGCGCCACAATCCTTGCCGCAGAGGTTTCTTTTGAAAACAACCAGATTCTTTCAACAACCGATCCAAATGAAGGCTTTAGTTGGAAACTGATGTCTGGATTGGAAGAAGTCGATCTTGGTGCTATCGGTAACTTAACTTCAGGTGCAGATGAAATGTATCCTGAAGAGATGAATCTAACATCTGCATTAAACACATTGATGCAAAGCAGCCTCACACCAACAGCGCATATTGATGCCAACGGAAACAGTTGGAAGAAATTCCGCTTCAGTATTGAAAGCCTCAATGCAAGCAGTGGTGCAACCATCGATCTCATCGGGCTTGATGTTGTGTACGATGTGACGCACTATCTTTCAACCGCAAACAACTTTGCCAAAGAGTTGGCTCAAGGTGTTGCTCTATCCGGTGCAACGAGTGGTTCTGCAACCGTTCCAATCGCCGTTCATGCTGCAAGCGGTGGAGGTGTTTCATTCTCAAGTCTCTCGATCATAACGTCACCAGGTTACACGTCAACTGCTTCGATGATTGGCAACCCTGTAGGACTTTATCCAAATGGTGAAATCTATGAAATTGTCACAACACACACCGTCTCATCATTGACCGGGGCGAGCTTCCAAGAAGCATCCCTCATCTTTGAATCGCAGACTGGAACCATCGAATTGGCCTACTCCGACTTGAATGGATTTACAGAAGTCGAGAATTCAAATGGCTACATCACGCTGCAAGCTTCTTCGCCTGCTGATATTACTGAAGGTAAAGAAATCACGTGGCGATTTACCGTCAACACTGTATGGGAAGACACCCAAGAAGTTCGAATCTATGCTGGCCAAACCGCTGACAATGGTGTCAACGGATTGCCTGCAGCTATCGTTCTCGCACCTGCTGGAGGAAACGCAGTCGAGAATGATGCGGGTATCACCTCGTTCTCTGTCTTCAATGAGGAAGGTGTCAGTCAAGATCTCGATGCAGGAAATTCCAATCGCTACGTTCGAATGACTGGAAGTGTGCGACTNGAATCGCTCGATGTTTCACCAGATCCGTTGAGTTACTTTACGGTCGTTGAAGAGCGAAGCATCAACAGTTCTGGTGAGGAACCGGTCTTTGAATGGACCGAGATTGCAAATCAAACTGGAACCATAGGTGGTAACTTCGATTGGACGATGGACCTCGGACCAACCACGGCAGGTGAGCACTACTACCGATTCCGTATGACTGGTTACGAAGGCGGCGACACCGTTTGTCCAGTAACAGAATATCGCCCAGATGATGCGTGTGCGATTCCATTTAATCTCACCATCGATCAATTCGCACCTGAACTTGTTTCAGTGAAGGTCCTTAACGGACAAGTCGATCCAAATTACGAATCCAACTGGCGAAGTCTCGTTGATGATACATGGGTCATTCCATCCAACAATCAGTACATCAAGGTCGGTGTTACAGACTTCCAAGACCTACCTTCCACCATCAATCTGCACTACTGGGTTGAGTATCAACACGATGTCAACAGCGATGGTGTTGCTGATGAGAATGAATACGCAATGGTCGCTCTCACGGGTGATGGTGCGTACCCAACTGCGAACTACACTGGTAACTACAACGATTTGGCCAATCAAGAAAAGGATCCAGTTGGACGTGTGAGCATGTTCTTGGAAGGCTATGACCTTGCAGGAAACGCCATTGATGGTGGCTCCTATGGTATCTTCGATGATGAAGTGACGTATGCTTCAATGCCATCAAGGTCCCCTGAGATTCTCAAGTTTAACATCGAAAACTCTGCTGGACGACCGCTCCTCAACTCCAACCATCCGTCCTATGAAGGCGATTGGAATCAAACCATGTATGCTGGAAACGAATACCATCTCATCGTTGAGGCTGAGGACCGAAACGGATGGAGAGATCTCGATTACATCAAGATTGAATTGACCAACGATCGTGACGATCTCACTGTCTACTATTTCCCAAGAAATGAGACCGCATGGACCGATAGCCCACATATCACCATCGTCCCTGAAGGCGAAGACTCTGACGGGCCACAATTGTTGCGTATGGATGGTGACTATCTTGTCAATCCATTCACGGATGAGTTCTATCTCGACCTTCCAATTCGGATTAATTGGGGAATTGTTGGATTGCAGAGTCTTGCTTCTCCGGTGATTTCCATCGCTGATCTCGACGGAAACGATAAGCGGAAGATTGTTGGTTCAACCACTGAAATCACGCAATGGTACTACTCTGATGGTATCCGATTGGATGTTCGAACCGATGAAGCCAACGATTTGATGATTACGCCGTACTTTAGCGATATCAGCCCGCCCACCACTGTGGATGTAAGGGAAGGATTCGTGTACCCTGGCGATACCGTCGCTTTCGAAGGACAATACGCCTACATCGACGGAATTCTGGACAGCGTCTACATTCTTCCTGAGATGGAATTGACCCTCGAAGTTACACGACTTGAGGCTCTACCGACCACGGCTGGAGGCGTTCAATACTTTGCATACGGAGCTGGCGGAGCAGATGGCACAAAGCAAGATGGCCAACCAACGTACCACACATTCAAGGGCGGTGCGTTCAACATCAACATTACAGCACCTACGTCAACAAATGAGTACTCCTATCAATTCAGACTCGTCAATTTGCCTGACGGTGCGCTCGATACAACCGATGCCGCTTGTGCTACTTCCACTTCTTTCGGGTGTGGAGAATTCGTGATTAAAGTCGACGCCAATGCTCCTGCGGTTCGATCGAATACTTGGACTGTGAAGGATAAAGCGGGTACAGTTCTCGAGCAATCGGTCTCAACATCGAACTTTGATTGTCTTGATATCTCTCTGCAAATCGATGAGAAGGAAGCGCTCTTCCAGGGCGATGTTTCCGTTGCATGGAAGTTCTACGTAGACCCATCGTCAGGCTTTGCATGGCCGCTCGCACATGGATCTTCTACCGGCTCATCAGCACTTGGGCCTGATGCACTCACAGCACCATTGACGCTTACACCAGTCGCTGGTGGCTATGCTGCAAGCGCTGACTGCGTTAATTTGTGGCCAGATGCGACCCCTCCATCTGAGGACGATATCAACGGCGTTGATGTCATCTTCTGGATTGTTGGTTCGGATTCAGCAGGCTCACCGGTCCTTGGTGGAGGGCCAACATCCGATGAACAAAATGCTCCTGTAGCACCAATTTATTCATCAGAAGATCGCTACAATTCGCAGTATTCCTTCATCTTCGAAGAAGCGAAATTTGTCGTGAACGAGGTCGATCTCTTGCCACGTGCACCTGAAGTTGGTGATACGATGACATTGACGATTGAAGTCCTGAATGATGGTTCCAAGGCTGGAGCGGCAACGCTCCGAATTCAATCCGTTGTTGAGGGCGGAATACCCATCACGGAGAAGATTGTCACAACCGATGACATTGCCGTTGAAGGTGAGTTGGATGTTGAGGTCGAATTGGAATCTTTTGTCGATACGACCACGGGTATGTACTACCTCATCTTCGATGATGTCACTGGTGAATTGTTGTACAATGGATCATTCAGCGGTGATCAGTTCAACGTCAATCTTGCAAGCGAGAGCGATGATTCTGGCATGCTGATGTTGGTGATTGTGATTCTAACTGGATTGATTCTCGTCATGGCCATCGTTGGTCTTGTACTCGTTCGTCGTAACAACACGGATATGGACGATTACATGTACGAAGATGAAGGCGAAGGAAAGGCGTATGCTTCCCTTCCTGGACAAGCAGATGCAGCACCCCCTGCCAACGTGAGTCCGGAAATGGCTGAGGCAATGAAGCAGTTCCCACAATGGTCACAAGCTGAAATTCAGGGTTACTTCGACCAAGGATGGGATGTCAACTCCCTACAAGACTGGCTTGACAACCAGTGAATGGACGTGACCACTTGAGTGTGGAGTTGTCTTGGGAGGACATTGTCTGGAACGATCCAGATGGTGGAAGCATTACCCTTCATGGTGTGCTTCCTACAACCGTTCATCCTCAAGCACTTCGACCTCGAGGAGAATGGCATGCGCTCGCCTTGTTGGAAGGTCCAGAAATCGAAGATGTTTGGCTTCTTGAAGAAGATTCAGAGAAAGAATCACCAGGAATTAATCTCGCATCAGCCATCCTCGGCGGCGGTCTCGATTCTGCAATGATCGACGATTTGACACAACTCGAAGAGATTCAAACAGGTCGATTCCCTGATCCTGAACCAAGACGGTTGCATCGTCTTGCTCTTCGTCATGAACGCCCCGTCTATTGCATTGAACCTACACTTGATGATCCTGATTGGGAAGAGCAGAGGACGCAGGAAGCGAAGGTCTCAACGCATTGGCGTAAACTTCTCTCGATGGTTCGGATTGGAAAGAAGTGGAAGAAAGCGGTGAAGGTACGTATTTTTGATGCCGTTCCTCCTCCAAAGAACGTACCAAGAGATATGGCGACTGCATCGGTCCTTACTGCNGCATGGTGGGATTTGACCGAATCAAGAATAACTCCTGCATTGTCCAACGCTCGTGATGAACGCTTCGCTCGACGATTACGAGGGGCGCTTGCAACAGAACGTACCAAACACGGAGATGATGTGAACATTCTTCTGCCGATGGTTCAAACATGGCGCCCAGCAATTCTTGCAATGCTCAACACACTTCCTGAACCAGAGGAGATTATTTCATCCACAGGGCCCTCGCATCAACAGGAGGAGCAAGAATGAGTGGCAACATCGACGTTACGGTGGAGAACCAACTCGTCCGCTTCGTTGCACCTGAACCCATTGACGGAGATGCAGTGGTCGAACATCTTGACGGCCAACGTGTCGGAAAGATGGTCATCAAGGCCCTGCGCAGACCACGTGCAACACTTGTTATCGATCCAGAAGGACGTATTACCGTCCATGGAACCCACCGAATCGAAGCAGCTCGCGATGCTGCAAAAGAACTTCTTCTTCGTCTTGGTAAGGCCGATACTGGGCTCAAAACCGAACTTGGGCCTATCATCGCCTCGTTTTTCTTTAACACGCCGATCAAGGTTCAATCCATCGTTGGCCAATTGGGTGCTGGAGAAGGTCGCTATGATGACCGACTCGATTGTGGAATCATCAAGGATGAACGACACGATCTTGTTCTTCACGTATGGGAAAACGGACGTTGTGTTGTAACCGAAGGACGTCATCCGAAAATGGTGGCAATGGCTGCGGTCTATTGGCAATCAAAATTCAAGGATCTTGGAATTGCGACGTTTTGAGGTGTTCGCATGGTCGATGCTCATCGCCTTTGGAAAGGACCGATTCTCGACAATCACTTCCATCTCAATCGGAAAGGTCGATTCTTGGATGCTGCCAAGGATTTCAAGAATGTTGGAGGAACCCATCTCGTCCTCGTTCATTGCCCAGACTTTGCATCCCCTCCTACATCACTTCAAGAGCATCGAGAAACCTATGCCGACACCATTGCTATGGCGGAAGAGGTGCGACGCACTCATGACCTCCACGTACGTGTTGTCCTCGGTCCTCATCCAGCAGCATTTGCGCATCAATTCATTGATTGGATGNATTCGGATGGAGACAAAGGTGTCGAGCGAGCCTGTGAAAACTATCGAGACAGCATCGATGCAGCCCTTGAATTTGTCAAGGAAGGTCAGGCTCATGCCATCGGTGAAGTTGGCCGCCCTCACTGGGAGGTTTCGAGTGAAGTTTGGGACTTATCGAACCAACTACTGGAAGAGACGATGTCCCTCGCAGCGAAAGAAGGCATTCCACTGCAACTCCACGTCGAAGGTGAACTGGAATCAACGTATCGGGATCTTTCTGAAATGGCTTCTCGAACGGGTCTTGCAACGCATCGCTTGATTCGTCATTATTCACCTCCGCAAATTGAAGAATCGGTTACGCGTGGATTAACGTCCAGCGTATTGGTTGGAAAAGGAGCGCTTGAACCCCTCTTAGCAACCTATGAGCAAAATCAAACTGGATTTATGCTTGAAACCGATTACATGGACGATCCACGTCGTCCTGGTGCAGTATTGGGTCCAAAGACGGTTCCCAAAAGAACGCAACAACTGATTGAGGCGGGGATGGACGAAGAAATTCTATGGAAATGTCATGTAGACATACCGAACGCATTGTATGGTGATGCAGAATAATCGGTTTTATTCTACATCATTCATCCATCACATTCATCAAATCCTTCGGTATCGATGGTCTATGGCAGGCAAAGAAAGGACCTTCGCTGTGGTGCTTCTAGCACTTCTTTTCATCAGTCTACTTCCATCACCTGCGATTGCACAAGGCGGTGCTCCAGGGGCCATTTCAATGGACTGTGGTGACGATCCAGAGGTAATAGTCAAACCGGGGCAATCGAGTGATGGAGTCGTCACCTGTACCGTCACCAACGATGGTTCCATCGTTGCTGAATCAGTTGAAATCACAAATGAGTTCGGTGGCGGTCCAATCATCACCATGACAATTTCTGAGGATTCGTTCACATTGGAACCAGGTGACTCGAAAGAATTCACTGCGACTTTTTCCGCAAGCGATCGGGCCGCAGTCGTTCAGCATGAATTCACGATTACAGCAACTGTGACTGCGTGGGGACCTATTCCTGTCGATGGCACAATCCTTTCCACTACAGCGAATCACACTGGAGATGTTGCGATTAAGCCATACGGAATGGTGACATTGGACATGCCGGACAAATCTTCTCGAAACATGGAAACAAGCCAAGAAATTTCAATCTCCTTCCAAGTTGAGAATGATGGAAACGATGTCGATACAATCGATATCCGTATTACTAATGCCAATGAGTTAACACAACTCGGATTTGTCATTCAAAGTGGTGAGTTCATCCAGGCAAAAGACGTCCAATCGGATGGTGTATCGGATCAACTCTCGTTCATCATTCGGGCTCCAAGTGAAGCTGCAACAGAAATTCGAAATCAAATCGTTATCGAAGCAACGAGTGGCATTGACGATTCAAAGGATGTAGTTGATTTTGACCTCATCGTTGCTGCTGAGGAGGATTCAGCGGGCTTAGGGGCAGGCCTTTCAGAAGTAAGCACAGACGATCTCGCAATNTATGGCGCTATTGGCGGAGGTATACTCCTCCTGATCTTCCTGCTCNTCATCATCGGTCGAGTTTCCAAGCGGTCTTCTCGAAGTAAGGTTGCAACAGCACCACCAAGCGAACCACCAATTGAAATTGAGGATGAAGATGAACTCGATTTCGACCTTGATTTGGACGATCTTGACTTCGCTGAAGATGATCTTGACTCAATGCTGGATGATTTGTAGCGCTGTCCGCTGATTTTGAAACCTCCCGGAAGGCCCCTTTTTGCAAGAAATGAAGGGGAATACTCAAAGACGTGGTGTGCCCGGTAACACCTGCGAATTGAGGGATGCGGATGCTAGGTCTACAAGGAAAAACCGCCGTCGTGTTTGGAGTTGCAAGCGAAGATTCGATTGCATGGGCCATTTGTCAACAGTTAGCTGAAGCAGGAGCAGATCTCTTTCTCGGCTATCAGAAACGCTTCATGTCACGTGTTTTTCAGTTGAAAGACAAACTTCCAGCGATCAAAGGATTCTATCCTCTCGATGTTGCGAATGATGCGACCACGCGTGAATTTTTCGATGAATTTTCCAAAGAACATCCTGGGAGAAAGATCGACGTTCTTGTCCATGCGATTGGCTTCGCCCCACGTAGCTGTTTCGATCGTCCAATTCTCTTCGTTGAAGATGCTGACATCAATACGGCCATGACCATTTCAGCAAATTCACTCCAACGATGCCTCAAGTTTGCAATGCCATATCTGAGTGAAGGCTCATCGACCATCACGCTCACCTATGCTGCTTCAACACGCTTCGTTCCATCTTATGGCATCATGTCGATGGCAAAAGCGGCCCTTGAATGTTGGACGCGTGAACTTGCCTGCCATCTCGGACCTCATGGCCATCGTGTCAACAGCATTTCATCCGGCCCAATACGCACCATCGCCGCTTCAGGCATTCCAGGATTCGATCGTATTCTCGATCACGTCGAGGCCAATGCTCCATTACGACGTAACGTCAACCAATCCGACGTTGCAGGAGCGACATTGTGGCTTGCAAGCCCGCTCTCAGCAGGCGTAACTGGACAATGCATTCACGTCGATGCAGGCTATTCGATCACCATGGTGCCACAGAGCATCATGGATGTATGAGGTGAACATATGACCATCACAACCGATGACGGAAAACCATGCGAAGGACTTGAACAGGGTCCGTTTGAACCCATTGCAGTCATCGGTGTTGCTGCGATGATGCCCGATGCTAAGGATTTGGAAGCATTCTGGCAGAACATCATCGACTCGCATGTCAGCATCAAGCAAATCAAAGAAGGACGATGGCCGGGTCCCGTTGATCATTTCTGGGCAGAAGGCAAACCCGGTGATGTTGCTCAGGGCTACACCTATGCAAAGATTGGAGCATTTGTTGAGGATTATGAATTCGATTGGCGACGGTGGCGACAACCTCCTGGAACACTTCCTCAAATTGACCCTTGTCAACTATGGGCGGTCTCAGTATCAGCAGAAGCCATTGAACAAGCAGGATATGGCGAGGGTGGCAAAACCTTCCCGCGTGAACGTGCAGGCGTCGTATTTGCCAATGCTCTTGGCGGAGAAAATCGAAACATGTCCAACATTCGTGTATGGTCAAATCATACTGCAGAACTTGCGAAAGAACATGGAATGCCATCAGAATCGAGAGACGCTTTCATCGATGCAGTAAACGAACACGCTCCAAAGGTCGATGAAGATACAATGCCAGGAGAACTTGCAAACGTTGTTTCTGGACGTGTTGCAAACCTCTTGGATTTACAAGGTCCGAATCATGCAATGGATGCAGCATGTGCATCATCGATGGCAGCGGTCATGGATGCATGTCGTCTGCTTCAAACACGACAAGCCGATGTCATGCTTGCGGGCGCAACAGATCGAACGATGGATCCTGCAACGTATGCAAAATTTAGCGCAATCGGTGCTCTTTCTCCAACACATTCAACACCTTTCGATGCACGAGCAAATGGATTCGTCATGGGCGAAGGCGCCGGAGTCATGGTCCTCAAGCGACTAAGCGATGCCATCGCAGACGATGATACAATTCATGCCGTTATTCGCGGTATTGGTGGTTCAAGCGACGGTCGTGGAAAAGGCATCACTGCGCCAAGTCAACGTGGTCAAATTCAAGCCATTGCTCGGGCATACAATCAAGCCGGATACCCAGCATCTTCTGTTGAATTGGTTGAAGCACACGGAACGTCGACAAAGGTTGGTGATGCAACAGAACTGTCAACGTTAACTCGACTATGGACCGATGTTGCTTCAGGTGATCATGTTGCAGTCGGTTCAATCAAATCACAAATTGGTCACCTGAAGGCAGCTGCTGGTATTGCTGGAATCATCAAATCCGTCATGGCTTTGCACCACAGAACAATTCCTCCTTCTGCTGGTTTCGAAACCCCAAATCCAACCGTTGATTGGCAGAACATACCGTTCTTTGTCCCTACTTCAGCACTTGAATGGCCACAACCAGAGCATCATCCGCGTCGAGCAGGCGTCTCAGCATTCGGTTTTGGCGGTACGAACTTCCACGTCGCTCTGGAGGGTTACGAACCAAACTACCATCATGCAATGGCTGAGGATTGGCAACAGCGTTGGAATGCGTATTCCAAATCAAGTTCGGCTTTAGCATTGTCAATTCTCGATGCATCTGCAAATGCATCGCTTTCGCATGAACAATTGAAAGCCATTGAAGGTGGTGTTCTACTCCTATCTGGCCAATCGATGGATGCAGTTGCAGCTACGCTTGAATCAACAACGTTCAGTGGCCCATTGTTTGATGATGATCCAAGAGGTCTTCGATTGTCGATGGCACTTCAAACAGCAAGCGCTTCGTTTGATGCAAATCATCCGTGTCGAATGGCGCTTGTTGCAACTTCATGGGCTGAATTTGAGAAGCGAAAGGCGTTAGCACTCAAATCGATCTCAGATCAAGGTAAATGGGGCTTCTTGCAAGCACAAGGCGTTCTCTTAAGCGATCAACCCTCACTACCAGAAGGAGCGAAAGTCGCCCATATGTATCCTGGGCAGGGTTCACAATATGTTGGGATGACATTCGATCTTCACCAACGATTTACGCCTGTACAAAAGGTATGGGAAGCTTCCGACGCAACGATGGTTGAGGTGCTTGATGGAGAAACTCTCTCCTCCTTTGTTCTTCGAAGCGGCCTTGATGATGCGGAGCGAAAAGCGGCTGAGCATAAACTCAAGCAAACCGAGTACACACAACCTGCAATGTTGACGGCCGATCTTGCGATTGAACACGCTCTGAATGCGTACGGCCACCAACCAGACATGGTCGCAGGCCATTCGCTTGGCGAATATGCTGCACTGATGGCTTCTGGAATCTTGAACATGGACGGAGCACTTCGGGCAGCAGCTGCACGTGGAACTGAGATGGGTTCGGTTGAAATCGATGATAAAGGTCTCATGGCCAGTGTCACTGCACCCTATGAGGACGTTGAACGTATCCTTGATGCCGCAGATGGATATGTGATTGCAGCCAATAAGAACTCGCCCAAGATGACCGTTATCGCAGGAGCGACAGAGGCGGTCCAGAATGTCATGAAAACCTTCGAATCGGAAGGATTCAATTGNGTACCACTCGCAACCAGTCACGCATTCCACTCCAGTATTGTTGCACCAGCAAATGAACNATTGCGACGCTTCCTTTCTTCGCTTGAAATCAACTGGCCATCCATTCCAATTACGGCCAATGTGGATGGAACCTTCTATCCGAATGAAGGAGCGGATGNAAAAGAAGGCATTCTTTCGAAACTCGCTCTTCAAATGGCGTCCTCTGTTGAGTGGACGTCCCAAATTAACACGATGTATGAAGCAGGTGCACGTATTTTCGTTGAAGTCGGTCCAAAGCGAGCATTGACCATGTTTGCTTCACAAATCCTTGAGGAACAACCACATCTTGCAGTGATGACCAATCATCCGAAACAAGGAGGAATTGCTTCCTTCTTGACAGCGATTGGAGCATTAGCCCTTGCTGGGCGACCTCCGAAATCAATCGAAGGAACATCGAATGTGTTNAGCGAAGCATTCCGAGCTGGACCAATTGAAGCGTATCAAGAGATACGTATTCCACAACAGTCGAGCGAAGAGGAACTGCGAGTTCGCGCACGACCTCTACCAAATCATGGTGGTTCCAGTACGACAGCAAGTGTTGTACATACCGTAGCAGCACCTGCGCAAAAAGAGTCAACGGTTGCAGATTATGTTGGCGATCGCATTGCTCAACATTGTGGTTATCCAGCAATGTTCTGTCAAGGAATGGTCAATCTCCGTCTTGGATTGGGTCTCAGTGATCAAGCCATCCAAAGCATCGTTGCAACCATCCGTTCAGAAGCTCAAATCGATGCAGAAGTCGATGTCCAATCTGCAACCACTGCGGCGGATATTGAACGATGGGTGCAGCAACCACCAATGGGCTGGACGCCTCGAGTCCATCTCGCAAAATCAACAACGTCAGGAACGGTCCAAGTTCAATCCACACACGATCCAATGATGCAACGAAAGGCAGATCCATACGTCGTTTCTGGAATCAGCCTCGGTCTTCCTGGAGGTGAGAAGGTCTTCGATCAGGATGTTTTCGAGCGTCTGGTTCGTGGTGAAACGTGCATCCAAGAGGTTTCGGACGAATACAAGCAACGTCTCCTCGACAAGAACATCACTCGCCTCATCAAAGGACGTGATGGTTCCGTCAACATGGAACAAGCGACATCATTTGGCGACATCCCTCAACTTGCTGGTGTGAAAGGGGCGTTTGATCTTGCTGAAGAATTTGGAATCGATCCGAAGATGATTTTGGCATGGGACATTACAACGCAACTTGCCATGGCCAGTGGCCTCCTCGCATTACGTGACGCTGGAATCCCATTGACGCCTGAGGAACAAACAGGAAAGGGTGGTCTTCGATTGATCCGTAACTGGCAGGTGCCAAGTGTTCATCGCGACCGAACAGGTATTGTCTTCGCATCTTGTTTCCCTGGATTGCAGATGGCAATGAAGCATGCAAAGACAGATGGTGATGATGGTGAAGGTAAGTTCGACCGTCGCTATTTGTTCCAAACGTTGACCATGAGTCATTCACAATTTGCTCAATTTACGGGTATTCGCGGTCCTACAACAACCATCAATCTTGCCTGTGCTTCAGCGACGGGCGCATTCCAAATTGCAGAGGATTGGTTGGCCGCAGACAGAGTTGACCGTGTTGTAATCCTCTCTGCCGACGATGTAACCGGTGATGACCTATGGGAATGGATTGGAAGCGGATTTGCTTCAACAGGCGCAGCATCGACGAGCAACATCGTTGAAGAGGCGGCCTTACCATTTGACAAGCGACGCAATGGCCTCGTCTTGGGTATGGGAGCGGCTTCGTTTGTTGTCGAACGAAAGAGTTCAGCAGATGAGCGAGGTGTGCAACCGATCGCTGAATTACTTGGAGCAAAAACAGCAAATTCTGCTTACCATGGAACGCGACTCGATGTTGAACACGTAGCGAAAACAGTTGATGATTTCATGGGAGAAATGGAGGGTCGCTGGAATCTCAATCGCCATTCAATTGCCAAGGATTTGGTGTTCTATTCGCATGAGACATACACACCTGCTCGTGGTGGAAGTGCTCAAAGTGAAGTCAAAGCATTGCGCCAGACGTTTGGCGAAAGTACGGATTCGATGGTTATTGCCAATACGAAAGGATTCACTGGCCACCCAATGGGCGTGGGCATTGAAGATGCGAGCATGTTCTATGGTCTGTTGACAAAACGAATTCCGCCGATTGCCAATCACAAAGTCGTTGATGAAGAACTTGGAAACCTCCATCTTTCGAAAGGGGGCGATTATCCGAATTTGAAGTACGGGCTACGGTTTGCTGCTGGATTTGGCTCGCAAATTGGTCTCTCATTCGTTCGAGCATGGCCGATTGAAGGGGAACGAATCAATGGGCAACGCCTCCTCACATGGTGTCGTAATCTAGCCGGTTCTCAGGATATACAATTGCGTATTCTCGATAACAAACTCGTTGCCTATGTGGATGGTGATGATAATCTACATGGAGGGATTCAAGGAGAGCCGTATGCAATCACTGCACCGTTTGAAGGTCTACTGAGCGAACCTGTTGAAGTTCAAAAGTCGCCTACAGAGAAACCTTCTCCAAGTCCAGAGCCAGAAGTTGTGGTCGAAACAGCACCTGCACCTGCTCCAACAAGCAGTCCAGCATCAGGTGATATGGTTCAAACCGTTATCGACGTCGTCGTCAAACACACTGGCTATCCGGCGGATTTCGTTGAATTGGATCAGGATCTTGAAGGTGAGTTGGGCATTGATACGGTCAAGCAAGCGGAGATCATGGTCGATATTCGTCAGCAGTTCAATCTCCCCGTGGATGAAACCTTCGTACTCTCAGAACATCCAACATTGAATCATATGATCGGTTATATCCAACGAATGCAAGGTGGAGAAGCGACCGTTGCAGCACCTGCTAAAATGGCTGAGCCAGAACCGCCTACTCCCGTCCCAGAAGTACCTCAAACCGTTGCGCCTGTTGCAGCAACACCCGTATCGGATGAAGCGATGACGCAGCAAGTTATCGATGTCGTCGTCAAGCACACTGGTTATCCTGCAGACTTCATTGAATTGGACCAGGATTTGGAAGGAGAATTGGGCATTGATACGGTCAAGCAAGCAGAAATCATGGTCGATATACGTCAATTGTTCAATCTCCCTGTCGATGAGGATTTCTTGCTTTCAGAGCATCCAACGTTGAACCATATGATCGCCTACATTGCTCGAATGACCGGTGGTGATGTCGTCGTAAGCACGCCTGCTGCCGCCGCTCCAGTCGCCTCTGAATCCGTTCAGGAACAAGCACCGCCTCAGGTGGAATCATCAGCACCGATGGCAACCGATGCTGGTATAGAGGCGTCCTTGGTTGAAGTCGTTGTCAAGCATACTGGCTATCCTGCTGATTTCATCGAAATGGACCAAGATTTGGAAGGTGAACTCGGTATTGATACGGTGAAGCAAGCTGAGATTATGGTCGATGTCCGTGAAATCTTCAATCTTCCAGTCGACGAGGATTTCCTGCTTTCAGACCATCCGACCCTCAACCACTTCGTGGCTTATATTCTGAAGATGAAAGGTGGGACGGTTGCGACCGAAGCAGCACCTGTTGTCGAAACTACGGTGCAACCAACGTCTGTTGAAACACCTTCAGTAGAACACGATGGTTGCCGACGTTGGCAGGTTGAGGTTGAGGAAGCGGAAACAGTCAAGGCATCACTTTCACTTGACGGAACGGTTGTTATCACCGACGATGGTTGGGGCATTGCCGAACAACTCTGCGCACGTCTTGAAGCAAGAGGGCTCTCAACGGTTCGAGTAGGATTTGAAGCAGGTATTCGCGATGTTTCAATTCAAACAGAACAAGGTCGAACAGTCCATCGAGGAGATCCCGGAAATGCCGAACATATCGAATCGATTACAACATCGCTTTCAACGATGAACGTTGTCGGTCTAATCCACCTTGCTCCGATGAAACTCGCATCTGTAGCATGGTCGGAGGATACACTTCCTTCTGCTCAAGTATCACTTGCAGCCCATGGCTGGTTCGGTCTTCTGAAAGGAATGGATGCACATCTTGGAGAATTGAATCAAGGTCTCGTTGCGAGCGTAACGGCGATGGATGGACGACATGGAAACATTGGCGAGCGTTTCAATGCCATTCAATGTGCAGCATCGGGTGTGACCAAATCCTATGCCTTTGAACGTCAAAACTTGCGAACTCGAGCACTTGATGTTCATCCTGAACTCATCTTCGATGCCGCAACCGCCGCAGAACACATTGAAGTGGAATTGTTTGAACATGCTGGTGAGGTCGAGATTGGCCTCGATCGAGATGGACGTCGATGGCTTCTTGTCGCTTTTGCTGAGGATGTTGTAGGTGAACTTGAACCACTCCAATCCGATGATGTATGGCTTGTCTCAGGAGGCGGTTCTGGTGTAACTGCAGCATGCATTGTCGGTGTTGCTGAAGCGAGTAAAGATGCGGATGCAACCTTCCATCTTCTTGGACGCTCAGTCTTGATTGAACAAACTTCAGAATGGTTGGATTGGAGCGAAGAAGATCTGATGAAGGAGAAGATGGCATTACGCGAACGATTGACGGAAGCATCATCCGATGGTAAAGTCACCATGGTCGAGTGGAACAAAGCTTGGCAGAAGTTTACCCGTAGTCGAGATGTATACCAAACACTCTCAAACATCGAATCAACGGGTAATCGAGCGTTCTACCATTCCATCGATGTGACGGATGCCGAAGCGCTTTCAACGCTCGGAGCATCACTCGCAAACCCGATCACTGGTGTCGTTCACGGAGCAGGCTTGGAAGATTCCAAACTCGTTGGCGATAAGGCATGGGAAACCTTTGACAAGGTCGTTCGTGTGAAAATTGATGGCTGGTCCTCGTTGATGAAGGCGGTTGAAGCATCGAAAGGTACCTTACGATTTGCTTCAGCATTTACCTCAGTAGCTGGACGGTTTGGTAATGGTGGTCAAACTGATTATGCTGCAGCGAACTCGATTCTTGATGCTGAGATGGCTCGACAAACAGCGAAAGGAGCATGCAGAGCCGTTGCCATTGGATGGACGGGTTGGCGTGATGTCGGTATGGCTACACGAGGTAGCATCGAAGCGGTCTTTGAAGCGGCAGGAATTGAAACGCTGCCTGTTGATGTAGGTGTCCAGATCTTCGTCGATGAAGCACTTCGTGGCGGTAAGCGTCGAGTTATTGCTTGTGGATCGCTTGGCTTGATGGATCGTTTCGATTCATTTAGAGAAGCACCGTTGATGCTACCTGGAGAAATGGCTGCAGTTATGGCAGACCCTACTCGATTTCCATTCATTGACAAAGTGCTCGCCTTCGAGGAACATCAAATGGTCATGACACAGAGCACACTCTCGGTTGCAGACCATCCGTTCCTGAGCGATCATGCGATTGAAGGCGTTCCATATCACCCAGGCGTAATGGCATTGGAGATGTTTGCAGAAAATGCGTTGTTGCTTTGTCCTGATGCATGCCTTGCAGGTTTCGAAGGTGTGACCTTCGGCCTGCCTGTCAAGGTCATGAAAGGAAGCATGCGTGTACGTGTTGAAGCAAAGATTGCTCGTACGCAAGGCGACTTAACGTGGGTTGAATGCCGACTCGTGTCGGATTTAACAAACTCAGAAGGCGTTGTCTTCGGTGAGCGTGAACATCACCAAGCAACGGTTCGTCTTGTCAAGAAATCCGATGACCTCAGTACGTTCTTGCAATCCGAAATAGGTAAACTTCCATCCATTGGAACGCCGCCTGCGGGTCGTCTTGAACATCATCCATCCTTCATCTATCTTCGCTACTTCCACGGTCCGCGTTTCCAATCACATGGTGGCGTTTTGCGTGGTGTTGGTGACGCATCCATGCCGGGTGTTGATGGCATTGCGCTCATGCGTCATCAGTTGCCAGCAACCGATCAATTCGCTCATGAACGTGATGGTGAGGATGTACTCTTGGAAGCATTACCAATGTTGATTGAAGCAGGATTCCAGAATGCTGGACTGGTAGCGATGGAATCTGAAGGATTCAGCAGTTTACCAGTTGGAATTGAATGGTCGACGATGCTACGCGTTCCTGAACGTGATGAACAACTTCGATTGCGTTCAATTCGAGTTGCAGTCGAAGAAGCAGGCGTTACAGTGCATGATGTCCTTGTTGTTGGTTCAGATGATGCGCCAATACTTGCATTGAAGGGTCTTCGATTGAAGGCGATGGCACCTGTTCCAGATGATCAGAAGTTTACCCTTGATCGTTGAGTGTGATTCTTTGCAAGCAACGTTTCAATGGGTTGTTCTTGAAGAGGGTCCACGATGCCTTGTTGCAACGTGCACAATTGGCGAACGAGATCCAACATCTTTGCAATTCATTGATTGGGATGAAATCAAGACGTTCAAGACTGAGAAACGTCGCAATGAACATCTGTCCGCACGTTGGCTCTTAGAAGAAGCATTGAACGAATGGGGCGATCTTGACAGTACACAACTAATGATATCGAGAACGGATGAGCGAGCACCCTATCTGCAAGCCATTCAGGGATTGTGGATTCAACCCAAATTGCCGAGTCTTTCGATCACGCATAGTGAGCAACTCGCTTGTGTGGCTCTCATCGAACATGGATGGACTGTAGGTATCGATGCAGAGCCACTTGCTCGACCTCCTAAGCCAGCCGTCTACGATATGATGGCAAAGGGTGAGGAATTGGCCCGCCTTCAATCTGGTGAACTCGATGCGCTTTGGGCCTGGACTGCTAAAGAAGCAGTTCAGAAAGCAGCTCGTTTGGGAATGCATCTTAATCCTCGAGATATTGTTGTATCGAATACAGAGAAAGAAAATGAAATATCAATTAGAAATTTGATTTTTCAATTGGAAATTTTACCAAGTGATGCCTATCAAATCACGCTTGCGTGGGGCCTTGATTCACAGCCAATTCGAACACCTGAAGATGATTTGTTGGATGCTACTCGAACTGCGATGAATTCTGGTGAGGATTGGACGGTTGGATGTTCAACGGTTCGGAACAATGGATGATCATTTGTTCCAGAATCGACTTGATTCCCAATCAAGACCAAGAAGGATGCCGATTTCTGTGAGAATCACATAGTTGAACAATAAGTACGAAAGATAAGCGATAATGATGACGAGAAAAGACGTATTGATGACCTTCCTTCGCTGGCGTTGAACATCATCAAATGTGCAGATGCCACGATTGCGGAAATAGATGACAAGACCAACGATGACCGATATTGAAGCGATTGCGAGCATGGTTGGGCGAAACCATTCGTACCCTTCCCCACCCCAGTACAACGTATCGGAGAGTGCGGCAGCAGAACTGACGCTTGCTAGGCCAAAGAGAACAAGGACGACACTGGGTAAACAACACATGGATGCAATGATGGTTGACGTTGAGATGAGTTTCACAATCGATTTGACGTTCTTTTCTTCTTCCATTAACTCAACTCCTAAAACAATCAGAAAACTTTGACACTGCACTTGGATTTGTATATGCTTGAATCGGCAACACATCGACACCGTCAGACCATTTCCCCATGTTTGTTAGCATCTCGCCATTGACAAGGTTTGCGTAGGCAAAATCGGCTGTGTTGAGATCTTGACGGCTATGAGCAACAACCCAATCCGCTTGGGCATCAACTCGGCGATAAAAGGCCCAATCAGCGAGCGTATCATGTGCTTCATTTGCAGGAATGTAATGCGTTGCTACCAGACGAGGGAAGCCATAACGGTCGCTCGGAATATACAACAAGAGCGATTGATTCTCTTCAATTTGGTCAAACAAAGCATGTTGGTGGACGCTGTTGCACTGCCCAACCGTCATATCGTCCTCGCTTACAACGAGATGAACGATTGTACGTTCTGGAAGATTGGTATAGTCTGGTAACCATTCTTCTTGAACAGGTCGAGCAGCAGCCATCTCCGTATCGACGAGAAGCGTCTCATTCCCCCATCCCATCGATTGAGCCATTCCAAGCGCTTGGAGCGAATAGGCGCCTCCGAGGCTATGGCCACCAATCCAGAGATGCTCGGGCATGATTCTAAGATTTTCGAGAACCTCATCGATTGCAGCATCGCGTGGTTCGGAGGTAATGGTTTGATTCAACAGATTGAGTGCGGATTGAATTGAGAGCATTCGTGGAACGTGATGTGGCCAATCCGATGTGCCATCAACAAGGTCTGGTTCGAAATCATCGCCTCCTTCAGGGCGAACATCGGTTGGATACTGGATGTAGGCAACAGCCATACCTTTTGCGGCGAGATGGTCGATCCAATCGGTATACGAATCAATGGATGGATTGTTGAACGCATGGAAGAGAATTGCCAAGGGAACGCCCTCGATTCCAGGATCTTCTGGTAAGTGAGGGAGTGTGAGATACACGGAAAACTCGATGTCTTCTTCCGTCGGTCCTTGTATTGCAATGACTTCTTCAGGCAAAGGGTAGGCATATCGAAGAGTCGTCCGGTCGAAGGGACCTGCTTCTGCACCATAACCCATGACAGGTGCTGATGGAGGTGATGGTGCGATACCAATCAATGCAGGGATACCAGGCATGACCAACCAAGCGGCTAAGAAAATGGTAAGGATATGAAGAATGGATGTTCCTTTTTCTTTCCAATTCTGTGTCCCTTCTGGGAGACTTGGAGGTCCACGGATTGCAAGCGCTGAACCGAGAAGAAGAACACCGTAAATTGTAGGAAGGAGCAAGAATGCACCTCGAATGTAACGATAATCCATGAGGACAAAGATGATCCAAGATGCAAAGACCGCTCCAATGATTGCGTAGACCGCAGCTTGTGCAACCTTTGGCAGGAAGCGTCCACGATGATGTTGAATCGATGCATACACACAGAGTCCGAGGAAGAGAGCCGAGAGTAGTGCAATCAGTCCAACGTTTTCACGCAGAAGGAATGTCCACGATAAGGTTCGTACAGCTTGCGGCCAAACAGCGTTTTCTATCGATTGTCCCTGAATCAGCATCACCAAGGATTCTGCCATGGCGATAAAAGCACCAAATGCAATCATTGCAGCAGGAAACTTCGACGATGAAGCAAATCGATGAAAGAAGGAAACATCCGTAGATTCCTCCTCTTCCATGAGGGAATGAACAACTTATGGTTCAAAAAACGTCGTTTAAACTATCAAGCATTGACATTACGAATTTCAGGTGTTTGATCAGCGATCATGAACTCAAGCATGGCTGCCCACATGACAAATTCCATGCTCTTTTCCAACTCCTCAACACCACCGACCATCTCGATCATATTGTCGAGTGTATCATCAGGTGAATGGTAGGCACTGTAATCCGAATCATATGCGCCAAGATGGAAGATGGTTTGTGCGCCCAAATCACGGAATGTGACGTGATCGGATCGACCAAATGTGTCTTCATGGACATCGAGCACGAGATCTTCATGGTCTTCCCAATGCTGGTCACACCCTGAACCATAGGTTCCATCGATTCGCAAATCCATTGGCGCTTCGAGGATGTTCCTGTGAACGTGATCGAGAACGGTTGTAATCTCCACATCCTGAACGTCTGGGTCGAAATCTGGACCGGACCAAGCGTGGTAAGGGTAAGGCTCACCCGTTGGCTTGACCGCTGGATAGGAAATACCCATCATGTCCATGTTGATGTAAAAACGGAGTTCCTTGTCCGTAGGTAGGCAGTAATCACACTCATTGTTTGCGAAGGCATTTGACCCACGAAGCCCCTCCTCTTCAGATGACCATAGGGCGAGGAAGGTATCGCATTCAACTTCGATGTCAACGAATGCTTTTGCAAACAACATCATACTCACCGTCCCTCCAGTGTTGTCATAGGCTCCTTCGTAGGTTCCACCTCCTGGAGGGCCACCGGGGAACATGATGTCCATGTGTCCGCCCATGCCTTGAACGCACGAAGCATCTCGACCACGTTTCCATGCAATGACATTCAAACTCTCAGGCTCGGCTGGGTTGCCATGATCGAATACTCTCAGAATGTGTGTTTCATAGCCAAGTCCTTCGAAATGTCCTTGGAAGAATGAGGCTGCTCGCTCAAATGCAGGATTTGGCGAGCCCATCCATCGATTGATGTAGCCACCACATTGCGTCGTATCGGGACAGACATTTGTGATGTATTCCATCTTCTCCATCCATTCTTGACCATTGACAATTGGCGTTCCATTCGTGACTTGCAATTCGTAAACATCACCTGTGCCATCAGCATGAACAATGGTCAATTTGACTTCATCAGCATAGGGAGTTAGAAGCAATCGGCCGTTGATCGATTCGCCTTCAACCATTGCATATCCGTTTGGAATGATGTATCCATCAACAAACAACATGACGTCGGTCGGCACTGAAATAGCACGACCATTCCCGAGAAGTTGGAACTCATGCCATTCACCACTTCGCATGACAACATCCGAAGGTTGCTGATAATCGATTTGGAAAATGATTGGGACACCTTCCTGAACCGCTTCCTCTTCACCAAAGCAACCAGAGAGGGAAGCGAGCATCATCAAGACGACGAGAAACATACTCTTCGATGTCCGCATGACCTGCATGTTTTGGCCTAATGTCGTGGACTCATAGGCTTTGTTGATTGAGGTGCGGATAGCGGGAGTCGAACCCACGACATAAGGTTGGAAACCTCAGATGATAACCACTTCACCATATCCGCACGGTGGTAATCTCTCCGAACAAGCACCCTTTTTTGAGCGCATCGGTCAAAATTCATCAATTCGCACCAGGCGGTGGAGGCGTCGCATCATAGCCCAATTCGACTCTTCTTCGCTGAACAACATCACGGTCCGACATCATTCGATTGTAAAGGACTTGAGCCGCTTGGGCTTTCCTTTCATCATCATCTTTGATCCGACGACTCTTACCACGAATGATGAGCATACCGAAGAGGAAGGTCAAGAGAATCGCTGCCGCTCCAACCTGGAACACGGGCATCTCAAACACATTTTCCCATTCAAACGTATCATCAGCACCCGATGATTTCGAACTGTTGTACACATTCAATCGAATCGTAGCCGTATCCATCGGTATCTCAGCACCGGGTTCATTGACGGTGAGAACAAGATCAAACTTGCCTTCAGCCAATGCAGTTCCCGAGAAAATCTTCGATTGCGTATTGCCTGTTTCCGATGTAAAGATCATCATCTGAGAACTGGTTTCAGCGAGGATGTTTGTCGATGATTGCCAATCAATATTCACCGTGAACCCATCGCCCATGCTTGTTGTAACTGCACAATTGAAGAGGAAATCAGAACCGGTTACAGCATCGATTGACAACGATGTTGGTTCGCAATCAATGGAAGCTTCTCCTGCATTCTTGTTTGGATCGCTTGGCCAATGATCGGGTTTGTGGGCTCCAGATGTTTGGTTGTCACCCCATCCATCGCCATCGGAATCGAGATGTTGCGAATCATGGAGTGGGAATGCATCATCATCATCGGCATATCCATCTCCATCAGTATCTGGACAACCGATGAGACTACCTCTAAAGGCAGTCCCATATTCATCAGGACACTGGTCAGGAGCAGTTCCGGATGATTCATCACCAAATCCATCCATATCATCATCGTACCATTGGGTACTATCGTTAGGCCACACGTCGTTGATGTCTGAATAGCCATCGCCATCGGAATCAACACATCCGTAGACATCGTTGGTTGAAGTTCCTGCTACGCTTGGACAAGCATCGCCTTGCGTTCCGTTCTCCTCATCTCCGTATCCATCGCCATCGGAATCGCTCCATTGTGTTGGCTCACCGAGGAAGGCATCGGATGCATCCGACATTCCATCCATATCTTCATCAGCACAACCGAAGACATCTCGGAACGATGTTCCCGGTGTAGTTGGACAATCATCAGCTTCGAATCCAACAACGTTGTCACCAAAGCCGTCACCATCTTGATCAGCATGTTGCGTAGCCTCGTTCGGGAATGCATCTGAACCATTGACCGTCGTCCATTGTGCATCACCATCTGAGTACCCATCACCATCCGAATCAGTGCATCCGAATCGATCGGTGGTCGAATTTCCAGCATCCAACATACAACCGTCTTCGAGATCGTCGAATCCATCACCATCTGCGTCACTTGAACGACCAGGATCTGCAGGGAAGGCATCGTTTTCATCGGAGATTCCGTCTCCATCGCCGTCAACACAACCGTATCGATCAACCGTCGATGTACCAGGAACGCCAGGACAGGCATCAGGTTGAGGTCCAGTTGCGTTGTCACCGTATCCATCAGCATCTTGGTCAAGCCATTGATGCTTCACACCAGGTAGTTCGTCGATGATGTCATCCCAGCCATCACCATCGGAGTCAACGCAACCGTAGCGGTTGCCTTTTGTTGAATTCCCATCATCTCCAGGGCAGGCATCTGGTGTTGTCCCGCCTGGATTGTCACCGTATCCATCACCATCCACATCGGACCATTGTGATATGTCGTCCGGATGTGAATCCTGGGAATCAGCCCATCCATCCTGGTCAGCGTCTGGGCATCCAAGCGTACTGTTTTGCCACGAATCACCGAATTCGGATGGGCATGCATCAGGATAATTTCCACTTGCATTATCGCCATATCCATCACCATCGCTGTCGGCTGATTGTGTTGCATCATAGCGGAAGGCATCTGCTCCTTGTGAAACATTCCACAGACCGTCCGCATCGGAGATGCCATCGCCATCTGAATCTGGACAACCAACTCGGTCGATCGTTGAATCACCATATTGTGTTGGACAACCATCTGGATTCGTTCCACTCGCATTGTCTCCATATCCGTCACCGTCCGTATCCGCACTTTGCGTCGCATCACTTGGGAATGCATCAGCACCGTGGAGCACTGTCCACGTAGCATCTGGGTTTGAAACACCATCACTATCGCTGTCAGGGCAACCATTTCGATCGACCGTTGACGTTCCAAACTGTGATGGGCAAGCATCACCATCTGTTCCCGACGAATTGTCGCCATATCCATCGTCATCGGTATCGTTCCATTGTGATGCATCATTCGGCAAAATGTCTGCTCCATCGGCAATGGTCCATACAGGTCCGTTCGTACCGGTAAGGTCCTCATCCGATGCTCCATCTGCATCACTGTCTGGACATCCATAGCGATCTATTGTTGACGTTCCAGCGACTGTCGGGCAAGCATCTGGATTGTTTCCTGTACTTTCATCACCATATCCATCCCCATCGGTATCGCTCCATTGTGTTGAATCGGTTGGGAAGGCATCATCGGAATCAGCGTATCCATCACTGTCGAGGTCACTGCATCCTAGGTTGCCAAGTTCGGTTGATGTTCCAAACGTTGTAGGACAATTGTCAGCATCAACGCCACTTGCATTGTCGCCATAGCCATCGCCATCTTGGTCCGCCCATTGGCTCGCCTCGCTTGGAAACGCATCCGCACCATCTGCGACAGTCCATACAGAGCCATTGATACCTGTTGGGTCGGGGTCTGAGTAGCCATCAGTATCGGAATCAGGACATCCGAATCGATCGTGATAGGAGGTTCCGTGTGTGGTATTGCAAGCATCACCATCGGTCGCTGGCGGAGGATTGTCACCGTAGCCATCACCATCGCCATCACTCCACTGTGTTGAATCACCAAGGAATGCATCCGCCCCGTCCGTGACCGTCCACACTGAGCCATTGATACCTGATGGATCAGGATCAGAAGCCCCATCACCATCTTCGTCAGGACAACCATTTCGGTCAAGGTTTGAATAAGCCTTGACAGAATTACATGCATCTGCACCATCTGCAACAGTCCATACAGGGCCATTAATTCCTGTTGGGTCAGTGTTTGAGTAACCATCGCCATCATCATCCAAGCAACCAAATCGGTCAGCCGTTGAGTTTCCTAGAACCACAACACATGCATCGGGTTGGAAACCTGCTGCATTGTCACCGTAGCCATCGAAGTCTTGGTCCGCCCATTGTGTGCTTTCCGATGGGAAGGCATCAGCACCGTTCGAAACAAGCCAAACGCCATCAGGATTTGAATAACCATCGCCATCGGAATCCGGGCAACCGGTTCTGTCAACAGTTGATGTTCCGTATGTGCTAACACAATCATCATCATCGTCAATGACGCCGTCGAGGTCTTCATCTTCTGTGAGGTTGACCAAGGTTGTTTCCTGATTCAAGGCCAGAGCGAAAAATTGTGGGCCACGAGGAACATTCGTCCCGTTGACGTGGACTTCCCAAGTACCCTGAGCAGGGTTTGCAAATTTCAATCCACGAAGGTTATCAAGATTGTTCGACAATTCAGTCCATGTGCCTGAAGGATCTTTTACAGCGAGATCGAGATCGTTCACGAGGTTCGTGGAAGCAACAGTCGTACTTTCGGGGTCGGTCCAGGACAGTACAATGTTCAAGTCTGGTGCTGAGGCTGGAATGTTGAAACTCCATCCTCTATTTCCAGATGTTGAAACACTCTCATTCTCAATGAACGTGGCATTCAAAGCGTTTCGTAAATCAACACGTCCCCATCCTTCATGGTTGTTTGGAGCAGTTTCACCAGCACCATTCGTCACATCGCTGTATTGACCCATCATGTCATGTGCGCTAGCGGCAAAGATTGCCTTAACTAAGGCAGAACTTGGATCTTGATGGCCACGGTTGTCGATGAGATGTTGCAGTAACAGAGCAGTTGCTCCAGCGGTCAGGGGTGTTGACATACTCGTACCACCCATGTAACAGTAACTTGTGTTGTATGTCCCCCATCCACAAGCACCAGCGGATCGAGATTTCGTTGAAAGGATGAACGAACCGGGGGCGACAATGTCTGGTTTTATTCTTCCATCATCAACAGGTCCGCGACTTGAAAATGCGCTCATTCCGCTTATGTTATCAGCGGCTTTGTCATCCTTGATTGGATTGCTAGGGAAGTCTGATGGCCACATCGACCCCCATTGGTTGGTTATCGTTGGGCGGTTATTTTCACTCGCCCCTACTGTAAAGACATTCTTTGCTGTTGCTGGATTTCCTAGTGAGTCGAAGTCAACTTCTCCGTTCGAGTTGGCGTCTGTGCCAGAGTTGCCAGCAGAAAACAGGATTGTCATATTCCTGTAATTTCGGGCTGCTATGTCTGCTTGCATCGATCCTGTTGTATACTCACTATAACAAGGGGCAGATGGATGACAGGTGTTGCCCCAGGAATTAGTATGGACTCGTGAACCATTTTCAGCAGCTAATCGAAATAGTTCGGTTTTGTTTGTTGGAATTCCCAATAGCGTATCTCGCTCGCCAACAGGATTGTTTGCGCAATACAATCCAATGGATTGGAAGTACAATCTTGCTTCAGGAGCCATGCCTTTGATGTTCCCCGAAGAATCGGTACCATCTCCTAGGACAGACCCCGCAACGTGTGTTCCATGCCCATTGGTATCCTCTGCACCATCGTTTGCGGGTGACCCGCACGCAGTTGCTTGCGCTGATGTCATTGGAAGGGAGACAATGTCAACGATGTGATCTCGAAAATCGGGATGCATGGTGGAATCATTTGTACCACTATCGAGTCCTGAATCTGAGACTGCGACGATGATGCCTGATCCATCGACATAATCCCACGAAGAGTTGATTCCACTCATCGTTGCTTGGCTCCATAAATCAGGTGCCTTAAGGACCGCATCAGCCTCATCATTTGTGTGTGAGTACCAAAACTCTTCTTCCAGCCATTCAATCTCATTCTGATTTGCCAACCATGAAATGGCTGAAGACGAGGGTTGAATGTAGACCGTAGCAAATCTTCCTACATGGTACGTGATCTCGATCTCATTCATTGTATGGATTTCTTCTGGAAGCGTTTTGCCGCTGAGTAGAAGGTTCACTGGAACCATGTCTTGCTGGTAGAAGATTCCCGATGTGCTTGCAAGATCACCCGCTAAAATCCGGGCTAGACCACGACTCATCTTGTCCGTGGGGTCGAGTTTTACAATCCCCTCAACGCCCAATGAATTGAGTTGTTCTGTTGAATGTTTATTCAATTCACAATGGAATCCGTTGACTGGTATAAAGGAGAAACAATCAATCCCCGCTTCATTTAGTTCTCCTTCCCATTCTGTTGGTACTGGATAAGCATGCGTGAGGATGTAGTATCCAGAAAGGACATTTTCATTTGTACGCTCAGGCCAATCTTCAACCGAAGTAACCGTCGCATCCCGATACAATAAGCCGATGGTGCCTACGCCTTCTTCGACATTGTACCAACCTTCAGCATGGGATTTGGTTGGATTAATCCCTAGCTGGCTAAGTAAATCAAGCTCGGCATCTGTTTCAATTACGATTCTTGGCTGGCTGCTGTTTGAGGATGCAAAGGGAGCGATTAATTGTGTCAACATAATCGCCACGAGGAAGAAAGAAACGCGCATTTGTCGAGCCGCCATGCTGGTGTCTTGACATCGGTCACTCATCAATGATTTGCATCAACCCAGTTCAAGTTGATAACGAGCATTGAAAGCAGGGTCGCGTCAGCGGAGGACATGCGCGGGATGGGTTCTGGTAGTGGCGATGCGATGGAACCATCCGATATCAACGAGAAAACACAGATTGTTGGTCGGCAAATTTGGCGTGTTGTTCCATACGCAAAGCGATACCCTGGGCGAGTTGTTGCAGGTATTCTTGGCAATGCTATGGCACGGTTCTTTGACTTGATGCCATTTGTTGCCATCGGGCTTGCTGTCGATTATTTCACTGGAAGCGACTTTGTCGGGCCTCAAATCGTTGAGGACTTTGTAACATCGTTTGGAGGAGATCCCGCCGTTGGTTATGGAGTACTGATTTTCTTGGGCTTCTTCTTCCTTGCAATTTTCCAAGGAATCTCCGAGTATTCGTGGCAAACGCTTGGCTATAAGATTCAACACGATTTACGAATGGATGCCACAAAGTCGCTCATCGCCATGGAGGCTTCCTACTACGATATGCGGCAAACGGGGCAGATCATGGCTGTGTTGTCAAGTGACGTGAATCAATTGGAAGACGTTGTCTCCGATTCATCCACATCGATTATACGAATCTTCGTCACCTTCCTAACTGCATTTTTGATTCTGGTTTTGATGTCGTGGAAACTTGCAATCGTGTTGTTTGGACCGATTATTTTTATTGTGCCCATCGTCTATTGGTTCTCAACCAGCGTTCAGCGTAAGTATCGAAAACAACGTGAGTCCACGGGGGATATCACAGCTGTTCTTGAGAACTTGATTTCTGGAATTTCCGTCGTTCAAGCATACAATGCTGAGGAATGGGAAGCCAATCGTGTGGACCGAGAATCAGGTGCGTATCGTGACCAAGCGATGGGTGCAAGCCAAGACCGGAACCGATTTATTCCGATGATTTACGTTGTTGCAGGTATTGCATTTGGACTTCTTGTCACGGCTGGTGGCTGGCTTGCAAAGGAAGGTGAAATTACGACCGGACAACTCGTTACCTTCTTGTTGATCAGTACGCGAATGACCATGCCGATGTTCATCTTCGGAATTCTTGTCAATCAATTGCAACGCGGTGAAGCCGCTGCTCGCCGCGTCTTTGCAGCAATTGACTTGGAACCGACCATTGTTGATCGAGAAGATGCCATTGAATTGCTTGGGCCGATTGAATCAGTTGAATTCAAGGATGTTCATTTTACCTATCCAAACACATCGACGAAGGTGCTGAGTGGCATCTCGTTCAAGGTTGCTGGTGGTCAATTCCTTGGCGTCATGGGCCATACTGGTGCTGGTAAGACGACCATTCTGAAATTGCTCATGCGCTATTACGTGCCTGATTCGGGAGAGGTCCTCATCAATGGCAACGACATTCATACTTACACGCTTGCAAGCGTTCGTGAAGCGATTGGGTTTGTGAGTCAAGACCCGTTCCTGTTCTATGGTTCGATTAAGGACAATGTTCAATACAATCAAGAAGCGAAAGAAAGCGATTTGATTGAAGCACTCGAACTCGCTGGAGCACTCGAATTTGTTGAAGAACTTGAAGATGGAATCGAGACGATGGTTGGTGATCGAGGCGCCATGCTGAGCGGTGGGCAGCGAGCGCGTGTTTCATTGGCACGCGCTTTGTTGAAGAAACCATCACTGTTGATTCTCGATGAGGCCTCGAGTGCATTGGATGCTGAAACAGAACGACGAATTCAAGAAAACTTGCTTAGTACGGGTTCAGGTCGAGCAACCATTGCAGTTGCACATCGTTTGAGTACGATTCGTAATGCAAATGAAATCCTTGCTATGGTCGATGGAGCCGTTGTCGAACGAGGTAAGCACGATGAACTGGTCGAGCACCAGGGTGTTTATGCAAGCCAGTGGACCATCCAAACCGGCGATATGGCCGGAATGTGATCAAGTTCGTTCGAGAATCGGTCGAAGAATGGTCGTCATCTGCTCTTCAGGGCTTATGGGTATGAATGCCTTGTTGCCCCACAAGATAAGGACTGAAATGAAGAAGAAGAGAGGTATTCCTACGATAAGTGACCAAATTGCAATGGTTAAATCGAGGAAGTAATACTGTTCGAAAAATTCCGAGACGATGATTGTTCCAAGTAAAACAGCAACACGCGTCACAGTCAAGATTGAACGGATGGTCAACCAAATCTCCTCTTCATCGGAAATTTCCCGAAGAGTACGTTCAGCCATGAGGCATGTTGGCTTCATTCATTGAAAGGGATTGCGTCGATTATGCGACTCAAAGTGTCCGTTCTCGGTCATCGATTTGCCGGCCAACACCAGCAGCTCCACCGGTTCGACGAATCTCTCGCCACGCTTTGTTGACGCCTTGGCCATATGCCCAATGAGCAAGGAAAACAAAGAGTGGTGCAAGTGCAACGGTGCCAATCGATCTGTGCGGGCTTGTGCCAATGGCTGCACCAAGCCATGAGAGTCCAATGTACAAACCCATCAAGCCCAACGTTCCGTGGACAGCAACTCGCGACCATGTCCAATCGCCTTCGATGGAAAACCATGGATAGTCTGTTGCACCTCCCGTTGCAATCCCTGCGACAAGAGCAAGAATGGAGAGAGCAGTCAGCCACGGGAAGAAACCAATCGCTGTATGCGACCATGTGGCAATTTCAGGCCATCGCTTGTTGGCAACCATACGAGTGTAGCCGTAATTTCGCATCTGTTTCATGTACGGTTTGAATGGGCGTCGTCGTCGATGTGGCATGACGTTTGATGGGTCGATGAACAGTTTGTGTCCTTCTCGCTGAATTTTCGCATCGAGCACAACATCTTCCGCACCAATGCATCCCGGTTCGAAGAAATTGACTTGACGCAGATTTTCCATTCTGTGTGCACAGTTGACACCGGGATTGTGCGTGATTGGAACCAATTCGCCACGAGGTTGAGCACCGTAGCGTGTACCTGCGGTCATGAATTTGGTACAGAAGGCGACATCAGCGCACTTGGCACCGAATGGATCTTCATCAGGTGCAAAATTTGGCCCTCCTACAGCACCTACTTCTGGGTCCTTGAACCAGCGAATGAGTTTCTCGGCCCAATCAAGTGGTGGAATGGTGTCATCATCTGTAAACAAGACAAGGTCGTGATCCATTTGCTTCAGGGCGTAATTGCAAGCATCTGCTCGATTGGTCGAAGGGTCTTCAATCCATGTTGCCCCGTATTTTTCACAAACGTCTTTTGTATGATCTCTGGATTTTGAATCCGAGATGACGATTTCAAGACCAGGATATGTTTGTTGTGTGAGGCGGTCCAAAACGATGGCAAGTTCGTCTGCATTGTTGATGGTTGGAATCAAAATGGCGACTTTGAAAGGAGTTCCATCCTCTTTGAGTACGGGTTCCACCATGTGGTGGCGTCGCGCACCATACATATGAAAAAGATGCATAAACCCTGAAGCAAGTGATACTGAAATACGTAGAATGAAGATGGTGAAAAGGGTTCTTCAACGCGCGATAACGTTGCCTGTGCAATAGTAAGTTCATAAGCCGTCGAAAGGAGAGGAGCATTGTAGGGGTGCCTCATATGTTGAATGTCACAGCTCGCCAAGAACTGATTAGCAAGATTTTGGACACATTGATGATTGTTGTAGAAGATGCAAGATTCGACTTCGAAGAAGATGGATTAACCGTCCGAGTCGTCGATTCTTCGCACGTTGCGATGATCAAACTCACCGTCGATGCAGCCGCATTCAACGGATGGGAACTTGATGCAAAGAAAATTGGACTTGAAATGAAGAAAATTCGTGAAGTCACAACGCTTGGCGGTTCTGGCGATTTGATTGAGATATCGCACCAAGACGGTGGTGATTTTACCATGAGTCTTGGAAAGATTGTTCGAAACCTACGTCCATTGGACAACGCAACGATGGCATCGCCTCCTTCACTTCCCAAATTGGACCTTCCATGCAAAGTGGTCATCAATGGTGCTGAATTGGGGCAGGCATTGAAGGCTGCAAAGCAAGTTGGTGACCTCGTTGAATTCACCATCGATGAATCCTCGTTCCGAGTTCATGTTGAGAACAACACGGATTCAGTGAACATTGCCTTCGACAAGGATGAGATGGATGAGTTGGTCTGCCAGGGAACGGCTCGAAGTCAATACAGTCTCACGTATCTTGAACCACTCTCCCGTCGATTTGGTCCAAGCGACAGTGTCACGATTCAATTTGGTGAGAACTTCCCGCTTGCTATGAACTTCACGTTTGAGGATGGCGCAGCAGAAGTCGATTACTTCCTTGCGCCACGTGTTGAGAGCGATTACTGATCAGTATTCTCGCCATCCATGACCGCAATCTTTGCAGGTCAGCATTCGAGTTTCAGGTTCATCGGATGATCGTGTTTGTTCGAGGTAAAAGTACACTTCAGTACAATCGCATTTTGGACACATGTAGGATTCAGTTGAAAGAACGCCCTTTCGTTGATCAGAATCTTTGATGATCTCATATTCCCTTTTTTCTGCCTTGGTCGTAGTTTTGGTTTTGGAAAGGTCAATTTCCTTTCCATCCATCTTCACTTTGACATTTGCAGGTCCGGTGTAGCCACATTTGTAGTTGGTACATTTGATATCTCCTGATGGACTAGGGAACGATAACGTACCGCATTCAGGGCAAAACATGTCCACGCATCGACATGATACATTTAATCATGGTGGTCGTGCTTGCAGAACGGTTTTATTTTTCGAACTGAATAAATTGTTGGCCGTTTTCGAAGTGATAACATTCAATTCCAAGCAAGGAGTGGAAGTACCATGTGGCTCTGGTATTCATGGCAATCCGCAGCCGTAATCAATACGGATGGCGATGTCATCGACATGGAAATTAACGATGCTAGATTTTCCGTCCATGCTGCTAAAGAGCGTTTGCAAATGATTGCCCGTGGCCGTTTACCACCAGAGGCACAGATACTTGCTGAGCGATTCCCTGAAGCAAAACCAACAGCACACGGTTCCGAAGCATTGCCTGAATTTGAGATTCCTCAGCCAACGCCAAATCAAATCGAAGCCGCTGATGAAGCCGCATTACTTCTGGCAAAGGAAGGTGTTGCGATTTCAGCAGCTGATCCTGACCGAAGAATGGAACACCTTTTGCGAGCAAGTGATGAACTTCGAACGCTTCATCTAACGATGGAAGCACGGCTCATTGAATGGATTGGTCTCTTTTTGCCTTCTGCACGTTTTGATGGTGATCGTACACAAGTTGCTGGACGCCTCAGCAACGTTGCTTCATTGAGCGAATTTGCTGCCCAATTGGAGGTTGATGATGCGTACGAACAACCCTCTGAATCAGAATGGAAGGCACTCCATGATTGGGCAACAATGGTCGCCAATCAGCGACGCCAGTTGGATCGATTGGAACATGCAATCCGCCTCTCTGCCCAAGCACACCTTCCCTCCGTATCGACGCTGGTTGGTCCATTGCTTGCAGCAAGATTGTGTGTTGAAGCGCATGGTCGTTCACGCCTTGCTCGATTACCTTCAGGAACAGTTCAAGTTCTTGGAGCAGAGAAAGCATTCTTCAGCCATTTACGCAGTGGTACTGCTCCACCAAAGCACGGTCACATTTTCATGCATCCATGGATTTCAAGATCACCTCGATGGGTTCGAGGAAAGATTGCTCGAATGCTCGCATCAAAAATCAGTATAGCTGCTCGCATCGATGCGTTCGATGGGACACCAATGACGCAAGAAGACGTTGATCAAGTCGAAACCAAGGTCGAGGCAATTCGAAAAGAATTCTCCAAACCTCCACGTCGATGAGGTGAACAGATGGGAAAGAATCGTCGTATTCGTCCTCTCTCTGATTCGGTCTTGATGGAAGGGCGAAATCTGTGGACCATCAACGCAAATCCAGGCGTAGCAGTACGCGGTGAATCGTTGCGGAAGTTTCGCGGTGTTGAACATCGGCGATGGGATCCGAATCGATCGAAACTTGGTGCAGGTCTTCTACGAACTCGAAACGACCCTTCGATGTTGTTACCCTCTCCTGGTTCGACCGTCCTCTACCTTGGAGCAGGTCATGGAACAACAATTTCACACTTGCATGACCATCTCTGCGGAGCGTCAAATCAGCATCGTGGGCGATTGGTTGCGGTCGATCTTGCACCAAGGTGCCTTCGAGATCTAACACATCTTGCTGAGAATCGGCCGGGTTTGGTCCCAGTTCTTGGCGATGCACGAAAATTCGACGCATGGGGTGTGCTTCTTCCATCAAGAGTTGATTGGCTGTTTCAAGATGTGGCTCAAGCGGGTCAAGTCGACATTTTTCTCTCAGCAGTTCGTCGATTTCTCAGTAAGGATGGAATCGGTTTGCTTTCATTGAAGGCTGCGAGCGAACGTCACCAAGAAGGAACAGACCACGACATCTTCGCTTCTGCTATCGCCCAACTCTCCAACGAAGTTGAACTCATTGAACACATTAATTTGACTGGATTTGAAGACCAACACGCACTCTTTGTCGTTCGTAGAAGGTGAATGCCGTGCCAGAGTTGCCCGAGGTCGAAACCGTTCGTCGTGGTCTTGAGCAAGCGATGGTCGGTCGAACATTCACCAATGTCATCCTTCGTCGAGAAAATCTACGTTTCCCATTTCCAGAGAATCTTGTAGATACACTCATCGGTCGACGCGTCGATTCAATTCGACGTCGAGCCAAATACCTCCTCATCGACCTTGATGATGGACATGTCATTCTCTCACATTTGGGAATGTCAGGGCGATATACGCTGTTTGATGGCGAGAAAGTTGATCAATTCACAACTCCGAATGATTCTGATGAACGGTCTCGATTTGGTACTGCAACTGGATTTGATGGAAGGCACGACCATGTTGAGTTTCAATTTGATGATGGAAGCGTTGCTGTGTATACCGATCCACGGCGATTCGGAATTATGGATTTGATTGCAATTGGTGAAGAAGCAATCCATCCACTTCTCGAAGCGTTAGGCCCTGAACCATTTGGAGATTGGAACGCAAATCATCTCGCTCAACGCTTGCACAAGAAGACAACTAGCATCAAGGTCGCTTTACTCGACCAACGAATCGTTGTTGGTGTAGGCAACATTTACGCTTGTGAAGCATTGCATCGTAGTGGTATTCATCCCCAACGACAAAGCAAAACATTGGTGCGAAAGGATGGAAAACCAACAAAAAAATTGGATGCACTTGTTGAAATGGTCGTCGAAGTTTTGGAGCAAGCTGTCGAAGTAGGAGGCAGTTCGTTGAACGATTTTGCTGATGTGAATGGAACGCTTGGCTACTTTGGTCATCATTTCCAAGTGTATGATCGGGAGGATGAACCATGCTTGAAAGCCGGTTGTGGTGGAACAATCGAGCGAATCACACAATCGGGACGTTCGACGTTCCTCTGTCCAAGATGCCAACGCTAAGCAAGGAACATTCCAATTGTGACCGAACAAGCAAAGCCCCAAAGAACGAGGGCAGTGACTCGATTGACGATTGAACCATTGTCTCTCAACCAATCGAGAATGGGCGTCCCAGTCAAGAAGACGGCGACCAACACATACCAAATCATGTCGATGGCCATTCCGATGAAACCGATGACGAGTTTCGTTGCAAGGCTCATCCCTGCATCGAGGACTTGGGCAAGGACAGCTACGAGGAAAAGAGCGATTTTTGGATTGAAAAATGCAATGGAAAAACCTTCGAGAAATCCTCTTGCTTCGCCTTCAACCGATTCTTCCATCTCATCTTTCGCATGATGCCACATCAGCCAGCCATACCAGAAGAGAAGTGCGATTCCAATGAGTTGGAGAACAAGAAATACTTGTGGTGCTTGCTCAAGCAATACGATGAGGCCGAAGATGGCAACACCAGCATACAGCCCAAAACCGATGCCGTGACCGACTGCACACATCACGCCTCTTCGTCGACCACCAACGATCGTGTTACGAATGACCATCAGCAAACTCGGCCCTGGTGAGATTGCACCAAGGAAAAAGACCGTGCTCGCAGCGAGAATCGCTTCCCAAGCAAGGTCCATGGCCGAGGGGTGGATTCACACCACTTGATTGCTTTCATAGCAGAAAGAAGGTGTAACCGCCTTTCCATGGGTCAAGTTCTGCATTCGCTTTGGCTGTCGCTTCTGCATAGATCGACGTGTACTTACGACTGTGCACGGTTTTGAGGACTGCACGTAGAAAGGCCTCGTTGGATTGAACTTGTTGCTCCTTGTTCGCCATGAACGGAAAACAGCATGAACGGTTATGAATGTTTCTTTATTTTGTCTAAACAAACGAGATATTTTCCATAATGTGGAAATTAACTGCGAATCCTTTTCAGTTTTTCAGAAGCATATGCTCGCATGATTGGTACACTTGAATCCTTGCGATAAATTCTGAAACCTGTTGGACCCGGAAGACGAAGATGCTGCTCTGAAGGATCTGTTCCAGGACCATACCACACTCGATTGCTAGATTCATTGCCCTCCTTCGACGTAAACATCACGTGACGAGGCATCGATTCAACATCATAGTCATCCAGATCTTCCTGCAAAACGACACCAGCCATCTTCAGCTTCCGTTTTGCTCGAAGTGCAGAGACCGCTTCCTTTCGATGCGATGAACGAAGTATGTCGAGACCAAAGTGCGCTCCTATTTTCGCTTCACGACAATTGGGTACATCGAACCAACGTTCGGAACGAAGCGTTGCTTGTTTGACCACTTGGAAGGAATGAAGATTGATTGCTGCTAAGCCAGGCGCAACATGATTGTACGCACCAACATCCATTGCAATCCAAGCAGGACGCCCGTCTTGCAGTCGAATGTCACTCTGTGCAACATAGCCAGGACTTGGTCCAACCTTGGTCGTCGTCGAATGGCCAAAGACAACGGTTCGATTAGGATCAACAGCATACTCGTGTGCATAGAATCGTTTTCGAATCCACAGGAGTTCCTTATCACCTTGCATATCCAAAGGCATCCGTGGGTCATACCCAGCATGAACGAGGCGTAAGTTATCGAGAACGATGTGATTGGGAAGATTGTCCATCCACATCAAGTCGTTCGCAAATTGTTTCTTGGCTTCGTACAAATCACCATGGGCACGAACGATGTATGACCCCCATGTTGAACGGCCTCCACGTTCAAGCCATGGCCTCCATAACTCGACACTCCCATCCTCTTGGAGCGATGTCATCGCCATCAGTTCATGATTGCCTTTCAGACAGATGATTTGTGGATGGGAACGGATGTAATCAACCAATCCTGCAGAATCAGGTCCTCGATCGATCATATCGCCAAGGCAAACAACACGGTCCTCTGGGTCGAGTTTCAACCGATGGATAAGTGCACGAAACGTACCAAGATGGCCATGGATGTCACCAATGGCCCATATGCTTCTTCCATCATCCAATCGACCTTGAAGGTCGGCTTCAATATGTGCATCTCTGAACGATGGGCCCAAAGGAAGGTCCAATTTGCATGCCATGGATTTTCACCAAAGCGAAGATTCCTCTTCGGTCACCACTGAGCCATGAGGATATATTGTCTTCGCTTCATTTGCGGGTAAAAAGTGTCTATTTTCTGACCTTTTCCGATTTTTCAAAATGCTTTCTTTCCATGTATTGGAAAATGAGCAGTCCAAAAAATATCAAAACTATTGAGATTATCTTCAAATGTTCACATATTCCTGCGGTATTGCCCACCAACTCGGAACAATGCATCTGTGATTTGTCCAAGGCTTGCAACCTTGACAGTTTCCATCAACTCTTCGAAGACGTTTCCGCCTGTTCGTGCAACTTCTTGCAGTTGTGCGAGGGCGTCGTTTGTAGTATCGCCTTCCTTTGTTTGACGATCTTCAGTTCGCTCAAGGCAGGCTTGCTTTTCTTCAGGGGTTGCTCGAGCCAACTCCATTTCAAAATCATCCGCACTCGATTCATCGAAGACTTGTGCGTTTGGATTCTGGAAGGTGTTGACTCCGATGATTGGAAGCGTTCCATCGTGCTTGAGATGCTCGTAATACATCGATTCGTCCTGAATCTTTCCACGCTGGTACATGGTCTCCATTGCACCAAGAACACCACCACGTCGAGAGATGGCTTCGAATTCTTCAAGAACAGCTGCTTCGACGAGGTCTGTGAGTTCATCAACGATGAAGGCACCCTGCAATGGATTCTCGGTCTTGGTCCAACCGGATTCTTTGTTGACAATGAGTTGAATGGCCAATGCACGACGTACGGATTCTTCGGTTGGTGTGGTAATCGCTTCATCGTAAGCGTTGGTGTGCAATGAGTTGGCATTGTCTTGGATGGCAAGGAGCGCTTGCAAGGTTGTACG
>PBET01000012.1 GCA_002719815.1 Methanobacteriota archaeon | reverse complement strand
CTGCTTCCTCTGGTGATCACTACGTTCAATGCACCTACGCTCGCGATGTCGACAACGGCATTGTAGGCACATTGACAAGCAACGTGTTCCAAGTTATTGATGCGGACATTACAGGCAATGAAGAACTCACATTCCAACCAATGTCAAGTCCGTATTATCCTCGTACGGATGGTACATCGTCCTCAACCATTTCATTTGATGTGGATGTAGAGAATCTATACACAGGCACAGAATATACCATTGATTGGGCCGTTTGTAATTGGAGGTATGGTTATTCATGCTCCAGCCCATATACAACCCCAGGTGCAGTGACTGGTTCAGCATCATTTACTGCTACATCGAGCGGCACGCATTCAGAGACATTTACATTCACAGACCCAGGACTGAGTTATGATTACCTAGATGCAAACGGAAACTGGGCATACCATGAAGGAATTGGGAACAATTCGTTGATGTTCACAGCCGAATTAAATGTACAGGGTGTTGCACTCGATACGAACGTCTCTGAACCATTCGTCCTCGGAGGAGAGATGCAGAGCTCCAGTGGCATTCTCCAAATTTCAAACATCCTCAAATCAATGGATGTTGTATTCGAAGGAAATATTTACATGGACCACCAAAACCAGTATGTCCTTGAATATACACTCACTTGCGAACTGTTCGAAAGTGGCGCTACATCGCCTGTTGATTCCGTCAGCAGAGTATACAATGTAAGTGGATCAAACTCCGGATTCAATGATAACGTCTTCTGGGACTACACCACAAATCCATACACAAAGGCTGGACTCACACCAACTGCTTCCTCTGGTGATCACTACGTTCAATGCACCTACGCTCGCGATGTCGACAACGGCATTGTAGGCACATTGACAAGCAACGTGTTCCAAGTTATTGGTGACACATCAAACCAAGATGATGCAACAATAGTGGTTGGTACTACGTTGAATCTGCAAGAAGCATGGGGCACTGTTACCATCGATGCGATCGATCTCGACCCTGGGCAAGAGTACACACTAGATTGGGTTGTTGAGGACCATTCGCTTTCAACACCGACAGTCATGATGCAGAATGATCACATTTGGGTTGCTGGTAACGATGGAACGTACACCTACGAACTCGAATTCCATGATTTAGCGGATACAACAAACGCTTGCATTACCGTGGCCTTTACCGCTGGAGATGACGAATTGCAAGTTGTTGACAATGTCTGTTGGCCATCAGCCTCCACTGCTGATGGCGATGATGATGGAGTCTACGACAAGAATGACCTTTGTCCAGATACAACAGCAGGGCTTGCTGTATCAACAGACGGTTGTTCGGATTCAGATAATGATGGATTCGATACCGATTTGGAAATCGATTGCAATACCAATCCAAACGATGCTTTGAGTTTCCCAACGGATCTTGACAATGATGGAACCTGTGACTACTTGGATACAGATACAGATGGTGATGGCTATCTCAATGTTGACGAGCTTGCTGCAGGAACCGATCCATTCGATCCGTTGTCAAAACCTGCCAACCGTTTGCCAGAGTGCGCTGTCTATTACAATCTCGAGATTGATGGAATCCCTACCTCTTTCGATGGAGAGGCAGCAATTCCTGCATTGTCTGGAGTCACTGCAACCACAGCTGCTGCTTCTTTGACACCAACAACCGTAACGATTCCTGCTGGAAGCTATTACATCACAGCACACTGCATTGACCCTGATGGTGATGATGTTACGGTCACAGTTAATGACATCACAGTTGGCCCAGTTGCGGGAGAAGTAAGTGGTGCAGTGCTTNTCGAAATCGGTGAAGATGTTGATGAAACCATGGATGTTCAGATCACATGGTCTGATGGTACGGATTCACTCACTGCACTGGTCACCGTTGAACTCGATGGAGATAGCCCTGGTTTGATTCCTGGATTTGGCGCAGCCGTAACAATCATCGCGCTCCTTGGTGCAGGATTTGTTCTCGCTCGAAAAGACGATTGAAAGAGACNGTATGTCGAGCAATCTACGTGATTTGTGGACACTTGAGAAAGAGCGAATTTTTCTCAATCATGGCTCGTTTGGAGCATGTCCGAATTTTGTGATTGAAGAACAACGCAAGTGGCAGGATTTGATGGAGCGTGAGCCTGTACGCTTCTTTGAGGAATTGATGCCGGACCTTCTCGTAAAAGCAAGAGCATCGTTGGGGACATTCCTGAATTGTTCTCCGGATGATTTGGCCTTCGTTTCCAATGCAACCTCTGGTGTCAACACAATTCTTCGGTCATTGCGTTTTGAACGAGGTGACGAGATTCTTGTCCCAAATCACGCCTACCAAGCGTGTCGAAATAGCATCGATTTTGTTGCAAAGANATGGGGTGCAAAGGTTGTCGAAGTCGCCATTCCATTTCCAATCGATGGCCCTCAAACGGTTGTTGAATTGATGAAATCAGCATGTTCTGAACGAACAAAGTTGGTGATGATCGATACGGTCACAAGTCCAACTGGACTGANAATGCCGTTTGAAGCGTTGACTGAATTTTTCGAAGGGAAAGGCGTTGAAGTCCTTCTTGATGCTGCCCATGGAATCGGAATGATTCCACTCGATCTAGGACAATTGGGTGCTTCGTATGTGACAAGCAACTGTCACAAATGGCTTTGTGCCCCGAAAGGAAGTGCATTCCTCTATGTTCGAGAGGACAAGCAANCAAAGATTCAGCCATTGACCATCAGTCACGGACATACCTTCCCACTTGGCGATACAACCCGATTTCGACATGAATTCGATTGGACAGGTACGCAAGACATCTCTGGATGGTGCAGTATTCCAGCGGTTATCGAAGGTATGGCTGACCTAATCGATGGAGGATGGAATAGCATTATGCAACACAATCATGATCTTGCCATTCAAGGCCGTAATGTCCTTTGCGAGCGATTAGGAATTCAACCTCCTTGTCCAGACGAAATGGTTGCCTGTATCTCAACGATTCAACTACCAGGAAACATTCCAGAGAAAGAAAAAATGCACGAACCTGACCCGTTGCATCATATTCTCTCTGAAAAGTACAACATCCAAGTTCCAGTTTGGTCATGGCCTTCTCCTAAGGGCCGTTACCTGAGGATATCTGCACAATTGTACAATTCAATCGAGCAGTACGAACGACTCGCAGATGCACTTGTGAATGAATTGAAGTAGGAGCCATCGATGGCNGTTGTATGACCAAGTCATTTAGCGACAGAGTAGCCGAAGGAAAAGCGAACCATGGGACCATTACCCCTACAGAGTTGAAGGAAAAAATCGACGCAGACGAAGCGGTCACAGTTGTCGATGTTCGAGATGCGAATGCCCTCGGCGAAGGCATCATTCCAGGTGCAAAGAACATCTCACTTGGCACATTGTTCTACAAGGGAGATCCACAAAGTGCTTTCCATGACAAGGAGACGTTCCAATCAACTGATCAATCGATTGTCCTCACGTGTGCAGGCGGTGGCCAAGCATCCATCGCAGCAAGTGTTCTTGCAGAATACGGATTCACCAATGTTACAATCCTTGAAGGTGGAACGAGAGGTTGGTCTGCTGAAGGCCTTCCAACCGAAGATGCTGAATGATTCGTAGTTCATTCAAGATGCGAATCGCTATATCCAAGCGCACGAACCCATCTATCGATGCGTCCTATCTTCCTTGCCGCTACCATCGTCCTTGCGATGTTCAGTGGATGTTTTGGAGAAGAAGTCGAATCGGTCCAACCATCGGAATTTGCAGTTGTAGCACCTGAATCGGTCCTTCGAGGCCAATACTTCACAATCGAGGTTGCATCCGATCTTGATTGGACGATGAATCGAAGCCCAGGGTTCTATTTTATGGATGATTACGGTGTACTTCGAGATGATGTTGAGATGACCTTTGGAGCATCTCAAACAAGCCTTACTTTCCTTGTTCTTGATTCAGAACGGAATGATATTGTTCTCACGATCACATCCGGTGACGAAGTATGGAATGCAACGCTACCACTTACAGACAGCGACGAATACATGGTCGTCGATGGTCGTCGAGCCTACGAAACCATCGATATGCTTACGACCGATTACAACAACCGATGGTGTGCAAGTGCATCGCTTCACGAAGGAGGAGCTGCATATCAGGCAGCAGCAGAAAAGGCTGAAGAAATGATGTGGGAAATGGGCTTTGACCATGTCGAAATTACGCAATATCCTGACGATCCAGACCAATTGAACATCGTAGGTTACAATTGGGGCCGAGTCAATCCCGATGAATACATCGTCATCGGAGGTCATTTCGACATTGCATACATGTTCACGCCTCCAGGAGGAGGAACAAACGAGGGAGCGAACGATGATACATCAGGCTCGACCGTTTCATTGGAAGTTGGACAAGCACTTGCACAAATGGAGTTTGATCACACCGTTGTCGCTGCTTTGTGGGCTTGTGAAGAAGAAGGGCTGCTCGGCTCACTCGCATACGTTGCAAATCTTCCAGAGAATGTCTCCGTTCGAACCTACATGAATTTCGATATGGTTTCTCTCAATTACCCAATTACTCCACTGACTGAACCGCTCATCGATCCTTTAACTGGCGATATTTTTGAACCCACAAAATACGATTGGAGTATTAGTATCGCAGGTGCAAGCGATGAGAACATGGATCGAATGTATGACTGGGTCACGGAAACAATCGACGAAAATCTGGCATACCAGCCAACGGAAGGAAATCCGATTATGTGGCAGAAGGCAGAGTCATGTTCTTCAGATCATTGCTCCTTTTTCTCTGCTGGCTACCCAACCTTCAATTTCTTCAGTCCTGGAGGAGATATTTCATTCTGGCAAGAATGGCATTCACCCTCGGATACATTCGAATTCATGACCGCAAAAGCGGGTGGCCCTGATGGAATGGCATCTGGGTTTAACAGCCTTGCATGGTCTTCTCTTGACTTGTTTATTCGTGTTGACAATGCAGAAAATTTCCATGGAAATTGGAAAGAATAAAGTCGATTTTCTTTCTGATTGAAAAACATTCATTCATGAAGGAATAGCCATCCCTCACAACATGGGCACTCGTTTTGCGAGGTTTTCGGAGAGCATGGTTGCTCATCGTAAGCGTGTCCATATTGCCGTATTCATCCTTACAATTTTCATGATTCCTGGCGCCCTAACTGCGCTTCAGCCAATCGATATGGAATCCTATGAGATGGAATCGCCAGAATTGACGGCNCAAAGCATCATCGATACTGAATTTCCAACCAGTGAAATCATTCTTGGGTTCGTGGTCTCCGTTCGAGATCCTACCGAAGTTGAGGATTTGAGCACATGGGAGCCAGCATCAACCATCGATGGAGGTACGCCGGATTACACGCAAGTTCCATCGGTCGACCAAATCATTGATGCTGGAGAACCATGGGGCGGAATTGCTGAACCAGATGGTGGAATCCTCAACCTCACGATTCTCAAGGAAATTGATCAAAAAGCAAAACTCGTTGAAGAACATCCACTCGGACAATCGCTCAAACCATTGGTCAACGAAGTGACAGGACATCAGACAACCGGCGTCATGTCGCTTGCTGACATCTTCCGTGGATTCATGAACAATACGTCCATTCTGACGCAACCTGGTCTATCGCCGCTTGGTGTTCCAAAACCAGCTCCGACAAATTGGACCGATTGCTTCCCCCTCGATTGTCTAAGTTTCGATGATGTGAACGTTACACAAGCCCACATCGACATGGCTGCTGCACGNATGGCGGAAGGNAGCAACAACGACTTCCTGCGTTGGATTTCACTCGATCGTGGTTTTGTTGCTGACTCAAATTCAATCCAACAAGGCCCGATTGGAGGGTCGCTTGATTCGGAAGGAAACTGGCAGAATGAAGTGGATGGGTACGGCCGATGGAGTGGTTCAGCATCTTGGCTGTTGGTCCAACTCGACCGCGCTTCACTCGAAGAAAGCGGATGGGAAATTGTCTGGAAAGATGCAAAGCAAGAGAAATCAATCCGAACCTCGGATGATGGGTTGATCATCGGTGGCTATCGACTTGCAAACAATGAACTCGTCCTCCATCCCCCACAATATTCGGAAGAGTACTGTGTTGACTTGAAAGAGGACGAAGGTGCTGGATGTTCGGTCGAATGGACCTACATGGATCTCGAAGGGCATCTTCGATCACATGACCGAGCCTCATTGACACTTCTCGTNGGACANGGNGTCAATGTCGAAGTCAACCGAGAATTGCAGTCATCAACTGGACTCATCGCCCTCATGGGCCTGATTATTCTTGGCTTACTGTATGTAAGTTTACGGCGATTGAGCGATGTCGCCATCGTCGTTGTTGCCCTTGGTGGAGCCTTGTTGTGGATGCAAGGATTCATCGGCCACATCTCCAATCTTACCGGTTTCTTTGGATGGGACATCATCGCTCGTTCTCAGTTCTCAAATCTACTGCCAATCTTAGTTCTCGCTCTAGGCATCGATGATTCCCTCCATGCCTTGCATCGATACAAAGAGGAACGCAAACTCGGCAAGGGCGCCTCAGAATCTGGCACCATTACGCTGACTCGAGTTGGTCGAGCAATCATGCTCACATCGATTACAACCATGGCTGCCTTCTCTGCAAACCTCTTCTCCGATATTGCTGCTTTACGCAGTTTCGGAATTGAAGCTGCGATGGGCATCCTTGCTGCATTCCTATTGACAGGCCTATGGGTTCCGTTGCTACGAATGAGTTTCGATGAATGGCTGGAGAAGCGAAAGGGAGAATCCATCAAAGAGAGAAACATCACCCACCTTGTTCCAGAACGATGGCTTCGTGGTTTGACCATTCAAAGTGGACGATTCAAGAATTCAATTGTCATTGCAGTCCTCGCATTACTCATCACCGTTCCAGCAAGCATTGCTATGTCCAATCTTGAAGGGGATTTTGCAGTCGAAGATTTCCTCGACGAATCCTCTGATTTTGCTCAGGGCGTGAACATCGTCAATGAGCGTTTCTCAGATGAAGGTGAGCCGGCGATGTTGCTAATCGAAGGTGATGTTCTCGATCCGAGAGTCTATGCAGGTATTGAGGAGTTACGACAACGGATGAACACGCCAGAAGATGGGATTCCAGAAAAGATCACGAAAACNCCTGATGGTAACATCGACCTCCTCGCACTCGATGAGTTGGTCTTCGCCGCACAAGGCTCAATGGTCCTTGACGACGAACCGTTCCGAGCACGTGGTTGGAATCCAGATGTTGAAGGCAATGGAGTTGGTTGCAATACAACACAAATCGGGTTCATCGATACCGATGATCGCGATTGTCTCGCATTCATGTTTGGTTTCCTAACGCTGGAGGGTGTTCCNGGAATCGGTCCGATTCCTTCGATCCCATCGAGTATTGTCAGCCTCTACATCATGCCAACGGTTGAATTAGACCCAACAAAACCGTGGCTCGATATCAATGGAGACCCTGCTGAATACGAACACATGCTGATTCGCTTCGGAATCACTGGCCCAGAAGATTTCCCAAGTCTCGCTCCTGCAATGGACAAATTATGGCGAGATCTCGAAGTGTTCACCAATCTGTCAACAGGTACGCAAGAAGCCTCAGGAACTGCACCAACAGAAGAAAAACCATTGACATGGGTCATGACGACAGGACGACCTGTCACGCGTTACGTTGCTTCCACCGAAATGCAGGATGAAATGCAATCGTCTCTTGTCCTTGGATCGCTCTTCGTCTTTGTTTCACTCGCCATCGGTTTCCGCTCGATTAAACAAGCCCTCGTCACACTTGGGCCGATTCTCTTGGTCGTTGTCTGGTTGTATGGATTGATGGAAGTCTCTGGTGCAAGCCTGAATATCGTGACGGTCACTATTGCAACCATCTCGTTAGGTGTCGGGATTGACTATTGTATCCACGTTACGGAACGGTATCGAGAAAGTCGTGAGAAAGGAGAGTCCCACAAGCAGGCATTGCATGCAGTTGGTGGTGCCTGTAGTCTTGCACTCATCGGAAGTGCTGCCTCTGATATTGCTGGATTTTCTGTCATCGCTCTATCTCCGATGGGGCTTTTCAGTAACTTCGGGATCTTTTCTGCTGCGATGATCTTCCTGTCGTTGATTGCAAGTCTTGTTCTTACAACAGCAGCCTTGGGCATCCTACATCAATTAACATCATCAAANTCAGAAGAGGAAGAATAGCGGTGTCTTCTTGAAGGATATCGCTGACGGCCTGTTGCGGTCGAATGGGTTGTCCCACCGGCGGTAGGTGAAACAATGGTCGATGAACCCACACACGATGATGAAGAAGATTGGATGAAATATGCCAACTCTGGCTTCGGTTCAACAGATTACTCACTCTGGGATGATGCCCAGGAATTAGACGTTCAGGAAGAACATCTCGAAGAACCGGAACAACTTGAGGAACATACAGAAGAAATTCCTCGTGCTCCATCGCCGGCTGGGTTGAAACACCTTGTTCGTATGGGGGCCTGCGATCACTGCCTAGGTCGACTGGGAGGGAAACGTTCTTTTCAACAAAGCAATGAAGAATCGGGGCGTCAAATTCGAGAATCAATCTGCGAAGGTAATCAGCGCCTCATCAACATTCGAGAAGAAATACCATTGTGTCCATTCTGTGAAAATCTCTTCGAAGAGGCCGAACTTCTTGCTGATGTTATCGAGGATTCGCTTCAAGGCTATGATATTGAAAAATTACAGATTGGTGCGCGCTTTCCAAAAGATCAAATCGAGCATGAAGAAGGCATTCGTAAGCAATACGCTGCTGGTGGTTCAGATGCACTGAAACCTTCCTTGGTCAAGACCATCTCGACCATGCTGAATGAACGATTGAAGGACGTCACCATCGTGAACGATAAACCAGACATCCTCGCTCTCATCGATGTACTCACACTCACCGTCACGCTCGATGTTCGCAGTGCATACATTTACGGGCGTTACAAGAAACACGAACGAGGCATTCCCCAAACGCGCTGGCCTTGTCGTGCTTGCAAGGGGCGAGGTTGTGCCAAATGTAACTATACAGGACAACAATATGCTTCGAGCGTTCAAGATCTCATCGGCAATCCAATCATNGAAATGTTCGAAGGACGCGAACANGCATTCCACGGTATGGGTCGAGAAGATATTGACGTTCGATGCCTTGGNCGAGGACGTCCATTCGTATTGGAAATTAAGGAGCCAAAACGCTGGGATATCGACTATGATGCTGCCATGAACCTGGTCAACGAACAGGCAGACGGTTCGATTGAAATCACCGATGTACGCAGATCCAATCGTAGCGAAGTTGTTCGCGTCAAGGATACGCCCGCTGAGAAATCCTACACAATTCGTTTCCTTGTTGAGCCACTGTCAAAACCAGAGCTCGATGTACTCACAGCACCGCTTGATCTCACTGAAGAAGACGTTCAGAAACGCGGCAGAGGCCGTCGTAAACACCGTCGCCGAGGGGACAAGAAAGACAATCCAAAGAAACCGCTTGAACGAGTCGAAGTTTCAATTCTCGATGAATCAGAACTCAAGAAAATGAAAAAGGCCGAACTGGTTGAATTGTGCATCGAACGAAACTGTTCAGAAAAAGGCGTGAAAGCGGACCTTATCGCAAACCTCCTCGCCACCAATCCAGAACCCGTCGAGTTCCTCCCTCTTCCGGATGAAGCAACCATCCTCGAAATCATTGACAAATTGGAAGGTGTGAATCTTGCTCAACGAACACCAGAGCGTGTCGCTCATCGACGAGCAGATCTTGTTCGACGACGCAAAGTTATCGAGACGCGGGATGCCAACGTCGAAGTCAGTGATTCTGGCGAAATATCTGTCGAGTTTACACTTCGTTGTGAATCAGGAACGTACGTCAAAGAAACCATTCATGGTGACGATGGTCGAACACAGCCCTCCATCGCTTCGCTCATCAAGGCAAAGTGCACTGTTGAATGGCTTGATGTTGGTGATATTCACGCTGATTGAGTGGACTTGATTCATCGCGGTGCTTATATGCAGTGGGTAGGTCGCAGAGATGCCTCGAATCAGCGTAATGCAAATTTCGAACCGTGGAGGTCACTAAAATGAAGCGATCCAAGGGACAACGAGTAGGGACACGAAGCATCCTTCGTCGACGACGAAAAGACCGTTCTCGAACATACATCAATCGCATTATGCACAACTACGAGGAAGGTGACCGCGTTGCAATCGTCTTGGACGGTAGCCAACAAATGGGTATGCCTCACCGCCGATTCCACGGACGTACAGGATTCATCCAGAAGCGACAAGGTGTTGCTTGGGTCGTTTCCGTCAAAGATGGTAACATGCAAAAGACCGTTATTGCACGTCCAGAACACCTCCGCCCTCTTGAGTGATGATCATGACTGAAGAAGAAAAAATCGTTGATTTTGCCACCGTTCGAGACCTTTTGATGGGTGCTCAGGAACGTCGAAAAGATTTGACTTACGAACAACGTGCTGCTCTTTTCCATGCTGAATGGGCTGCGAGCAACAACCGCAATGGCTATCCAACCGATGCTACTGTCTTCGCTGAATTGAAGGATGCGATTGCTGAACTTGATGCTTTTGAGAAGTATCCTGAACTCGCTGCAAAACTCGCAGAACTCATGCCATTGAGTGCGATTGAGGTCAAAGCCGTTATGGCAAGTCGACGCGCTTCCATCGATGATGGAGACATCAACACTGTTCTCGAACTTGTTCGACAACACGTTGGCATGGAATGAACCACATAACTGGAAGTGATTGCCATGAGCCGCCCAGGCCGTGATTATACCCCTCGTAAATTCAACAAGTCGAAGCCAAGCGTCGACACGTCCATGCCGCCTCCTGCGACAGGTCGTAAGGAAATCCCTCAACCTCAGAAGAAGCCTGAGCAACAACCTCGTCGTCAACAACGGCAACCGCAACGTCGAAACAATCGAGGCAATCAACGCCCTCAACAACGACGACGTGATGGTCAACCACTTTACGATGCAAAATGGGTTCGAGTTGTGGAACATAATGTTGCGGAAGGTGTTGTAACTGGATTTACCGAAGATACGGTGATACCGTGCAGAATCGCCATCGAATCCGATGAGGCACTTCTGCCAAGCATGCGCATCTATGTTGGTGGCGATGGCAAGGGTTCACCAGAAGGTTCCATCTTGGGCGGTGCGCGAATGGATAAGATGTCAAATTCAGCAAAATTGGATTTTCCTCTCATCATTCAGTTGTTCGTTGAAGAACATGGAAAACACTTTGTTGATGCATTTTTCAACAAAGCAGGCAACCTTTCACTCAAGCAACATGCCTTTGAATTGCTTGCAGGCATTGGCAATAAGAAAGCACTCCAAATGGCTGAATTGAGAGGATCTTCTGGTTTTGCATCAATGGAAGAATTGAATGAAAAGTGTGGTATTGATTCTGCCGAACTTCTTGCTCGAAGATTTTTCTCAGAAGTTGAAGATCGAACGCTTCAACCTCGTCTCATCGACCACCTGTTCCCGGTGAGTGCATGAAATCTGCACGTGATTTGGTCGATCGTCTACGGGCCTATCAACCCCCCAATACGGATTTGGGTCAGCATTTCCTCATCGATGATGAGATGCTTCAACGCATGGTGAAGATTGCACAAATCACCAAGGACGATCACGTTCTCGAAATCGGACCAGGCCCGGGTACGCTTACACAACACCTGCTTGCAACCGGTGCACGAGTCACTGCAATCGAACTTGATGATGCCCCCGTTCTCCATCTCGATGAAATCTTTCGAGGAGAACAACATAGCAAACAGTTCATTCTCCATCATGATGATGCATTAACAGCATCTTGGCCAAACGACATTACCAAAGTCGTCGCCAACATTCCCTACCAAATCTCATCACCACTCATCGAGAAACTCACGCGTCATCTAAAGGAACAAACCGATGCCTTAACGCACGTTGTTCTCATGGTTCAACTTGAATTTGGTCAACGGCTCTCAATGAACCACCCCGCAGATGTTGGTTCACTTGGTATGACGGTCGCCTTGGATTGGGATGTTGAAGAGCATCACATCGTCGCCCCTCACTACTTCAGTCCACAGCCAGCTGTTCAATCACAAGTCATTGAACTGCGCCCACATGACCGGGAGTTTCACGTTGATAAGCGGCTCGTACGACAAATGATCCATCTCGCCTTCGAACAACGAAGAAAGAAGATACGATCGACGTTCAAGCGCGCTCCTCGACGTCTTTCTCGAATCAACGGTTGGCATACGCAACGCTGGAAAGAGGCCATCGAATCCATTCAAGATTTGGAGATGTTGAATGCCCGTCCTGAAGAATTAGCGTTGGACGATTGGATTGAACTTGCAAGGAAGGTTGAAAAAGGCTCGAAGTGATGTTCAAGAGTAAACAAAGGCGGGGGAGGGTTTTCTTAGGAAGGTCCCCTCGGCTGACATTGTCGGAGGGGATGATATGGCAAAGAAAGACACCTACCTTGCACTACTACGTCGAGGAATTGACGACTCAACCGCTCAACTGCTCGCTGATGCAGGACTCAAAATTGGCGACCTCAAGAAAATCGATGCCGAGAAACTTGTTGAAAATTATGGGCTCAAGCAAGATATCGCTGAAGGTGTCATCAGCATCATCACCGCTGGCCCACAAAGTCACGGAAAGGAACGTTTCCTCACCAAGGTCCTCGCTCCTGATCGAAAGCAGGAAAGCCGTATCGAAGAGATGCGATTTAAGCGTAAGCAAAAGGACGTACTCAGCGAACTTGCTGAACAAAAGGAACGTATCAAACTCGCAAAAGTCACAGCATTCAAGGACAAAAAACTCATCATGAATCGTCTTGGTAAAACGGTTGAGTTGATTGTAAAACTTGAGAACAGTCTTGATGACGAAGGAAAAGATGACCAGAAGGTCAAGATTCGAGATCAACTCGAAACCCGTGGTCTTGAAGCTGCTCGTGACCATGAAATGCTCGAGTTGGAAGGCACCCCGCAGGACATCGTCGATTTCCGTCGCAAGCACGTTCCTGCGCTCATCTTCCATGCTTGCCCAGAATGTGGGGAGGAGATGGATCCTCGCCAAGCCAGAGATATGGATCGAAGCGAAGAGTACGCTCTGATTTGCTGGGAGTGCGAGACCAGTTTTACACCATCATTGAGTGACATGGTCAACACTCGACTCGAGAACGGCACTCGAATCACCATCGATGTCGATAAACCTCCACGCAATCCCGTTCCACCGAAACCTGCGAACATGGGCTTTGCAGATGTCAATGAACAACTCCGAAAGGATCTCGAAGCAACAGGTGCTACGGCTGACCTCATCAGTGCTGAGATCGAATCGAGTGGCCTCAGCGGGGGACTCATGGACATCAACGATTGGATTGACCAAACCCTTGCAGTCAAAGGCTACATCCAAGCACAAGAAGACCGAGAAGACTTCATCCTCCGTACAGGTGCTGGAGCAACCAAGTTCAACAAGTGGATGAAGAAGGCAGGACTGTTCTTCAACAAGCAAACGGGTCGATGGACTCGAAACAAGCCAGGCCGTTGAGGTGGAACCATCACTCAACCTGCCGTGGTTCGATTCTTCCGTGGCGTCCGACTGCTTGGGCAAGCGATTGTCGAGCCAGATGTCCCTCTTGCCGAATTGGCAGAAACAGCAGGCGTCGTCATCCCTACCAACTGCACATCGGGTACGTGTGGAACTTGTATGATTACGCTCCTCAAGGGCGATGTTCCACTTCCTGAAGAACTTCCACCAGGTCTCGATGAAGACATGGTAGAGGAACAGGCACGACTCGGTTGTATCGGTTGTCCATCCGGCGATGTTGACATCGATGTTCGACCCCCACTTTGAGGTGAATGAATGTTTGAGGAATGGGGAGGTATCGAATGGGTCCTTCTCGTCATCAATGCAGTTGCATTGTACATTGCTGGACGCTTCCTCGTACGAAAACTCAAGAAGAAATTCGAAGAAGTCGAGAAGCGTCAAGCCTTTCATCGACGCATGAACGACCCTTGAGTTGAGTTCAAGAACCTTAGACATCAAGAACAAACATGGACGAAATTGAACCAACCCCTGTTGGCAAGTTTGTCCAAGCATTACGCGCAAGACTGCGCTCGGACGATCGCAACCAGCATTGTTTGCTCAAGGGTGAAATCAGTCAATGGAAACCCTATGCTTCCGGCCATACATACTTCAGTCTTCGAGATGATGGTGGTCAAATAAGTGCAGTCATTTGGAAAGGACGCTGTCGAATCCCTGATGGTATCAAAGACGGTCAAGAAGTACTTGTCATCGGAAGTGTCGACCTCTATCCTGCTCGTGGTCAATTGCAGATTGTTGTTGAACGCATTGAACGCATTCAAACGATTGGCGCTCTGGAACAACAGAAGCAGAAACTTCTGCTTCAACTTCGTCAGGAAGGCGTTCTCGACCGACCACGAAAATCGCTTCCTTCCTTTCCAAAGCACCTTGTCATTGTAACAGGAAAGGATTCAGCTGCTCTCGCAGATATGCTTCAATTGTCGCAATCAAGGTGGCCTGGAATTCGAACAACCGTGGTTGGCGTTACCGTTCAAGGTGAAAGAGCGGTTGAAGAAATCGTACGCGGACTTGCAGTTGCACGAGAACTCAATCGGGAACATATCGCTTCTTCGCTCAAGATTCCGCCTTGTGATGTCGTCATCGTAGGACGAGGTGGCGGATCACCTGAAGACCTATGGGCATTCAATCTTGAAGCGGTTGCACGTTCCATCGTTGCTATGCCGATGCCGGTCATATCAGCAGTCGGACACGAATCCGACATTTTAGTCAGTGATCTCGTTGCCGATGTTCGTGCCTCAACACCAAGTCATGCTGTCGAATGTTGCGTACCATTGGTGGACGACCATCTTGCCTATCTTCTCGATTGTGAGGATCGAATGTTGCAAGGCACATTACGACAGTTCAACGATACGCGTCAGCGACTTCAGCAACTCACACTGCGGCTTCAACTTGCTCCAAGCAAAGGCGTGTCAGAAGCGGTACGTCATCTCGAACGACTCGGCAACGACCTCCATCAGCATACAACTGCAGCGCTCCAATTTAACAAACAGCGCCTTGCAGTCCTTGGAAATGCCTTGCAAATATCGCATCCAAAACGCGTCCTCGAACGAGGCTACATGATGGGTGTTGATGGTAAAGGCAAGGTTATTTCCAGTGTTTCTGAACTGAGCAAAGGACAGACTGTATCACTCCAGTTTGCGGATGGTGAAGCTGACGCAAACATTGACAACATACGACAACACGAGGAAGAAACATGACCGAAGAGACCTATTCAGATGCACTACGACGACTGGAAGCCATTGTTGCCGAATTGGAACGAGGAGGTATGGATTTGGAAACAACACTCGAACGGTTTGAAGAAGGTTCAAAATTGCTTGAGCGATGTCAAACCGAATTGAAAGAAGCTGAAGGGCGACTTGAGAATCTTCGACTACCTGATGCTGAGGCACTGATTGATGAGGCGAAGAAAGAATGAATCGTTTGCAGAAGAAACTTCAGCGTCGCTTGGTCAAAGCGATGAGTGGCTGGCAAGATCCGCACATGGATAAGCCACTCACAGAATCATCGTACGTTCAAGCGGTCAACATTTCAGAGGAAGGCGACGTTCACATTCGTTATCAGCCATCACGTCCTCATTGCCCCTGTTGCCTCATCGATGCACGCGCACTACGTCGCCACCTCGCTGAAGTCAAAGGCGTCAATTCACTTCAATTCGAAATCGTTGATGTTCCTGCTTCTGAGCGTTGGTCGAGGCTTGTCAACGATTGACGCCATTGGAGATAGAAGTAGGCTGGAATCGTCCAGCAAATGATGGAAAGAAGCCATGTAATGATGGAGCCAGCAATCGGTCCAAACGTTGGAAACAAGACGATTGCGAGAACTGCAAACACGCCCACACTCGCCCCTCCAAGCATCATTGGACCTGCAGCTCCTTGAGGCACGTCCTGGCCTTGAGCAAGCCATAGTGCAATCATCGATGTCAAGAAAATGGCAGGGAACGTACTAATCAATCCAGAAATGAACGGATAGGACAGTCCAGATAACCAGACTGCTACTCCAATAGCGATGGCTGCAGCAGAGCCACGAAGAACAAGAACCATTGGACGAACAGAACGATGGCCCTTTGGTGCTGGACGTGACGTCCATGTAGCCCATATTCCAAGAGCGATGAGCAGCCCCAAACCACTTAATGCGTAAGCAAATGCATCAAATCCTGACGATTGAATCTGACTTGAAGTAACAAGTCCAACGCTTCCAATCAGTGTCCAAACCAGCAACGATAGAACGGTTGTTCCAAACAAGGACAAGCCCCAACGTTGAGGCGCATGTATCCAAACGAGAAGAAAAATCGCATTGACCATCATTCCAAATGGGACAATCGACATCGATTGTGCGAACTCGGTTTCACTCGAAATACTATACATGCCTAAGGCTGCTGGAACGATGGTGGTGGGAATGGTTGCAAGTACGCCTCCAGTTCGACCTCCAAACCGTTCAATGGCAATCGTCACCAATGTTGCTACGATTCCTGCGAACAAGGCAGAAAGGAGAATCGAGGTTTGCAACATACTCATTCAAACGGATCGATGTGGACAATTTGTTCGATGTCAATTCGAGAATAACCACGCTCTCGAGCATTATCGGCTGCCTTCATCAACATTCGACGAATCCATCCAAACGCCATCAATGCACTCAATCGATTGACTGAATCAATGAAATACATCGGGTCTCGACCAAGATTGGCATGTTTTCGTATATCGGATTCAAGTTCCGAAACCATGTCTCCATAGGTGAAGAGAAGATCTTCTGCGGCTTCATCGGTGATTGCCATTTTCGCATGCGATCTTGCCATCGATTTGACATGCGTAATGGTGATGATACCTCCTCCTTGGACTTCAATACCTTCCTCTTCATGTTGTTCCTCATCCCCTTCCTCGGAATTTGTTGCACCCTTTCCAATCGAATGGAGAGCGATTTCAAGATGTCGTGGCTTGATCGTCGATACTCGATCTCGACTTGCTGCTTCCTCGCAATGTCGCATTAAACGAGAGAGGAATTTCTCAAGATGCTCAATACCACCTTGGACAGCAGCAGAACCGACCGATTCAACATGTTCAATTCGATCGATCATTAACTCACGTGTACGATTGTAATTCAATCGAGTTCGTTGCGCATCATCGAGTGTTTTTCGCTCCGCATCATTGTCAAGTGTAGCTGCTTCCATCATCGGAACAAGACGGTCCAATTCCTCACAAACCAGATTGACAAGGGACTCCTTGACGGCACCTGCAATACGCATCGATGTATAGGTCGAGGCGACGGAACCGATGTGGCTAGGAGCGTATGGCTTTGCGGGCATAAGGCACGCTCGGCTTTCACCTCTTTGAACGCACCGAGATGATTGCTTGCTACCATTCCGTGAGCCAAGGCCAAGCACCATCTGCAGTAACAGGTCGCATGCCTTCTTCATCTCGAATCCATGTATCTTCAGAACCAATACTTCCTTCAGCATAGACCAATTTTGGTTCAATCGCCATTGTTCCACCAACTGGAAGTGGGCGGTCGAAACCTGCTGCTACAACCGGCGATTCATCGAGTTGCAATCCAACGGAATGACCGAGGAATTTCGATTGATCAGGTTTCATCCCCATCAAGTGTTCTTCGTGACCAAGTTCGTGCGCAAGGGCTTGACCTTCAAGCCAAGCATCACTGCACAAGCCACCTTCATCGAGAACACCTACAACTGTATCTTTGACAGCGATCATATCTTCAAGACGTTGATGCCATTCTTGTGAAAGCGAACCGAGCGAGAACATTCGAGTCATATCGACAACATACCCACGATGGACGTGAACAAGGTCAACAAGTACGGGCTCATGTGGCCGAATCTTGTTAAATCCAGATCCCATTCCAGCGAGTGGATGAGGGCCAGAACCACCTACTGCGGAATCAAAGAACGAAGGAACGCCTCCAGCACGGCCCGAGACGATGACGCCTCGGTTGCATTCCAATGGAAACCGTCGCATCTGTACTTGGCCACCAAATCCTTCACTACGACTGATGGCTTCAGCAGCGGCAACAAGATCGAGTTCCGATACACCTTCACCTCCGAGTTGAGAAACAGCCTCAAACATTCGATATTGGACTTCTGCTCCGTAAGCCATTTGCTCTTGTTCCCAAGGCGACTTGACTTCTCTCAAACGATGAATGATTCCAGTGACATCCTTGCATTCTCCCAGTGATGAAAGAGCGGAGGAGAACCGTTGTGCAAAGGACGATGGAAGTTCTCCAAACTGTAAGCCTGGAGCTCCTGAAGCGCCTCTCGCTTTGAGTACATCTGCAAATTCACGAAGTCTTGGGAACGGTTCGAGTTGGAACGGGGCATTATCACCACCTGCCTCAAAGTGTGCTCGTTTGAGGGAGCGACGAACAAAGAAAACTGGCCCGTTACCGTCCGTACCTTCTGCAGGAACGAACAGTGAACCATCCTGACGGCCTCCAGCGAAATAATACAAATCAACAGGGTGTTGAATCAATGCGCCTGGAAGTGCAGCAACCCGTAGGGCTTGTGCAAGCCGTTCAAGTCTCGATGCAAGTTCTGATACAGGCACACGCCAGTCCTCGCCTTCGGGACCAGATAACATCGTGGAATCCCAATCGCCCATGGTAAACCTCCAACGTTGTTATTGAAAATCACTACGCTTGTTGCAACCATCAAGAGACGGATTTGGTTTGCGTCAATTCAAATCCTTCTATTTGTGCCAAGCGTTCTTCTGCTATCCGACAATATTCAGAGGACAAATCAACGCCAATGTAGGTCCTTCCTGTTTGTTTGGATGCAACACACGTCGTTCCTGATCCATTGAACGGATCAAGGACAACATCGCCAGCAAAGGTGTACAACTCGATGCATCGTCTTGGAAGTTCAACTGGAAACGGGGCAGGATGGTTCACTCTGCTTGCACGTTCGGTCGCAAATCTCCAGATCGATTTTGTATGATCGATGAATTCCTGTTTCTCGATGGTGTCGATTCGCCCATTTTCTCGTTCTTTCTTTGAACGTGGCATCTTGTAATCACCCTTAGAAAAGACCAGCAAATACTCATGAATGTCTCGTAAACATGGATTGGAAGCACTCTGGAACGAACCCCATGCACAGGAAGAGCCAGCACTTGCAGATTTATCCCAAATGATTTCTCCTCGCATCAAAAAGCCAATGTTGAGCATGATGTTGTTGATGTGTGTCGAAAGCGGAATGTACGGCTTACGACCAAGATTTGCGACGTTGACAACCATTCGTCCACCAGGAGAGAGGACTCGATAACATTCAGCGAAAACTTCCTCGAGCAACTGAAGATATTCTTGCAACGACAAATCGTCATCGTAAACTTTCGAAGCATTGTAAGGTGGTGATGTAACGACCAACTGCACACAATTATTGGGCATTGGTAAAGAACGAGCGTCTTGCTCAAGAACGACATTTGCAAACTGTTCTGGAAGTTCTTGTGCAGGACCAACATCTCGACTTGAGGCAAGATCTGCATTCATTCGACTGTTGTAATAGGTGGATGAATCATGACTTTCTCGCTTTGAAACACCAAAGGCAGACGTTGCAGTACTCGCACGTTGTCGAGCACCTCCAAGCGAGGAATCGCCCTCGGAACGTTTTGCCATGAAGTACAACAACGTTGGTTGCCTTATCACCTTTCGCGCTTTTGTTCTGCTCCAGACGCGCGTTTTAGAACCAACTAGTGGGTTCCAATCATTGCTCGAGTTTGGCCGATGATTTCTTTGATTCCTTCCTTTGGAAGGGGTTTTAGTAAACAACAGCAATCAAGAACTCCCTGCTCGTCGGAGAATCAATGGCGAACGTCCTAACATTGGACAACATCAACGTCGAGGGCAAGACCGTCCTTGTTCGCGTCGATATCAACAGTCCATTGGATCCATCAACGAAGGCCTTTCTTGATGATACACGCATTCGTGCAATTCTTCCTACAATCAACCGATTGTCCAAAGCAAAAACGGTCTTGATCGCCCATCAATCTCGACCAGGAAAGAACGATTTCACCAGCACCTTAGGTCATGCCCGTGAGTTAGGGCGTCTTTTGGGACGACCGATTAAATGGGTTCAAGATATTCATGGTGAGAAGGCGATGAGCGCTATTGAAGCGATGAAAAATGGCGATATCCTCATGCTCAACAACATTCGAATGGATCCTGAAGAAACAGGAACAAAGGGCGATTCACTCGCACTCTCTGAGACAAAACTGGTTCAAGATTTGGCAAGTGTAGCCGATGTCTTCGTCAACGATGCATTCGCATGTGCACACCGTAATTCACCGAGTATTGTTGGGTTCGCACATCACTTACCTTGTGTTGCTGGCGAGTTGATGGCCCACGAGATTCGTCAACTCGATCTTGCACTTGAATCGCCTGCTCGCCCATGCATTGCAGTTCTTGGTGGAATCAAGGTTGACGATAGCATCGATGTTGCATTGAACATGCTCAACAACAAGATTGCGGACGAAGTGTGGCTCACTGGAGGCGTTGCAAATCTTGCAATTCATCTCTCTGGACACGATATTGGAGAAGACAATGTCACATTCCTCAAGAACGAATTGAAGGATGCTTGGGAGCCAACGGTTGATGCTGCAAAGTCACTGCTGGCAACCTATGCAGACAGCATTGTTCTTCCCGTTGATGTGGCGGCCAATGTTGAAGGAAATCGAATCGATTTGAAGGTTGAGAAGTTACCAATTCATGCACCATTGTTTGATCTTGGTTTACAATCAATACGCGCCCTTTCGACTCGAATTAAACAGGCAGGAACAATCATTCTCAACGGTCCTGCAGGCGTGTTTGAACTTCCTGATTTTGCACTCGGAACCATCGAGATGTTGAGTGCGTGTGCGGAAACCAACGGCTATGCACTCATGGGAGGCGGTCATACAGCCACGCTTGTGAGTCAGCGTGGAATGAGCGACAAGATGGGGCATGTCTCAACGGGCGGTGGGGCTTGCTTGGATTACATTGCAGGAAGAACCCTTCCTGGAATTCATGCGCTCGAAGTAAGTGCACAACAATATCAATTGGAAATTACACCAATTCTCCACGATGAATAAGGAGCCACAGGGGAGACTCGAACTCCCGACCTTCTGATTACGAATCAGACGCTCTACCAACTAAGCCACAGTGGCGCTAATTGAGGGCATGAACGTTCGGTCATAATTCCACCGATTCAAACACTAGGCTCTTGAAGAAGCATCTTCAGGCACAATCATGGGCGATGACACTTCGGTTCGTTATACCAACACCGTCCTGTACGATGATCATTTCAACAAAGTGGTCGGAGATGTACTGCTTCATAGCGATGGTTCGTGGTCAAATTCAAACGGTGATGAAGATGTTATCGAAGAGATCGATGGTTCCAATCGCGTTATCACACGTTCCCTTCAGAACTGGCATACGCACCTTGCTATGCAGTTGAATGCACGTGACTTTAGCGACGGGTATCCTCTTCATCGATGGCTCAATGAGGCTATTTTTCCAACTGAAGCACGCATTACACCAGACTACGTCCGAATCGGAACCAGTGCTGCTGCAGCTGAAATGATTCGAACGGGTTCAACCTTCGCAGCTGACATGTATTTCTTCCCTGCAGTTACAGGTGAAGTCCTGACAAATGCTGGACTTCGAGGCCTCATCGGCGGACCCGTGAGTGATGCTGCACTTCCCTCCCATGATGATGCAGAATCTGCACTCGCTGAACTTGATCAACTTCTTTCAAAAAACAGTGATGATGATCTCGTCCAATATGCGATTGCAACACATTCCGTCTACTTGTGTTCACAAGAGACGTTGCAACAAGCCAGCGACCTTGCTCAACGTCGAAATGGACGTCTTCATATTCACGTTAGTGAAACCCGAAAAGAAGTAGCAGATTGCAAAGATGCAAATGGATTGTATCCTGTTGAATACCTTGATTCCATTGATTTCATTCAACCAGGAACCATCTTCGCGCATGCTTCTTGGGTGAAAAAGAACGAGATTCGAATGATGGCTGAACACGATGTTACAGCCGTTCATTGCCCTTCATCAAACATGAAACTCGCTTGTGGAGGTACACTCTCGTTCCCGCCATATCGAGATGCTGGGGTCGATGTTCGTATCGGAACGGATGGTGCTGCATCGAGTGGTAATGGATTGAATCTCTTGCATGAAGCCCGTCTTGCAAGCCTTGTTCAACGCCACGATCATTGGGATTCAACGCTCTTACCTGCACAAGACATTTTCAAGATTGCAACCAAAGGAAGTCAAGACTGGGTCGCCTGGAATCTTGATGACATTCGAATGCGACCACTCGGTCGTTCGAACAATCGTCACTTAGCAAATCTCATCTACAATGGAGGCGATTGTCTCGATGTTTGGGCCAATGGGCAAGCATTGAGGATGAACGGTGAAACATTAACGCTTAATGAATCCAAAATCATCAACGAATTGGATGAAGCAGTCTATTCGTATTATGACGGTGTTGAGTGATCATTCTCGACCGTAATACATCAGTACTGCACCGATGAAAATTGCACCAATCGAAATTAAGAGGCTCAATAAGGAGTGACCAAGATCGACCCTATACTCAACAAGAACTTCAGAACCGGCGGGGATACCACTGTCCTTTGCTCCAAGCGCAGCAAAGTAGGTACCAGATTCCATTTCCCACGTAAAGCCATCACTTGCTAAGGCTGCAGAATCACCCGCAACCAATTTGATCGAAGACCCATCGCAACCAACACCGTTCGCAAAATAGGTTGGAACATCCTCACAACGTTTCTTTTCGTCTTCATCGACCAAACCGATCCAGACATCATCTCGGTCCCAGGTGATGGTCACTTCTGCAGCTACAAACGGTGATAGGACGTTCTCAGGGAGTGGTTCATCTGCAAAAAAGGCTTGATTGGTTGCAGTCGGTGTTGGTACATCTTCAATCTCTCCAGTGAACGTGTAGCCAATCATTCCTGCTATGAGAAGAAGAATGCCGAGAGTAGCAAACACTGCACCGGCTTTCCCTTTCGAATCGAATCTGCTCAACATCATCAAACCTCAAAGAATGAGAGCGCAAGAATAACGTAGCAGGCAAGCAACATCACGCCTTCAAGCCAGTTGGTTTTTCCATCGTTGAGAATAAAGTTTGCAACGAGTACAGACATGAATGTTGCAGCCGTTTCAAGAATACCAAACTCAAGAGAAAGCGATACGCCCATGACCCAAGCAAAGAGAACCATCAATGGGGCAACAAACACTGCGATTTGAACGCTTGAACCGATGGCGATAGCGAGTGAAAGATCCATCTTGTCTTTGCCTGCAACTAGAACAGCAGTGAAGTGTTCTGCTGCATTTCCAAAGAATGGAAGAAGAATGACGCCAATAAACAGTGTTGGCAAGCCCCATCCAGCTGCTGCTTTGTCAACACTGTGAACCAATACTTCTGCCATCCAGCCGACCAAGACAGTTGCAAGAATGAGAAGAATCCAAGCATCTTTTGTCGTCATCTTTGGCTCCTCTTTTTCCTCAGTTTCTGAAGAAACATCAAACAGATGCGAGTGGGTCTTGAATTGGAAGAAGAGCGACAATCCATACATCGCTAAGAGAACCAAGGATGCATAGCGTGACAAATTGAGGATGTCCGAATCTGCACCAGTATGTGCTGCAGCAGCTGGAATGATCAATGCAAGAACTGCAAGTAAGAGCAAACTTCCGTTCATTGACAGTGCTTCTTGATTGAACGTTTGCGTTCGATGGTTGTAGCCACCCCATAACAAAGCCAATCCCAAAACGAGGAGAAGATTACCAAGGATGCTTCCAATCAAACTCGCTTGGACCAACTGAATCATCACATCAGCTTGGTCAGCATGTTGCGCTGCAGTCCAAATCGCAAGACTTGCAATGATGATTTCAACTGCGTTGCCAAATGTTGCATTCAGCAAGCCTCCAAGATTCTCACCAGCCCTCAGAGCAATCTCTTCTGTTGCATGACCCATGAGGAACGCCAGTGGCATAATGGCGATCATCGAGAAGAGAAATGTCATCTCCACATCGCCTTGATGTTGAAAATAGAGTGTTAATGGAACAGCAAGAAGAAGCCAGTTCAGTCGATTTTGAAGGGGATTAAACGCATCAAGAACGGAGTGATGATGCTCAACGTGTTCAGCCATTGACTGCACCTACCGATCAATCATCGCTCTTCTTTCGGCGGACTGGGCGCTTGCGAGTTGGAGCAGCCTTTCGAGCAGGTCGCTTACGGACTGGACGCTTACGTGGTTTCTCGTCCTCGTCGTCATCATCATCGTCATCATCATCGTCATCATCATCATCGTCGTCATCGTCGAGTCCAGCCCAGGAAAGGTCATCGTCGTCATCATCGTCGTCTTCTTCTTCCTCAACCTTCTTCTTTCGACGTGTCTTTCGCTGGACAACATTGACCGCAAACGGATCATCTTCTTCTTCAGGTTCAGGTTCTGATTTGTTTTCTTCCTCTGGTTTTGCCTGTGTTGCAGAACCAGTACCTGTGATGTCATCCATGTCAACTTCTTGGGTTGTTCCGATAAATTCGGACATCCAATCATCGTCCTCATCATCGTCTCCACCCTTCTTCTTCTTTTTCGGCCCTGACAGGCTAATTTGTACAATCAACAAGGCAACGACGAAAATCACGATGTTCACCACAAGAGCGATCCAAACCAAAACATACGGTGGCTCGGTCATTGATGGTGTAATAACTTCTGGTTCTGGTTCTGGTTTGAGATTTTCTTCGAAAGTACACACGGTTTCTCCTTCGAGGTTGTTTCGGCAATAATCGACAACGAAGACAACTTGGGCCGTCTTTGAGTTTCCAGCTGTATCAAGTGCGCGTACAGTAATTGCATGCTGACCTGCATCAAACGTTCCTGCAGAAAACTCCATGTCACTCACGAGTGAGGTTCCATCTCCGTCAACATCGGTAACTCCCTCTGCATTGGCCCATGGAGATGTGCTGGTAACACCGGTAAGACCTCCATAGTTGAAGGTAAATCGATATTGGAGTTCAGCGATTTGAACATCGTCTTCTGCAGCGAACATCAGATTGATTTTGTTTCCATAGAGATACTTCGAACCCTCTGACGAAGGGGAAGGAGCATAGACTGCGATGGTGGGAGTTTTTGCATCGATCTTGTAGGACGTATCGGTGATAATTCCTAGATTGTCGGCCTCATCAACAAGGGTGATTCGAATCGTGAGGTCACTTGCAGATTCGGTAGCAGAGATTCTAAATTCGTAGGTATATTCTGGCCCTTTCTCATCGTTGTTGAGATTGAGGCTGACCTGTGTCATCTCCGCACCATCCCCTGTCTCATTGTAACCTGCAGTGGAGAATACTTCGATCACTGGAGGGACTGAGAGAAGTTCACTCGATTCTATTTTCACCTTGTAAAGGCCGGGAACCAATGAAGGGCTCGTGTATGGAACACCCTCTTCATCGACCAATTCCATCCCGACTGTTGGTGGCTTGGCGTCCTCACGTACAAGACGTGAATTGCCCGTCATACCTTCAAGAATCTCGAGATTGCAATTGTTGAATTCATCGCAAACGGTCACCGCATAGTATGCATCTTGTTCGGAATCGGGTTGAATCGGAACGTTTCGAATGACGGTTGGTGAGGTGTCAAGTCCTGGTTGAATCTCATCAAGGACAAGTTCCCAACCCTCATCATCACTCGAACTGAGAGAGGATTCTTCGAACGGGTTTCCATTGTGACGCCAAATTTGGTATGTTTCATTCAACTCTTGCAAATTGCCCCATTCCATGGCGACGATTCCAAGATCACCACGGCTCTCATCGTTCACAATTGACGTTCGGAGGGGCGCCGTAATATCGATTAGAATAGGCCCGAATGAGTTTTGATTTAGACCCAGATATTCGTAAGAGCCGTTGGCGTGAATGTATTGTGCCTCACTTGTGACATAAATGTACCAACTAAGTGGTGCACCAGAGGGTGATACAATATCAGGCCCAATGACAATGTCATACACTTCGATGTTATCGTTAACAAATCCATGATAGGTCGTTTGTGTGGCAAATTGTTGGGGATTGGTTTGACTTAGGCTCGAGTAGATGTGGTAGCGTTCCCCCTCAACACCAAGTTGGTCGTTCCACGTCACACGAACGGTACGGTCACCGATGAATTCAGCATACACGTTGGTCGGTTCTTTCTCCCAGTTGCTAAAGGCATCTTCCTCGACGGTATCACAAGACGTTCCACTTGTTGTAGCATCGAACAAACCGATGGCATCAACGGTGACGACACAGTAATAGGCCCACCCGAGTGTTCCGATGGGGAGTTGTCGAGTGTACGTGTATGGGCTGTTTGAATCTTCAAGTGGTTGATCCTCATACACAGATCCAAGGAAGGTTACACCCGTATTGTAAATCGACGTAAATGGTGCTCCAGAAACGTAGATATCGTATCGTTCACCTGTCTCTCCTGGAACGCCGTACCAAGTTGCTGTAGTTTCGCCAGTACCATCATTTTCCGACGTTGTTGCTACAGAGAAAACGCTGACATGGGACGGTGGACGATTGTCCTCGAGGATTGGTTGGGTAAGTGCATTACCTGACAAAAATCGTAAGTCGACAAAGTCTTCACCCGGTCCTGTTTTGTTTGGAATGAAATAGGTGATGGCATAGTAGGCTTCCTCGTTCGTGTTTGGAGGTACGGTATAAACGTAAGACTCCAAGTCGGAACTGATGTTTGCAATGAGGGTCGCCACCGTTTGCCCTTGATACACCAGACCACCGTTGCTGCGAGATATTTCAGCGGTTGATCGCCAAATCAGAATGGTTGTGTTTGGCAAAGCGGGATCCGTATTCGGCAAATTGGGAGAGTGGTAGTTAATCCACGTGAGCGTTGTTTCGCTATCGGCAAGCGAATACGATGCTTGGAAATACAACGGAGTCTCGACTGGGGACGTCACTTCTTCGACACCGATGGTGAGGGATGAGACATCTGGGTCCAATTCTTGATGGACAACGGTTGTTCCATCATCATCCCACTCGATGGTGACTGCGTAGTAGAATGTATCATCGGTTCCAGCGTCGACAAGATACTCAACACTGTGTCCAGGATGCTGCCCCCCGCCTGCTGAACTCAAACAATTTGCATACTGAACATAGATGTTCGCTTGGCATGCAATAACCGAGTCAACAACTTGTGCGTCATCGATGTTCGAGGTTGTAATCGGCTCGGAGTGGCGATGAACAATGTAGGTCGCTGAATGATAATTTGGAACATTCGTGTTGTAGGTGTCAATGTTTTGCCATGTAACGGTCGTCGTTTCTGAAACAGGATCAAAAACAGCAGCAATGTGTTGCGCTTGCAAATTGTCTGGGTTCGTATCAACAGCAGTGGCGACTGGCGTTAATGGGACAAGCATCAACATCATGAGTAAGACCACGATGACGGCCTTCGGTTGGAGACTAAGGTTCTGCGCGTTCGCACCCATCACGTAATACGTCGCCGCCGTCCGTTAAGAGTATAACGCATAATGTGCGAAACAAAGATGCTATTTCTTCGCCCTCTTTTCATTCCGATTCGTCTTGGTTGGGTTGGGCGAGTGGTTGCTCTTGATCCAAAGCAATGATTTCCTTCCTTGCTTGCGTATAGCGTACGAAGAACGTATAGATTCCACCAAGTCCAGATACGATGACGATGACGGAAAGTGGATTCATTTCAAGATACTCGAATGGAATCGGCGCAGAAGCGTAATCTTGAACGCCAATCAACCAGAAGATTCCTGTCAATGCAAGCGCTGCGATCGTCAGGATGGTGCGGTCTGCTCGTGAAAATCCACGATAATTTCGACCCCCACTGACAGCTTGGGCTTGTGTCCCCATGTACGAACCAAGAAGTGTAAACCAAGCGGCAGCCCAACCGAGAACAGGGTCATCGACCCATGCCGGACTTGAAGCGATGGCAATAACCCACATTGCATCGAGAAGACGATCGAGCGTGTGGTCAAGATAATCGCCCCAGCGCGTAACTTGTCCAGTTTGTCGAGCAAGTTGCCCGTCGAGACCGTCGAGAATCATCGAGAACGTGATGAGCAATGCTGCGCCGATGAGCATCAATGCTCCAGTATCACTTTTCGGTGCCGTAAATGCAAGAAAGCTTGCTGCGACACCTATTGGAAGGGCAAGCCAGGTAAGCACTGCTGGATTGGTTCGTCCCAAGCCAGAAACGAGTGGAGATGCAATGGATTCCCACCGTTTTCTGAGTTGTTCAAGAGCCATCTGTATCAGGTCGACGAAGGGAAGAAGGGTCATATGCTTTCGGCAACATCTCAAACATTCATCCAGTCTTGCGCACGGTGAATTGCATCTTGGACTTGTCCATCGCCATCCCCATTTGCGAGAAACTGTAAAACACGCTCAAGATCAATGGATTGATTCGTCGTATCAAGTTCAAGAACGCTCGTGCATGGATGGAGATTGACCAAATCTGACCACGTGCCAGCGATGAGTTCCCATTCAACATTTGATTCGATTTTTTCATGCCCATATCCATCGCGTTGCTTGAGTCGCTGACGTAATGTATCTGGTGCACATCGTAGGACGATGGCTGCATCGATGGCACAATAATGGGAAAGATGTCCGTCAATAATGCATGGTTCGTCGCCTGACCAAACCCATTCTGAGAGCTTTAGGGTTTCAACAACGTTGACATCAGATTCGATTGAGAGCGCATTGACCTCACTGGCAATCTCCTCCAAACGGAAGATTTTCACACCATGTTGTTCCAATGCTTCAGCCAGTGTTGACTTTCCTGTTCCGGGAGTTCCGGTCAATGCGACGACTCTTGGACACATCCCACTTCGAGTGAACCAGAAGACGTGAAGAATTAAACATGAGGTTGTAAATCATACATCATGCCCGCAATAGCGCTTGTCCTCATCTCTACGGAGCCGGGGCGAGAACGAAATGTGGTCATGATGTTAAACGCCATGCCTGAAGTCTCAGAAGCCATGGTTTTGTTTGGAGAATACGACGCGTATTGCAAGATTAGCGTTGATGATTTTCCAGAGTTGTCAAAACTTATCTTGCAACAGATTCGAACCCTTGATGGCGTTGTGGATACAACAACATTGACAACTGCAAATGAGGAGTGAGGCGAGCCTATGTTTGGAATGTCCGATCCAAATCAGACACTTGCGCAGATGCTTCGGTATTTTGAAGAGGAACGTTACGAAATGGTTGAGGTTATGGCCAGTGAATTCACATCGATGTTGCTTGCCAACAAGCAACGGGATGGGGCGACGCAAGCGCTCCTGGTCAAAGGTGTGCGAATACTCGCACAAGTCCTTTCGATACGAAACAAGCACAAATTAGCAATGCAAGCGACTTCTGTTCTTCTTCGGGAGCGGAAGAAATTGGAGAAAATACTCCTCCAAAATGCACCCGAACTATTAGGAAAACTCACGCCTATGGAACACGATTTTCGAACCGTTGGCCACGTTTGCATGAAGGCTGGAAAAAACAGTAAAGCTCGAAAGTTCTTCATGAAAGCCAACAAAGCCACACCCGGAAATATTGCAGCACTCGTTGCGTTGTGTCAAGTTGATGGTGCGAAGACAAAGCATGCTCCTTTGCTTGCAGCAGCGGTCAAATCAGCAGGTCCAGTTATTTTGGAAAACGGTGCATACTACATTCGCCCACAACATGCGCCTGGAAGTCAAATCGATCCGATTTTGGCTGTACTCGAAACATGTCCACGCCAAGACCCATCATGCCAAGAACAGGCCAACCGAATCCGAAAGGAATGCGATGAAATCGCCAACGGTGTACAAGCTGCGAATTTGCGCTTGCAGACCGCAATGGACTCTTTACAGCCCAAACATGATTACTATCAATATTCATAGTTGGTAGCGAGGGATGGATTTGAACCATCGATCTCCGGGTTATGAGCCCGACGGGATATCCAGACTACCCCACCTCGCTGAGCCAAACGCCACAGTCCTTCCCTTTGAAACCACCGATGTGGTATTTTTTCATCATCTTTCGGCACTGTCTTCTTCAAGGATGACGTCTAACCATTAGCATGGGCGGACGAATACGTGTTCTCTTGTTGTCGACCGTTCTCATGTGTTCCATGCTTGCAGGTTGTTTCGGAAATGATGATTCCGGCGAAAAGAACCTCATCGATCTGGTCGTGCATTACGATGCAACCAATGGAACCATCCAGCAATCCTTTATTGGTGGTTCCCAGATTTCATTCACCGGCGTGACGTTCAGTTTTGATTTTGCTCGGACTACATCGGATTATGGTTTGGAAACCTTCACCCTCGACCCTGGTGATGGCCGTCCAGTAATCAGCATCGATGCCTCCGAATCAGCGAACATCGATGTCGAATACCAAATTCATGGAATGTATACAGTCATTTTAGCAGCAACCGATATCAACGACAACACAGCAAACCAAACGGTCATGCTACGAGTGGAACATTCGATCGAGTGGAGTGAAGCAAATTCAGCGGATCCAGACACCATGGAAATCAACACAACACCGGGAAACGAAGCGTCAAGTCCAAAGCAAGTCATCGTTGATTCTGTTGTTGAAAATCCGAGTATTTTTGGTACACCTGGAAGTCCGGTCACTGTTACTTGGAAACTCACAGACACAGATTCAAACAGCAAAGGCACCAGCACCCAGCAAATCCCAGATGGGCAATCAGGTACGTGGGACTTTGACCTCAATTTCCCCGATTTGGGCATCCATGATTTGACCGTCACCATCGACCAAGGAAACGATCGAGTGAACATCAACCACGTGGTGGATATTCTCTACGAGCAAGAAGAATCGTCACCGAATCCGTTCGAATCGAACGATGAAACTGAAGAAGACAATTCTGAAAGTGAATGAAAAGTGAAAATCGCATGCAAGCGTAATCACTGCGTCCAAACTTTACATTTTCTCGGATTGTACTCCCGTTTGATGCTTGATATACCCTCAGCCGTTGGTTTGACTCGAGTGATACAATGAGCACGAAAACAAAGAAGAAGACAACAAGTAAGAAGAATGAAGTCCCGACTGAGGATGAAGTGATACCAATGGATGTTGCTGATGAAGAAGTACCCGAGGTCAAAATCGAAGACCTCCCCGGCGTTGGCCCTGCAACCGCAGAGAAACTGCGCGAAGCTGGTTTCGATGAACTCCTCTCTCTCGCAGTCATGTCCCCTGCAGATCTTGCAGAACAAGCAGAACTCGGAGAAGCTGTGGCTGGTAAAATCATCAACGCTGCAAAGAAAATGGCAAACATTGGTGGATTCGTTTCTGGTGTAGCCCTTCTTGATCGACGTCGAGAAGTCCAGAAACTCTCCTCGAAGGTTCAATCGATTGATGACCTTCTTGGAGGCGGTTTTGAAACCCAAGCGCTTGTCGAAGTCTATGGTGCATTTGGATCTGGAAAGACCCAGATTGGGCATCAACTTGCTGTCAACTGTACCATGCCCATCGAAGACGGTGGATTTGATGGTGATGTGTTTTACATCGATACCGAAGATACCTTCCGACCAGAGCGAATCACCCAGATGGCACGCGGACACGGGCTCGATCCTGACACAGTTTTGAGCCGTATCCACGTAGCAAGAGCATACAACTCTGCTCACCAAATGCTCCTCGCTGAAGAAATCAAAAGGATGAGCAAAGGCCTCAATGTCAAGATGATAATTGTCGACTCATTGACAAGCCATTTCCGTGCAGAATTTATTGGACGAGGTATGTTGGCAAACCGACAACAGAAGCTAAACCGCCATCTCAAGGACCTCAAGCAACTCGCAGATGTCAACAACGCCCTTGTCCTGGTTACAAATCAAGTACATTCCAAGCCTGATGCAATGTGGGGAGATCCAACCAAACCAATTGGTGGCCACGTTCTTGCTCACGCTTCCACATTCCGACTCTACCTGCGAAAAGCCAAGGGTGGACGACGTATTGCACGACTTGTTGACTCACCAAACCTACCTGATGGCGAGTGCGTTTACCAAGTCACGCAAGAAGGTCTCCGTGATTGATTCATCGCCTGAAAAACCGCTTTCAGGAAGCATGATTGTTGCAATACATTCAAGTTAGGTTGGGCCAAGATAAGCCCCATGCGCCATTTGATTGAACGAGTTTTGGAACTCTCCGATGATGAAGTTGTACCACAATTCGAGCCACAGCCAAGTGGACAAGGAACCGACGAAGAGTTGCGTGCGCTTCTGGAATCCCTCCAGCCTCGAATTCGTGTGTATGGAGTGGGTGGAGCTGGATGCAACGCAGTAGGCCGTCTTGATGCCGAAGGATTGTTTGAAAATTCCTTTGTCACGGGGTATGCGATCAACACGGATGCACAAGCACTTCTGATGTCCCCCCTTGAACATAAAGTCCTCATTGGGCGCACGGCACGTGGCCGAGGTGCTGGTGGAGATCCAACCAAAGGTGAAGCTGCAGCATTGGAATCAGAAATGGCACTACGCGGCATAACCACAGACACACAACTTGCAATTATTGCAGCAGGTATGGGCGGTGGTTCTGGTACAGGTGCAGCAGGGCATATTGCTCGTCTTGCAAAGGAACAGGGGGCCATGACCATCGCGGTCGTCACTTATCCATTCCAATCCGAAGGTGCTACGCGACGAGAAAATGCCGAATGGGGTCTTGAACGCTTGAGAGAACATTGTGACACCATTCTTGTCATTCCAAATGAGCGTTTGTTGGAAATTGAGGGCGTGAAGGATCTGCCTCTCGCAAGCGCATTCCGTGTAGGCGATGAACTGCTTGTCCGTTCAATTATTGGTGTTACTGAGCTCTTGACTCGAGATGGAATGGTCAATCTTGACTTTGAAGATTTGAAGGCCGTTATCCATTCTGGAGCTGGGGTTGCAATGATTGGACTTGGTGCTGGATCAGGTCCCGGAAGAGCTGAGGAAGCAACCCTCGAAGCATTGCACTCGCCATTGCTCGATCTCGACTTCAGTGATGCTCGAGGCGCACTCATCAACGTCGTTGGTGGCAACAATCTCACGCTCGGTGAAGCAGAGCGTTGTGCGCAAATTATTACCGAACGAATCTCGCCTCATGCAAAGATCATTTGGGGTACCGCTGTAGACGAAGAACTCGATGATGAAATTCGCGTCATGCTTGTTCTAACGGGGGTCAAGAGTGAACAAATCCATGGTTCTTCGGAACGACGTCAACTCAAAGCACTTCGAAGCAGTACAATCGAGTTTGTGAATTGATCAATCACGAAGTGTGATGGCCAAGATGAGCGTCAAGGCAAGTAAGGAAACAAGTCCAAGCAGATAATCCGTTGGTGCAAATTCATTTGATTGGTTGGAAAGCATTTCACCATCATACAGAGCCCCTGGGAGACGGAAGGTCAATTGATTCCATTCGTCGCCAGTACTAGCCTGGTTTCCATTGACTGCATTCCCGTGGATTGTAAAGTCAACAAATGTGGTATTGTCCATAGGGCTTGTGAATGAGAGATTCCACTTGCGTAATGCATTTCCTGCTTCAGTATGCGTCCAACCGTCATCTTTTGGCTGGACCAATCCTTCATCCTCATCAAAGGCAATCATGCCTCCAGAAATCAACAAACGAAAACCTCCAGCAGCCTTTCCAGCCGCTTCAGGAATGTTGTCTGAAGTCAACTCTATTGAGAAATTGTATGTCGTATTGGCTTCAAAGAATTCTGGAAGACCTGTCACAAGAACAGTAGTATCTGCATTCTTTTCCCCATGACAAAGACAACCCTCATCTGCAGATGTTCCAATTCCATTCGGAGCAGATGTTGCTAATGGAAGAAAAAATGCAAGGATAACCAGCGTCAACATTGCTCGCAACGTTATCCCTCAAGCCAACCACAAATTGCCTCCATTTGAACCTTCATGTTGGTGCATTGTGAACAATACTTCAAAAGTGGACGATGTTGAATTGTTAATTGATAACATGGAATTTGAACAAGCAATTACGCAAGATTTCGATGCTGACGATGTTGATATCTTTGCTGAACTCGGCGGGAGTCAAGTGAAAGAACAAGCCATATCGAACCCATTGCACAGCATACTGTTGGAAGAAGAAAACGAATTGGCCGATATCGATCCACAACTTGTCGCAGAATTACTCCAAGTTCTTGCCCAGCACACTATTCGTCAACAGTCCAACAGCGAAAACAATGCATTCCCTGAAAGTGTCCAAAACGTCGACATGAATTCTGCTCGAGTTACGCACATCGATGATGAATACCGGCTCTCGCTTCTTGTCGAATTGCAAGGTAACCAACATATCCGGCCATGTGTTCGAGCAAATCATCAATCTGGTCAATTTGACCTTATTGAAGAGCAAGATATTCCCTCAAAGTGGAAGCCTTTGTACGATCTCCTTGAAACTGCCTTCAAACAGGCGATCCAATCGTTGCGAACGAGTTCTTACTTTTCGTGAAGAATCAAATCCCATGAGATTTCAACATCCTTACTCAAGGAATTGGATACGGAACAATATTTCTCATGCGACTTTTCGATGGTTCGACGAACCAGTTTTTCTGGAACATCACCTTCCACATGATAGACCATCCTCACATTGGTGAAAGAACGCGGGTATTCATCTCGCCGATCAGCATCCAAATCAACCCAAACTTTTCCAAAGTCTCGGTTTTTCAAACCTACTACAACATCAACAATTGAACAGGCACCAATCATTTGCAAGAAGATTTGCATCGGAGATGGCCCTTCTTCCCAATCAACATCAATCGATTGCCCACGCTCGTTTTTGCAGTCGAGTTTGGTTCCGCTCGACCAATGTACACTACCTCTCATAGAAACGAGTCCATCGGTTGGTTCTTCAAGTGGTTATGGGTGGGACAGTTTGAGAGATATGAGCGGCGAACCTGTTGTCATGCAAAATGGAAAACTACACATCCCAAACAATCCTATTATTCACTACATCGAAGGCGATGGAATTGGTGTTGATATCAGCCCTGTCATGATTGCAGTCGTTGATGCTGCTGTCGAAAAAGCATACAGTGGACAAAAAAGCATCGCTTGGAATGAAGTTCTTGCCGGAGAAAAAGCATTCAATGCAACAGGTGAGTGGCTTCCAGAAGCTACATTGGATGCAATGCGTACAGGTCTAGTTTCAATCAAAGGACCCTTGACCACGCCTGTTGGAGGAGGTATCCGTTCACTGAATGTTGCTCTGCGACAAAAGTTGGACCTCTTTGCTTGTGTCCGGCCTGTTCGATGGTATGATGGAACACCATCACCTGTCAGATCACCTGGTGATGTTGACATGATCATCTTCAGAGAGAACAGCGAAGATGTCTACGCTGGAATCGAATGGGAAGCTGGTTCGGATGGTGTCAAGAAGCTCATTGACTTCCTCACCAATGAGATGGGTGTTGACAAGATTCGATTCCCAAATACATCAGGTATCGGAATCAAACCAATCAGCCAAGAAGGGACGAACCGAATCGTTCGAGCAGCCCTTCAGTATGCCATCGACAACGACAAGGACAGCGTTACGCTCGTTCACAAAGGGAACATCATGAAATTCACCGAAGGTGGCTTCCGTGATTGGGGCTACCAACTTGCGAAGGATGAATTCGGTGCTCTTGAATTGGATGGTGGACCTTGGTGCACAATGAAGAATCCAATATCTGGGAATGAAATCATCATCAAGGACGTTATTGCGGATGCAATGCTTCAACAAATTATCACCCGTCCTGCCGAATACAGCGTACTCGCAACCATGAACCTAAATGGGGACTACATTTCTGATGCTCTCGCTGCTCAAGTCGGCGGAATTGGTATCGCACCAGGTGCAAACATCAACTATGATACTGGTATCTCAATCTTTGAGGCAACGCATGGAACTGCACCAAAATACGCTGGCCAGGACAAGGTCAATCCCGGTTCACTCATCCTCTCAGCAGAGATGATGCTACGGCATATGGGATGGGGAGAAGCTGCTGACTTGATCGTCAAGGGAATGGAAGGTGCCATCAGTGCAAAGACCGTCACGTACGACTTTGAACGCCTCATGGACGATGCTACCCTACTTTCATGCTCAGCCTTTGGAGAAGCACTCATCGCCCATATGTGATGATTGAACAGGAAGGGAATAACGCTCAAGCTTCGCGCAACCACTGCTTCAGTGTACGACTGTTCTTGGCAATTCCGAATCCGAATCGTTCCTCAAATGCGCGTGCAACAACGGTGAAATCACCATCATGTGTTGCAACAACAATTGAACCAACGTTATCGATTGGTAGATTTGAGAGGACGGCTGCATATTGCATAATCTTCCGATCAGGATTTTGTGGATAGATTTTCCTTCCATCGATCTCAGTTCGGATATTCTTACCTTGGTAGTGCTGACGCATCTTCGTTAATTCATCATAGATTTCTGCATGTTGGGTCAAGAATTCATCGACTGAAGTCTTGATTTCATCACCAACTGCCTCTGATTCAATGTCCTCTGAGTTTCCAGTCCATGTACTAAATTCTGAGATGATTTCATCGACGATGACCTTCATGTTCTCTGTTGAAATGGTTGATTCAAGAACATCATTGTCAACAAGAGCATTCTCAAATCTTGAGCGAATATCAGTGATTGAACGTGCAATATTTTCAACCTCGCTTCGAACGACCTTTGGTAACCACAAATCGACTTTGTCATTTGCTGCAAGGTACAAAAGATAGCCGGCAAAATGCGAACGCTGATTGGTTGAATCTTCAAAATGACTTGACCGATTAATCCTCTCCTGGATTCGTTGATACAGTGCATCGATCACGATGTTGGTATCGACGAGGACGAGTGGTTTGAGTGGAAGGTGGCGCAGATAACGTCGGTCGGATGTTCGAATCTCGGATTGGTGACGATGGAACAACATCTTCTCCAAATTTGCAAATGATTTGTTTCGGTCACCAAAGCGCCCAGATAATTGCGCCCTTTCGAGAATTCGAAGTGCATCGAGCGGTGATGTTTCACTCGCCTGTTGTGCAAGCGTGTGCACTTCCATCGCTTCAGGATGTCGCATCAACATGATGTCTCGATAGCGGCGATCAAAAGACTTCGAACTTTGTGTCCTGTAATCACGTTGTAAGGCATTGGTTGCTGCGAGGAGGCGCCCCGTAAACGGTTCTTTTGGAAGCGGTTTTGGATGCTCATCAGGATATGTATGCAAGAGATCGAGCACGTCCTCTTGGTACACCGTCTTGACCCGTTCACGCTCACCATCCTCGGTTTGTTCAACATAGGTTTCTTGTTTCTTAACATAATTCTTCAGCATTGACGTAGCCTTTGCAGTCTCCTGAATGGATGCTTTATGAGAGACATTGAGATACAACTGAAATCGCTTCGTAATCGCTGCTCGAAGATTCGGATGTTCTGATAGAAGTTGTTTCGCCTCGCCCCATTTCTGATCGAAGGCGAAATGGATCAATGCCTTTCTGTACAACATTATTTCCTCGTCGTAGGCGAATGAATCCGAATCCGCGGCACGCTTGAACAATCGTGCAGCTGAGAGATTCTTGCCTTTCGACGCCTCGAGAGTGGCTTGTGAAAGAAGCGCCCAGATCGAACGCTGATGATGTTGTTGATACCATTGAACCAATGCTTCAATTCCAAGATCGAATTCATACATCAACTCACGAACACCATCAAGGATTGGGAATGGAATTGATGGTTGTTCAAGGACGGTTTCAAGTGTTTGAATTACCATTCCAGAATCATCGCCTCGTTCGAGAGAAAGACGAGCGTTGTTGAGTCGAAGTTTCGAAACGATCGTCCGCAATAATGCTTCACCAAGAGCCGTCAATTCGCCTTCTTCCAATGATTCGACGAGATTGCTCAAATGTTTTTCATCGACAAGGTGTGAACCTCCTGACGAAAGTGCATTCACGATTTGATTAATGGCTTTAATTCCATTTTTCGACAAGGATCCTGTCAATTCAAGTTTGCTCACCGATTCCTCAATTCGACCTTCTATGAGAAGCAGAAGCTTGTACTCATCATCACCAATTGATTCTGGAACATCAGTTGACTGAACCACTTGTAAAGCCTTTTTCCTTGCTTCTCGGGCCTTTTTCCAATGTTCTTCAACATGGCTTGCACTCAACAAATGTGCAACGATGAGCGTTTCATATGGATGGGATGGAATAGCGATATCGTTTTCGAGGAATATCGTCGATAATTCATCTAAGTTTAGCGTTTGAACAAATACATGTACGGCAAGAGATTGAACTTCTAACCAACCCTCGCCATCTTGTTCCTTAAGCAGAACCAGAGCCTGTGCACGAAGATTTACCGGTATCGCAACCTCGCATGCAATGGAGACCAAACCGCCTTCATCAATGTTCAACAGGTTTAATCCAAGCCAATCAAAGGCTTCAGAATTGTTCAGTTGAACTAGGAGAGGAAGAAGCTCAGAGGCATCGGAATCATGCTCAAGTGAAATTGATTTGATGATTTGCAGCGCATCATCCGAACGTTCTTCCTCAACATAGTGCTGAAGCATTTTCCAGCGTATAACGTCGACTCGATGCGTTGGTGCTTGCTCTTCTGAAAGGAGATTCAATCCAATCTCAAGTTGCTCAGTTGTTGGGTTCATCTGTTCAAGAGGACCGTTCAGCCAAACCAATCTTAGTAGGGCATCTCCCAAGGCATCATCTTCTTGGAGAAGGTAGGTATCATCCCATTCAATCTGATGTTGACCAAAAGAGGTCGCCAATTGATAACGTTCAGCGAGTGATTTGTTCGCCTTGTGAAGTCGTTCAAGAATGTCGTCTGTCGGTGAATCCGAGTTCAGTGCAATCAAGAAAGAGACAAGCGAAAGTGAGCCCTCAAACTCGAGTAAGAGTGGCTCCACATTTGGCCACTTTCCTGAAGAAAGACGTTTTGTCAACCGCTTCATAGCAACGAGTTGCTCTGCAGAATATTGATCATCAGGAATCGAATTGAAAAGATCAAGGCAAGACTGCAGATTGAAGGGATCGATAGCAACGTTGGATAGATCGAATGTAGAACTTGCAGATTTTGTCTTGATTTCAGAAATTGGGCAAGCAGAAAATTGACCAAAAACATCGCTCCGTTTTGCCATTTCATGCCAAACAGGATGGACGCCTTGTTCAAGACACGTGGTTCGTATTTCGGTTTCAAGAGAACCGTGTTCATCCTCGGACCAAACATCAGGGTGAAGGAATTTATTCACAAGCAGTAATGCAAATCGAAGTGCTGGAGATTCTTGCTCCATCCCTTTCACGTCTTCAGGAGATGGAATCGTTGATTGTTGTCGACCTCGGCGACGACCGCGTCGGAATCTTGGGGAAGGTGCAATGGTTTCCCCCTCTTCATCTTGACCAGGAATCTCGGTTTCGAGAACGGCTAATTTCACCAGTTCCTTCCAGGGTTTTTCCATCAATGTGAATTCTGGGCATCGACCAACGACGTTAAGTCGTCGAGTCTTCACAGTCTTGAAACCTGCTTCAAGACAGGCTGCGAGATATGATTCTTGCATAGCGCCCCCACCATTCCCTCGACCTCCACCCTTTGAACTCACCGCCGAGGTCACAAGAGAAACGTAATTCAAGTCTCCCTTTTGTCGTTGTATCGAGGGGAGGGTGTGTTGGCAGTTCGAACAATCATTATGCTGATTCATCCTGTACTCGCAGGATTTTTCGTCATCTGGCTTGTACGACAATATGGTTGGCGGAAACGAGGGATGTCCTTACGAGGACAAGAGCGCAAGGAAGCACTAGCCCAACACCAGCGTCATGGAGAATGGTTGCTTTGGGCAGGGATTTCTCTTGCAGCGATTGCATTCATCGCCCGAGCGATTTCTGGAATCATCGACAACGATGATTGGACATCCAATCTTCTTCCTCAAAATATTCACGGCTTTTCAGGCCCTATCGGCCTCATACTCCTATGGTTTGTTGTCAAGTATGGTCGAGAAACCGCACACAGAATTGAGGAAAATGAATCCTTTGCAGTTGAACGAACAAAGCACGGCCGAGCATCGGACATGATGATGGCCTTGGTGATGATTCATGCCTTCTTGGGCCTCATCTACACATTCCAAGTCATCTAATTTTACATTCGAAGTGAATGTTCTCGATCGTCCCACATCGCTAACCATCTCGATAGATTTGATTCAACACCTGGTGGCTGGATTCGACATCCGCAAGCGTTTGCATGGCCGCCCCCATGTGGGTCAAATTCCGTCGCAAGTCTCGATAAGTCGTATCGATTTTGCCCCTCTGGCAAGAATGAATTTGCATAGAAACTGGCTGAGAGTGGTGGACGTGATTTGTTCCCAATTTCTCCATCGCTGTAGCCATGAATGATGCAACATGCATCAGCATCCTCTCCAGAAAATGCTGTGATAAGATAGCCGTTTGAACGATGCCCCGTATCTTCAAGTCGACAAATTGCAAGTCGGTTAACAATGGTCGTTCGTTTTGCTACAAGTTCCATCAATTCCTCACGAGATGTTTTGGCATCAACCATTCGTTGTTGGACGATTGCATCAGCATAAATATCGTCCATTGATGTGCATGTTTGGAATAATGAAAGGAGATGATGCATGTATTCAGCATCGTTGTAATTCAAGGTCCTTGAGAGTTGAAGCAATGGCCCATCCTCCAGAAATGTTTCAAGAGAAATTCCACCTGAATCAAGCGCATCAACAAGTGGCATAATGGCTTCGAGATGGGGGAATTCAAATTGCTCACGAAACATGTCAAACGCAAGCCGTGCTGCTGATGGGGCGTGATCCCAATGAACAATACCGCCCTTTGATGTGAATTCTGCATGTTCTGAATCGGACGGTTTGTTGGTAAGATGGTGATCGAGATACCACCCACTTTTCGGGTGGAAGGGAAGGTCAACCGTCACCGTTCGTTCATCGATCAAATCGTCAATGATGCCCGAACGTATCAGAGCAGCATGAGCAAAGTGAACTTCCGCCTTCGGGTAGGCTTTCTTCAATACGACTGCAGCACACATTCCATCGAGGTCCGAATCAGCGATGATTCGATGGACGTCTGGGTAGGTCGATTTGTCCGTCACGGTTCGAGGTCAAAATTCGACGTATATTGAACCTCTTGAAGCAACAACAGGACACGAAGATATCAAACCATATTGCTTGCAGGACGAAGTGGAGAGGGGTGCAATGGAGACATCATGCGGCGTTGTCTTGGTCAACATCGATAGCATCCTGTTGCTCCAATATCCGCAAGGCCACTGGGATTTACCCAAGGGCCATGTTGAAACCACCGATGTTGATTACATCGCAACCGTTCGACGCGAATTGGCTGAAGAAACAGGAATTACCGACCTGATTTTTGATGAAGACTTTGTTGAACGAACTGCCTATACCTATCGCCACAAAGGTCGAAAGCGAGACAAGGAGGTTTTCTGGTTCTTAGCAGAAACGGAAACGCTCGACGTTGCACTCTCCCATGAACATCGTGACCATCTTTGGCTGGATTGGGAACAAGCACTTGCCCAATTAACACATGATGAAACACGAGCGGTTGTTCAGAAAGCGTGGGAGAAAATCAAAGCCTCAAATTAGATGTGATCCAAATCTGAATCATGCTCTGCTTGTCGAAGTATGGCGCTCGCAATACCGTCTTCCTTTCCTCTTTTCCCGAGTGGAAGCCATAGCATCTCTTCCTCGCCAAGGACTGCAGTAATCCATCGGCTGAGAACAAAGAGCCAATCGGATAAACGATTGATGTACACCAACACAAGTGGTCGGACTGAATCCTCACCTTCAATTTCGCGAAGATGAACAACACCTCGCTCCAATCGACGAGCAACGGTTCGAGCATGATGAAGGACGGCTTGAGGAGGCCCTCCAGCAGGGAGGATGAATGAAGTCAGTGGTTCAACTTGCGTTAGCCAAGCATCCATATCTGAGACCAATGTATCCGCTTGAGCCTCAGCGATGAGCGCCATATATTCAGGCACCTTATCTGGAGGGCAAGCAAGTTCAGCACCTAAGTCGAATAGTTCATGTTGAATTCGTGAGAGAGCCGCATCGCAGATGAAATGGACTCTTCCAGCTCCTTTCCGCTCGCCCCCGTCACGGTGTTCCATTGGCAATCGAGAACATTCCATTCGCGCTAATCCGATGATTGAATTGAGTTCATCACAATCACCGACAACAGAAAAACGAGCATCTGATTTTGGACGCCGACTCCCATCGACGAGCGAGGATTCACCATCATTTCCTCCACCCGTATGCACTCGATCGATTCGAACCATAAACTCCCCTTCGTTCGTCGGAAGTCATGCTTCTATGAGTGGTTTTCGGGAAGAAAAGCCTTCATCGAGTCCATAGTACCACTCAATATCTTGCTCACCAGAAGCCCAAGAGTACAGCATGAGGTGGTTATCAACGACCCCATACCACTCAATCCGCCCGGGATCAAGCCCCGCAACTCGCGCACCATGTTTCTCAATCCGAGCGATGGTTTGTTGCCAATGAGCAACAAGTCCACCAAGTAATTCCGACATTTCAACGACATGCGGATGCTCAGGCGGAAGCGTTTCAAGGAGGATTTCAATTTCTTCCGTCATATCATGCGCCTCGTCAACAATGGCTTGAAGTGTTGACAATTGTCGCTCAACCTTGGGCAATGATTCACGTACTTGATCAATGCTTAGAATGCTCAAGTTTTCAATGTCCAATCGTTCAGCATCTTCCTCACTCAAATCTTCCAATAGCATGGGTTGACCAGAAAACAATGGTTCTCTGTCAAGATTGAACATGAGGGCATGTTCTTCGTGGCACCACTTAATCTCATCGGATAAAATCAATGCAGCATATCGATTTCAATGGTTGATTTGAAATTGCGTCGTAGAATTCACCCGCAAAAGAAGGCGTTTTACGAAAAAGACCGCAACGTAGACCCATATGCCGATTTCAATAGCGACAAGAACGTAATACAAATTTCCGAGCGAGTCAATCATCGCAAGCCCATCGAATGGAACACCATAGAATCCAATGTAGACCGCTTGCGCAAACAAATTTGCTGCAGCCCAAACCATTGCCATCCAAAAGAATATTTTTAGTGGAATTTGTTTGTTCATGTATCTATATCGACCTTTATGTTCTTTAAATTATCTCGTTTCTGTGTAGAATCAGAAGGAATATGGGAAGACCCCCCGAATTCCGTCACTCCTCTTCTTCTAAACGAGGCAGACGTTCAGCGGCTTGGGCATCAAGGTCAGATAATGCATCATGAATTGCACGAATGTATTCGTAGGCTACGGCCGCTTCACCTCCCTCACGATCGAGATTCTCCCTCCAAAGATTGGCCTCATCATTCTGTCCTAAGAAAAGATGAATTCGATGAAGTGCAACATATGCCATGGGATTGAGATGCTCTTCATCGGCATCCCAACCTTTTTCGAAACACTCAATGGCGCCGTTTCTTCCAGTTAATCGGCCTTGAAGAAGCGCAATCATTCCCGCTTGCGACCATGCTTGAGGGAGTTTTCCAATCAACAAGCCTCGGAAAATGAGCCAAGTTTCACCCCCGCCGAGAACCACGATTGTCAGGAAGGCTGCCCATTGTTCAAGTGTGGAGAGATCCTCCCATGTTTGCACCATCAGTCCAACAACGCCCACACAGAACATGAGTCCTGCATACGGAGCAACCAACACATCGCGTTGTGTTTGAGCCAACTGATACACGCCAGCGACCAGCCCAAAACCCCCAACGCCAGATAGCATGACAAAATGCGCAAAAACCGTCATCGGTTTGGGAGCTGCTTGGCCGATAAGAACCAGGGATGTCAAGAGAATAACAAGCCAACCAAAACGAGCACTTGGTCGCGGGAATGGTTGATTCTTGCTGTTGTAAACCAAAGCGATTCCAATCAAGAACTCAAAGCCAATTAACGACCACCGCAGACTTGCTTCATCACTGAATGGGACGGCCATGGAGCCTCCTCCGTTTCGCTATTGATTAGGATTCGCTCAGGCCTTGTGGTACGAAGTTCCCTTGATGATTTGATATGATCTGTACAGTTGTTCAAGGAAAAGAACTGCTGCAAACTCATGTGGAAATGTCATTTCTGAAAGCGAAATACGGGGAAGGTGTTGCCCATGACCTCCCCAGCCTTCGGCAGGGCCTACAGCGAAATGTGTGTCGTCCGAGAGTAAGGTCCATGCTCGAACCTTCTCTGCGAATTTGATTGAATCGTAGGTGGAGCCATGTTCGTCAAGAAGAAACAACTGACCATTCATCGCTTCCAGTTTACTCAGGTACTTTTGCAAATCTTCAGTATGAATGTGAACACTTACGCCTGATTGTTGTAGGCGTGCTTCATATGTCTGGGCAAGGGACTTCAACGAAGAATCTTTGATTCGTCCATGAAGATGGAGATGGAGTCGGCCCATACCCTCGCCAACGGGTTGCTGTTTTTCATATGCATGCGAAAGATGAAAGCATAGTAGCCAAAAACCAACACTATGGGTTGGTGGCCGTTTGGCAAGAAGGCGTCATCAAAGAAGCGTATTGGTGACCCATTGCGAAAAGATACCCGACAATGGCTTTCAGAACTTCGCGATGTTTGTGAAATGAATTTTGACAACCCAGAGGGGGCACGACGAGAAATCCGGCAAATGCAAGTGGATTGGCATCAAGCATTCAGTGAAGGCATCCTACCTGAATACAATCGTGAGGGATTGGAAAGTCGTGCTTTTCGATTGCTTTCATGCCATGATGATGAATGGATGGGATGGCTTGACAATGATGAATTTTGGAAACCAGGATGGCGTCCTGAACAGGAACTTGACGAGGATTGAAGAAGTCCCCCCGTGTGGATTGCCTCATGAGCCAAGCAACGTTGCATGTCTTACAGACCTGTCCGTTCTCATGGAAGGTTCGAGGGCTTGTAGAACATCTTGGACTCGACGTTGCTGAAGTTCAAGTCAACGCCATGCGTACAAAGAAAGAACTCTCATTCACCAACGGTTGGAACAAGGTACCCGTATTCACGGATGAAAACGGCGAGGTTGTTGTCGATTCAACACCGATCATGGTATACATCGATGAGAACTACAACAACAGCGTTCTTACGCAATCCAGTGGTGAGGAACGGTATGATTCCATGTTGGCACATGTTGATGAGGCTTGGAAACGAGCCACCATACCGATTCTCTATGGGTCGCTCGGTGCTGCACTGAGTACGACTCGACGGGTTTCAAAACTCGAAAAGTTCGGATTCATCTCAAGAAGACTCTACGCATGGGCAGGATTCCCGATTATGTGGGGCATCATCGCTCGAAAACGCGTGAAAAAGGATGGTCGAACCCCGAAGAAACTCTGGCATGATCTCTTAACAGAATACACTGAATCGTTTGATGGCGAGCCGTTCTTTGGTGGCCAACAGCCAAATCTTGTTGACTTTGCAGCGTTTGGATACATGCGATCCATCTCTCCGTTCAAGCAATTCAAGCACCTCGAAGAGCATGAAAAAGGCATGAATTGGTACAACCTGATGGTACAACAACTGAAGTGATTTCGTGGAACCTATCGAAGCCAATGGATTGGAATTCATTCCGATTTCATCGGGTAGTTCATGGCTTGGAAGCGATAAGGGCGGGTGGATTTATGCAAGTCAACGCCCACGTTATGAGGTTCGCCTCCCATCATATTATATCATGAAAAAACCGCTCACTCGAGGACAAGTTGCTCGGTTGCTCGATGAGGATGAAGCGCCGGATGAACCGGACGAGCCAATGACAGGTTTGACCATAAATGAAATTCATGCATTGAGGGAAGCGATTGAATCCAATCTGGAGGAAGAATCACTTGATGTTCGATTGCCTTCATTCCCAGAATGGAATCATGCCTCTGAGCAGATCGAACTGAATCCAGGTATTGTCGAAATCCTTAGTGATGCTGCTGCCACCAGTCACCGTGGAGGTATGATGGATGGCCGTCCAAGGCCAATTGAAACCAACGGCCCACTCCAACATCACCGTCTGGCAGTCGAAATGCACCCTCGGAAATCTGGCACATTTGCAACATCGAACATCCCCGTCGATCGCCCATTACCGAACACAGTGTTCCGATTCGTTCTCTCGCCACCGCGAACTGAACCTCCTCGCCGTGTTCCAAAAAGTGCTGATGTTCTTGGCAATCTGCGAACTGAAATCATTTGGACAACGTTGCTGGGGATCATTCCTTCATTCCTCATCCCAGTCATACGTGGTTTCGGTACATACGCCATCGATGGCTGGGCGAACCTCTTGTTCGGAGGCCTTGTGGCTGGATTTGTAACTGGTGCAATTTGGCGCCCAAGAAGGCCTTCAATCTCTTACGAAGAAGGCGTTCAAGAATCGGAAGATTCTCTTGCTGCAAGCGTTTCCCAATAAGAATCCTTACGCATTGAATCTGCAACACATATGGCCGTCATGTTGACGATATGTCGCACTCCATCTTGACGAGCAACCAACTGGACTGGATGCTTCATGCCCTCAAGAATCGGCCCTGTCATTTCAGCATCTGCAAGTTGCTCAAGCATCTTGTAGACGATGTTAGCAGAAGCGAGGTTTGGCAATACCAAGATGTTTGCAGGTCCTGCAAATTCCATGAACGGGTATTCTTTCTGAACATTGGGGTCCAATGCTGTATCGGCTTGCATTGGTCCATCAATCACAAGCGTCGGATCAAGAATCCGAGCCATCTCAACAGCCTCTTCAATACGATCACTGCGTTGTGCTCGCGTACTTCCAAAGTTCGAGAAGGACAACATAGCAACCTTTGGGTCGACACCGAAGCGTCGAGCAACCTTTGCAGTTTGTACTGCGATTTCAGCGAGTGTTCGACTGTCTGGGTAGACGTTGACCGTTGCATCTGCAAGGAACAGAACTTTGCCTTTGATGGTCACCATGTAGCAACCGATGAGACAATGTGCATCATCAGCAGCTCCTATCGTCTCTAATACAGGGCGAAGGACATCGCTGTAGTTTCGGCTTACACCGCCAACAAAGCCATCAGCATCACCTGCTTCCACCATTTGACTGGCAAAATATGGACGACTCTTGAGCAACCTTTCAGCATCCACCTTCGTAACACCCTTACGCTTTCTTCGCTCGAACAATGCTTCACTGTATGCGCCTTTTCGACGTTCATCAAAGCGTGGGTCGTAACATTCGTAATCAAAATCAAAATGCATCTCTTCCATCATACGAGCAATTCGGTCAACAGGTCCCAACAAAATTGGTTTGCATATCTTCTGCTCGACCAATTGCGCAGCGGCTCGTATGACTTTTTCATTATCACCTTCGGGGAAGACAATTCGCTTGTTCCTCCTTCGAACTTGATTGATGATGCTACGCATAATCGAATAGGTCATACCCAATCTCGCTTCCAAATCTTCTCGATAAGCTTGGAGCGAAAATTCTTCAGCGGAAACCGAAGCAATGCCTTCTTCTACAGCCGCTTGTGCAACAGCAGATGCTTCCCAAATCAGGACACGTCGATCGAACGGTTTGGGAATGATGTATTCAGGACCGTACTCCATTGTCGCACCATCATACGCGGCTGAAATATAATCAGGAACGGGTTCTTTTGCAAGTTCTGCAAGCGAACGCGTCGCAGCCATCTTCATGTTTTGCGTAATGTCTCTTGCTCGGACATCAAGCGCACCTCGGAAAATGTACGGAAATCCGAGGACGTTGTTGACTTGATTCGGATAATCGGAACGTCCTGTTGCAATAATGGCGTCATTTCGAACCTCAAGGATTTCTTCTGGCATAATCTCAGGCGTTGGATTTGCAAGTGCGAACACAATTGGTTTTTCCGCCATTGCTGCAACCATGTCCTGCGTAACCAAACCTCCCTTCGAAAGACCAAGAAGGACATCAGCGCCACTCATTGCATCGATAAGTTGGCCATCATCACATTCGGCGGCAAACTTTGCTTTGTATTCATTCAACTCGCCTCGTTCTAATCGTGATTTTGTAATGATGCCTTGCGAATCCACCATTTTGATGTTCGAACGCTTGACCCCAAGCGCAACATAGTGTTCTGCGCAGGCAAAAGCAGAAGCTCCAGCGCCAACGACAACGACAGAAATTTCATCCAGTTTCTTCTCTTGTAATTCAACAGCATTCAACAAGGCCGCTCCTGAGATAATCGCAGTTCCATGTTGATCATCATGCATGACAGGAATGTCGGTCGCTTCTGCAATCCGACGTTCAATTTCGAAGCATTCTGGGGCTTTGATATCCTCAAGATTGATGCCTCCAAATGTCTTGGAAATGTTCACGACAGTTTGGATGAATTCTTCTGGATCCGTGACATCAATTTCGATGTCAAAAACATCGATATCTGCGAAAGTTTTCAGCAAAAGCCCCTTTCCTTCCATAACCGGTTTGCTTGCAAGAGCCCCAATATTTCCAAGACCGAGAACTGCAGTACCGTTCGAAATGACGGCGACAAGGTTGCCTTTGGACGTATAGCGATACGCATCTTCCGGACGTTCTGCAATCTCCAAACAAGGGTAAGCCACACCAGGAGAATATGCGAGTGAGAGTTCATGGGCCGTTGAATGGGGTTTTGTTGGTACGACCTTGATTTTCCCTTGGGGCGCTTCTTCGTGGTAATCGAGAGCTTCTTTTCGAAGAAGTTGGTCTTTCTTATCGCCCATATCGTTCCCCTCAAAACAACCTTGAATGCATCAATGGTTTGAGTCTTCGCTCCGTATAGGTCCCATTTGATGCATTCTCAATGTCATTTTTGCATGCCGGGTCATATGGAAGGACTATGGAATATGTCCATCTAAACTCGACAGAGGGGAACATATGCGCTCTCGAATTATTGCCACAATTGGGCCAGCCAGTGATCATGTTGAGACGCTTGCAGAGATGATGCAAGCGGGCATGAACATAGCTAGACTCAATTATTCACACGGAGATTTTGAAGGGAAAGAACAGACGATTCGCAACATTCGTCAAGCAGAGTCAGATACAGGCTTGCACATTGGTTTACTTGCTGATCTACCAGGTCCTAAACTACGACTGGGACGATTTGAAGGTGAAGTTGAACTTTTGCGAGGAGAGCTTGTTGACCTTCACTGTGGATACAAAGAAGGTTTACCACCTCAAAGTACAACAATTCTTGGCGAGATGGTCAAGACCCTGCCTGTTGAATGGGGCGGATTGTCCAAAGACCTCCAAAAGGGCGATCCTGTTCTTCTCTCAGATGGTTTGATTCGACTTGAGGTTCTCTCGGCTCCAGATTTTGATGATGAGATTGTTCGGTGTCGCGTCGAAGATGGTGGAATCTTAACTGAGCGAAAAGGAATCAACGTACCAAGAACATTGGTTAAACTTCCAGCGGTTGGATCACACGATCTTGCTTGTCTCGATCATGCCCTTTCGCAAAATGTCGATTTTGTCGCTGTTTCTTACGTTCGTAGTGCAGATGATTTGCTTCCTGCCCGAGAACGAATTGAAGCAGCGGGTGTTCACACATGGATTGTTGCCAAAATCGAACATCCTGCTGCACTTGAGGACTTAACTGCCATCGTCGAATCAGCAGATGTTGTCATGGTAGCGCGTGGCGACTTAGGCGTTGAAATTCCCCTCGAGGAAGTACCTGCAGCACAAGAACGCATTGTCTCAGCATGCCTTGAGCGTGGAACGCCGGTTGTTGTCGCGACACAAATGTTGGAGAGTATGGTCAATCATGCTCGCCCTACTCGCGCTGAAGTCACCGATGTAGCAACGGCTATTCGTCAACACGTGAGTGCTGTCATGTTGTCTGGAGAGACTGCAAACGGCCAGCATCCAGTCAAGGCTGTTGAAACGATGGCACGGATTGCGGAAACGGTCGAACAATCGACAAAAGGACTCCCAGACCCACCTGCTCTTGCAGCCTATGTCTCGACGCGTGTCATCGCAGGCGCCGCTGTCGATATTGCAAGACAGATCCACGCAAAACATCTCATTGTTGGAACCGAGCACGGTAATGCAGCCCGCCTTATGGCTGCACATCGCCCAAGGATTCCGATCTACGCGATGACAAATCGAATTCGAGCCGCTCGAAGGACAACGATTCTCCCCGGTGTTGAGAGTCTCATTGTTGAGGAACAAACACGTGCTCGGTCAACCGTTGCAGAAGCGGTCAAACAACTTCATGAACAAAAGAAAATCCGTCCGAACGATACGATTGTAGCCATTTCAGGCTCACCGCTTGCAATCTCTGGGCGAACCTCTACCATTCGACTTCTGTATGTAAACGAGAAAGGCGAACTGTCCGATCTAGAATGAAGCGTCGATTGATGATTAAATCGCTTCTACGGAAGCACGAAACATCACCACATTGATGTCGATTGTAATTTCTTCATCGTCATCCACCCCGACGAATGGAGTGTTGCTGTTGGTGTCCAACTCTAGGGTGAGCAAAAGGATACCTTTCCCCCACCCATCATCCGTCCAACCCATGAGGGCTTGAAATTCATTAATTGAACTAACCGTTCTGTCTTCTCCATCAAATTCTGGATAAATACTGAGTTGCAGAGTGATAGGAATACAACTGCTGTCTTGTCCCGACAAATTGTTACTTGGGTCGTCCCATTGTGCTGTCAACTCATTGCGGACGATATCTCCTGCAATTGAATCGCATTGATTGCCACTCAAAACTCCAGCAGTTTCCTCCCCAGCAATTTGCGCTTCAATATAGCCAATCCGATAACCCTCTGGAACCGAAAAGTCAGCCATATCGAATGTCAAATCTCTGGTTTCTTCGTCCTGCAGGACCACTGTCTGTTGCATTGTATCGCTGGTCGTTTCAAAGGTCACCAACCATTCATTGTCTTCGCTAAAATTTTGGATAACATCATGTCTGTAAACAAGAGTATCGTATCCAGTGTAACTGAATACGACGACCAAGGCAAGAACAGTTGCTGCAATATATCGATTCGCAGTCGAATTCGAATATAGATTCGTCAGCACATCACGAATATTGCCACTGTCCTTTGTCATTCTTTCACCTCATGTTATTGAAGAGTACAAAAAGCACAGAACCACAGTGAAAACGAGGAGTGCCCCCATAGCTTTGGAGAAAGACTCGAGTTCCGATGCATCCAATTCAGGTTCATGTATCTCTTTGAGTGAAGACAGTTTCTTTGAAATGCTCTCACCCTGTTCGATTAGTTTCTGCATGATTCGCTCCTCCCAACCGATGAAGATTGCAACGACCATGGCAAGAATTGCTGAAGAAATCATTTGTGATACTGGGAGGAAGGATTGAAGCAATTCAATCATGGTCGACGATACGATGAGCAACATCAGGATGACAATGATTCTCGTCAGCCAACGATTTTCTTCCGATCCCGAATCAATGACATCAAAATTCAACAGAACGTACATCGAAATGAGGGGCGTGAAGAGAAGGACCAATGCATCTGTCGTAAACGTGTACCAAATAGAATAGCTTTCTGGAAATTCATTGCATACGGTGTACATGCAACTGTTCACAATATCAAGAACAGCGTAATCTGCAATTCCACTAATTAGGCCCACTCCGAGTATAAGGTAGGTGATGATAGTGAACCCACTTACTCCTTTTACTTGTGCGCGCCAAGTTTCTCCAGCAGCAAGGGTGAGTGTGGCTACCGCTCCTATAGTTGTCATCACATTGTAGCCTATCCAGGTGGGTATCCGTGAAAAGTCACCGACGCCCGACTCTATCGCGCTTCTTCCGATAAATTCATCGTTGATTGAAATCAATTGAGCCAACCACCATGTCATTTCTGCCCCATGCAGTGCGATGATGATCAACCCTGCGGCGAAAGAAAGTCTTCGCGCAGTCTCATCACCATTTTTAATCTCATCTGTGAGGAAACGGAAGTATACAGAGATGAGAACGATGAATCCAGGGATGTAGACGATTTTTGTGGTGCCTATGTATTTGTAATCCAAAAGTAACATACTAACGATTAGAACCAAACTTAGTACACTAACAAAGTACGGCGCGGTCTTTATTCGCGAAGATTTTTGCAGGATAGGATAAGGATAGAAGAACGTAAATGAAGCTCCAAGAATGGTTGAAACTAAGAAGAATGAATTTTGACTATATCGAAAGAAATCTAAGTCTACACTGGAATCTTCAAACGCTTCCCGAACCGCTTTTGCGGCATAACTGAGCCCAGTAAAGAGGATAATCCAGCCGAGCATCATGCCGCCCATTTGGTCAATCCAGCCACGATTTGGGGACCTTTTGAGCAGCAACAAACTGGTGCACCCCAAGAGGATACAAACGATTGCGGCAACCGGCGTCATGGACTCCAGTTCTGCCATGAATGAAACATCTCGTCATAGTATTTACTTATTTTTCCATCATTGCCCGCTTGCTGATAAATAACACACAACCTAGCGGTTAGATTGGAAGGCTTAGAACCATTACTTGAATCACTGATTGAACCTCTGCAATTTGACTTCTGTATGTGAACGAGAATGGCGAATTGTCCGATTTGGAATGAAGTGTTGTTCTATCAACGACACAGGGCCTTTATGTAGTGAAGTGATTGCATTGTGTCTATGAGCGAACGCCATACGAACCGCAAAGGCCCCAAAAGGGCGGTCTTCCTGACCTTGTTGATGCTTCTCGCATCGTGGTCTGCTGGGCTCGCAGGCGTTCCACTTGCTTCGGCGCATGAAACGGATGATGTAGTTTCATGGCCTCTTTCTGGGTCAAATGATACGGGTTGGATTCAACTGGATGCAATTGTAGGCAATGACCCAATTCTTTCCAATCAGGCAACGGCTGATTGGGTTCTTGAATTTGCACCCGGTGCAGAAATTTCCAATGTTTCGTTGCAAGTCCATGTGAATGGTTCAAATGGTTTGATGATCAATGAACCGCTTCTCGTTGCCAACGATATTGGTGTCAATCTCTTCGATTGGAGAGGACTAGGGACGTTAGGTGCATCCGATTCTTTTGATGGAGCAAATCCTTACTCAGACCGACTCTCTCCCAACAGTGCATCAGGTGCTGGATGGACGTTGCCATCCGATGCGGTCATCACAGAACTCGCTTTTGAAGCCCTCGCACCTGTTGACCCAATCACATCGTTCGCCCCTGTCAGCATCCCACTCTACGACGCGATTCAGCATCCAAACGATGGGCAACTCTACTTGCAGGGCAGCACATCCATTCTTGTTCTCGATGCGAACAACGATCCTGCAGTCATTGACCTCTACGACTTCGATGACCTCAATTCTGAGATTGT
>PBET01000011.1 GCA_002719815.1 Methanobacteriota archaeon | reverse complement strand
CCATTGCAGGCTTGTGTTGAAACGTCGAGATGCAGCGTTGGTAATCCGGAAACATGGAGACCGTCCTCGTACACTTGACTTGTGAGCGTTACAGATCCTCCAAGACCATTGACAACACCGTCGCCATTCCATTCCGTACCAATTTCTTCCATCTGCCACGTCATATCTGCAGGAGGCCACGTTTCCTCAACGTGCCACTGGCCATCGTGTGTTTGAATCTGAACCATTGGTTCGGGTTCGTCGCCTATGCCCTTGAGATAATATTCGAACCAAACGTACAATTCAACCGCCCAATCCATTCGGCTCATGTTTGGATAGGCTTCACCACCATAGCCACTGCTGAGTTCACTGTGTCGGTCGGGTTGGTCCGCATAATTGTGGGCCCACTGGCCAGCGATGGCGCGGGCATTGATGCCAGCATCGCGCATGAGTTGGTAGGTTGGGAAGGCATGGTATGGATCGACGTTCCAATCTTGAAGACCCCATACCAAATACACACTACCCCGATAGTTCTCCAAGACATCTGGAAGATGGCGACGCTCATCCCAATAATCGTTCCACTCCGCTCCACCAAACTCAGCAAATGCATAGGTTGTCCAAGGATTGAGTGGGCCAACAAGATCGTCGGAACATACTCGCATGTCATCGGTGGTGAGATCGAATGTAGCCGCTTGATAGGCAGCATCGTAGCCTAAAGCACGGAATTCAGAGGAACCGTTTCGATAGAACATTTCTTGGACACCGATGGAACCTGAAATCGGAACGATGGTCTTGAGATGTTCACTCGGCTGTTGTGCAGCTTCCCAATTGGTTGTACCAGCATAGGATTTACCCATCAGTCCAACATTTCCATTCGACCATTCTTGCTTACCAAGCCAATCGACGACCGCTTGGATGCCTACCTGTTCACCAAGGCCTTTCACATCCTGACAGTGCGTCGATTTTCCAGTTCCAAACGTGCTTGCTTGGGCAAGAGCATAGCCATGAGGGACAAAGGTGTCGTACACCCATTGACCAACACCTCCATCTGGAATTGTGTTTGGATTCGAATCATCACCTACGCCTGGCATACCTTCGCCACCAAAGTCGTAGTAAGGATGGATGGTCATGATTACAGGTACTTTTGCACCATCTTCTACTGAATCTGGAAGCCACAAAGCCACATGCATTTTTGCTTCGTCAGGATATCCAGCATCCTGTTCAGAAGCTGGTAAATCAACGGTGATGAAATGCTCCTCGTACGGTAGAGGCTTGAATTTGCCCTGAACTGGAAGTTGTGCCCTCGATGTGTTCATTGGCAAATCCATCTCATGGCGCTCATTGAGCGGAACATCCCACCACTCGTCAGCGTTCTCAACGTTGCTTTCATCAGATAACGTCTCTCCAAAGGACATCGAGAGGAATAAGAATACAATGCAAACTGCAATCGTCACTGTCAGTGAGATGTTGAGTTGGGCTTGATTCCGATTTGCTGACGAATCGAAGAGAACCGCTTCGATTGCATCGTCAGCCATGAAGAAGCCAAACGTTGCAGATAGAAGAGGATGGCGATTCTATGGGAGTCGGAATGATGTCGGAACCGTTTGATTCCATTCGTATTGAGATTGGTCATTCAAACCGAGTTGATCGAAGATTTTCGCAGTACTGTGAACGCCATCAACCCCCTTCATGATGGCCCTTGGTGCAAGCGTAGCCAAACGAATGAATCCCTTTTCCCAAAGTGCGAGTGCAGTGATTGCATCTTGTCCAGTCGGAACTGTTCGCTTCAGTCGAGGTCCAAATGGTGGAGGATGAATCGCATCTTCACCGAGTAATCTCTTTCCCTCTCGAAGGACTCGTTTCTTCGAATAACGGGGCTTCATGAATCGTTTGCGAATACCTCTCCAATCCTTATCAGCATAGGAAACACCCTCCAAATAGGTACGCTCGTATTCGTACAAGGTATGCTTGATCTCCTCCCAAACATCCACATCAATGCAATAGGTGTAGAAGTGCTCATGGGTTGGAACAACGACATCAAGGTCCTGATCTGAAACGGTTTGTTTCGGTAAATTCCAAACTTGGACCATACCAACATCATCGTATTGACTCGCCCAATCAGCAAGTGCAAGTGTGGTCTTGATGAAATTCGGGCCTGGAATTAAATCATCTTCGATGAGAAGAACACGTTCGTATCCATGAACATCAAACAGGTCACGCCTTGCACCGATGAGATTTCGCCCAACACCGTAATTTTCTTCGCGTAGAATAATCGATGTGCAAGGCATGTCGGATTGTTCAATGGCCGATTTGATTTCATCCTGTTTTGATTTTGGACCACCGTCAACGTAGTGAAACACATCGATTCCATCAAGATCATCTGCATTTTTTGCAAGACCTTGAAGCAACTCTTGCATCAAATCTGGACGGTTGTAACTGACGGTGAAGAGGGCCGTTTTCATGATTAAACCCTCCTCAACAAGCGTTGTTTGTACGAATACAATCGCTCTTTGAGCGAGGTTGGAGGGTGCCGGATGTTGATGGGGAGCATAATGATGTTGGCATATCCCATTGCTCGAAACACTTCGCAGATAACCGTTGTATCACAATCGATTTCATCTGTTCGAGGATTGACTCCTGAGAATCGTGCACCTTCTTGGAATGCCTTAGCTGAATAGACACAGATGCCATTGAAGGTTGACCAAACGTCGGTTTTCTCGGATGGTATGCCGTGATTCCACCAGGTTTCTTCCGACGTTTTTCGCGTTGCCCAAGCATCGTAAAACTGACCCATAGCATTCGTTGTATAGCCTGAAACGATATCACTCTCATGATGGATGATGTCCATAGCTTGTTGCGGTTTGTACAGAACATCTGTTTCGATGAAGACGATCTTATCGAATTCAGATAGAGAGGAGGCTTGTTCGATGCAAGCATTACGGGCATTGGCGATGTTCGTGACACGAGCCCCCTCTTTACCGACGAGGTGTTCGGTTCCTAAGTCGGTTGATGTCAAGGTCGCTTTGCACTTTTTAGCGAGGCGTTCAACATAGGTTTTGAGACCCTCTTTGGTCCCATCGGTTGAATCATTTTCATAGACTGAAATCTCAATATCGTGTTCTTGCAGGAGTAAATCGGTTAACGCATCGAGTTGATTGTACCACGATTTGAGTCGCTTCTTGTTGTTGCGAGAAATGGTGCAGAGAAGCAGTTTCAATTCACTTCACCAACCATCGGAAATCCAACAACATGGATGCTTTCCGCTATGCACATCCCTATTTAAGGCCGAGGTTGTGGCGTGGAATATGGCCACCATTCTCGTCACTGGTGCTTCTGGAATGTTGGGCCGACATCTTGTTCCAATGCTTGAAAACAAGGGTCATGTTGTTCTTTCACCGCCTGTTAAAGAACTTGATTTGACCGATTCAGAAGCGACGTCGAACTTCATTCAATCCAATCCCATTGATGGCGTCGTCCACTGCGCAGCATACGTTGCAGGTATTGCTTCCAGTACGACAGCAAAGCATCATTCCTTTGACTCAAATGTCTCGATGGGGATGAATCTTATTCGTGCCTGCATTCAACATAATGTTCCAACCATGCTCAACGTTGGTAGTGCAACAGTGTACCCAAGTGAAGCACCACAACCCCTCTCAGAATCATCACTTGGCCAAGGTGCATTTGAAGGACCAATCGAAGGTTATGCTCTCTCCAAATATGTTGTTTATCGGGCCTGTGCAATGGCCAATGAACAACACAATGTTGCGTTCAAGACGATCCTTCCGTGCAATCTGTTTGGTCCCTATGACAACTTCTCACTTGAAACAGGCCACATGCTTCCAGCAATTCTTCATCGAATGCATCAAGCCAAAGAACAAGGAAACGCGCCAATCACGATTTGGGGGGATGGTACAGCCAAGCGGGAGTTTCTGTATGCGCCTGACCTCGCCGATTTCATTTGCTTCTCCCTCGAAAATTTCGAATCACTCCCAGAAGTCATGAATGTTGGTTCTGGTATTGAAGTAAGCGTTAATGAAATGCATCAGAAGATGGCAGAAATCATCGGTTATTCTGGTGAACTCAACCACGATTTGAACAAACCAGTTGGTCGTTCACGACGTTATTTGGATTTGCATCACCAGACCCAATTAGGTTGGTCTCCAAAAACGCCATTTGAAGAAGCATTAGCGATTACATATGCATATCTGAGGGAGACATTGGAATGAGTTTACCACTTGCAACGAGTACTTGGGACGATGAAGAATACGCTGCTATACAGCGAGTCATCGAGAGTGATCGATTTAGTATGGGCCCTGAAGTTGAAGCCTTTGAGCAACAGTTTGCAGACTTCTTTGGAGCAAAATATGCGATTATGTCCAACTCAGGTTCATCTGCAAATCTCCTTGCTGTTGCAGGCATGATCTATGCGAAAGGTATTGATTTGAATCCGGGTGATGAAGTCCTTGTTCCTGCTGTATCTTGGTCGACGACCTATTTCCCAGTTCATCAATACGGGCTTTCGATGCGATTTGTTGACATCGATGAGGAGACGCTCAACATCGACATCGATGCGATTGAAGATGCAATCACCGAGAAAACAAAGATGATTTTTTGTGTGAACCTTCTTGGTAATTCAGTGGATTATCCTCGATTGCTCGCTCTCGCTGAAAAACACAACTTGTACGTGATCGAGGACAATTGTGAATCGCTTGGAGCGACCATCGATGGAAAGCAAGCAGGAACGTTTGGTCTTGCAGGCACGTTCAGTTCGTTCTTCAGCCATCACATTTCAACCATGGAAGGTGGCGTTACAGTCACCGATGATGAGGAGTTGTACCACGTCATGCTCTCGCTTCGTGCACACGGCTGGACTCGCAACTTGCCAAAGGAGAACCACGTTGTTGCAAAATCCGATGATCCGTTCATGGAGTCATTCCGTTTCGTACTACCAGGCTACAACCTACGTCCTTTGGAAATGTCGGGTGCTATTGGACAAGCTCAACTTCGTAAGGTCAACGGCATCATCGAAGGCCGGCGTGCCAATGCTATCGTGTTTCAAGAAGTGATGCGAGAGATTCCAGAAATTCTGATCCAAAAAGAAGTCGGTGCCTCATCATGGTTTGGATTTTCCATCGTTTTGCCTGATTGGTGCAATCGTAAACCTGTTCTTGATGAATTAAGCGATGCAGGCGTTGAAACTCGCCCAATCGTTGCTGGAAACTTTACCTTGAATCCAGTGATCGAGCATCTTGATCATTCCATTTACGGTGGTTTGCCTGCAGCCAATCGAATTCACAATCAGGGATTCTTTGTTGGGAATCACCATTACGACATCACAGAACAGTTGAATGAATTCAAACGCATTTTGAAACAATGCCTTGATGCGCAACGCCCTGCATCAAATGATTGATGAACAACGAGTACCCCGTAAAGAAAAGGAGGTCGTTGTCTGAGATTGCCCTTTTTTCGAAAAAAACCAATCGAGGGACTTCTTCCTGGCGGAAGGTGTTCGTGGCATCGTTATGAAGAATCAAAGAAAGGTCATTACAGCCAGCTTCTCCTCGAGCGTGCACACAAGGATCGAAACCCGCTTCTTCCATTGACGGAAGATAAGTACCGTTCCCGAGAGTTGGTCGCCTCAAAAGAAGTCTGCCACCTCACTGAGTTGTACCATTGGTCAGAAGATGTAACCATCGATTGGGACACTTTGCCTGAACGTTGTGTCATCAAACCCAATCATTGGACAGGTGATGCGTTGTTCATCATGGACAATGGACCTGTTCCACTTGCGAACATACCTCGAAAATTTCGATTCATGACACAAGCAGAAAATCGATACCGAGTTATACGAAATTGGCGAGATCAGAATGGTAAATATTGGCCAAAATGGCGTATTGAACGCTTGTTACGATGGAGTCTACGACAGGAATTTCCAGTTCCCCTTGAATGGGGTGCGGCGACCATTGCGCCCCGAGGGATCATGATCGAAGAGCTTCTCACAGACAACAATCATCTTCCAAACGATTGGAAAGTTCATGTCTTCCATGGTAAAGCCGGTTTCATCCAGTACGATACTGGAAGAATGACAACGCACTCGCAATCAATCTACACACTGGACGGTCAGAGAATTCATCAGTCGAATCCAAATTTCAGTCAAGAACACACACCTGACGAAATTGTCTCCATCCTTGGAAAAGAGGGCATTGATGAACTTGTCCACATTGCTGAGCGTTTAGCAGAAGACATCGATTACACACGAGTGGATATGTTCCGAGCAGAGGGAAAATGGTATTTTGGAGAATTTACAAATTACCACAATTCATGCCACCCTCAATCCCTCGAATGGGAGGAACTCGCTGGAAGTTTGTGGTTGAGTGATACGCTCTAAATTTCGATACATTCAAAATCATCGGGCTTGAGGTTCTCTTGGAAGGGGCTGAAATGGAACCACCGAAACAATCCCGCAGATTGGTAGTTGAAGGTGGTGAAAGTATTGTCGATTTTGATAACAAGGCGTTCAAACCCATCCCTCAAGAGGGCATTGATTTGGCTGTCAATGCCATGAATGCTGGTGTCATGTATCGATATCAACCAAAGAGCAAAGAGGCATCCATTACGGCGAACTTTGAGCACAATTTTGCAAAGTACATGCAGGTCAAGCATGCAGTTGGCACAAATTCTTGCGGTTCTGCAATGTTCATCGCACTCAATATTGTCGGCGTTCAACCAGGAGACATTGTCTTAACCAACGCATTTACTTTTCATGCTGTGCCAAGTGTTATCCAACATGCCAGGGCCATTCCTGTTCTTGTTGAGAGCAACAGAGAGTGGGCAATGGATCCCGAAGATCTCGACAAGAAAGCGGCACAGACTGGTGCGAAAGTCTTGTTGATGTCCTATATGCGAGGACATGTTCCAGATATGGATGCCATTATGCAAATCGTTGAGAAGCATGACCTTGTTTTGATTGAGGATTGCGCTCACGCTTATGAAACTCTTTGGAACGGAAAACTCCTCGGAACCTTTGGCGAAATTGGTTGTTTTTCAACACAATCATCGAAGGGACTCTCTGCTGGAGAAGGTGGAATTTTCATCACGAGCAATGATGAACATGCCGCAAAGGCAGTCCTATATGCAGGATCGTACGAGAGATTATGGACAAAACATTACGATTTGGATGCGGAGTTGATGGATCAATTGCAAAATCAAGTTCCAGGATACTCCATGCGTATGCAGGAAGTAACTGCTGCTATGCTGACGCCACAAATTGAGCGCCTAGCAAAAATCAAAAAAATTCATGTCGAAAACTGGAATCTACTCCATTCTTTGATTCATCAACATCCAAACATCGAGATACCGATGCCGTTGCCTCAAGTTGATCCTTTCTGTGACACGATGCAATTCCACCTTGTTGGCCTCTCTCGACAACAATCTGATTTATTCATTGATGTCATGAAGCAAGAAGGCATACCCATGCAAATTTTTGGTGCACGTCGCAACGCACGAGATTATCGTCAATGGGAATACATCAAGGCCCACCAAGATGAATTAACGGATACGATTGCAAACATTGAGTTTGCTTGTGACCTCTCTATGCAACCCCACCTCACGAAAGAGAACATTCGAGTTATGGGACAAGTGATTCAGGATGTTCTTGCCTACATTGCTGAGCAAGCTTGAGCATGAAATGCCTTTACGGAGTCTCAATTCATGGGTTTTCTTTTAAACAAATGACTCATAGGGAGATTGTTCTTATGACAAACGATGGTTCACCTTCACTGTTTCGAAAGTGGGCAATGCGCCAGTATTGGCGTATGCAACAATCACAAGCAGTGGTTGGCTTGTTGCTTTGGGGCACCACAATTACACTTCTCGTTTGGCCCTATGTCAATTGGCGATTCTCCGCCACGTGTGAAGGCTCGTTGTGCTTTAATGACACGATTGTAGGTGTTCCAGCTACATACATTGGATTAATCTCCATCTTTATGACAGTCATGCTGTGTGTTCTCCTCATTGGTTATCTCTACGATGCCGTCTTTTCATTGTGGACAGAATGGCGTAGTGTGGATATGGAACGAAACCCCTACGTGACCTATGCGCTTTCTCCGAACTGGATGATGATCACTGCATTGCAAGCCGAAATGCTTCGTCGTCAATCCGAAGGCGATGAAGCCATGCAGGAACAAGCAGACTGGTTCTTACGATGGTGTCATGCATATGCGGATGGCGAAATGTTTGCTCGAGCTGTTCAACGTTGGGACAAGGATCTTGGACACACGCCAACCTTCTGGTTCACCGATGATGAGGCTATGCAACGTGCACGAGAACTGAAATTTGAGGATGAAGATTGAGTGGCATTCTCGTCGTTTCGTTCAATATCCAGCAATCCCCGTCAAATCATTGATGAATGGGCGCATCATCGTTCGTGCATGGGCAAAGCATCCAAGCAAAGGATTGTTTTGTCAATCTTGCTTGTTGTTCTTCTTCTACCGTTTTCAGTGACTGGAGAAGAAGAGCCAGCTTGGAAGAGCAATGGAATCGACCCTTCAACGTGGAGCGATGGTCCTGTTGTTGAAGATACGCCCATGCAATATTCCTACTTTGGCGATCCGGTATTTGCCATCAATGTCACATACTCGCCAGATCACCTTCAGGATCAGGTAAGTGGAACCATCATCATCGAATTGTTCCCTCAATGGGCTCCAATTACAGTGGAGAATATGATTGAACACATCGAAGACGGTCTTTACGATGGCATCTTTTTCCATCGTGTCATCAATGATTTTGTTACCCAATCTGGCGATCCAGAATGTCGAACAAACGGCGTTTATGTTCCTGGTTTCCCTCTTCAATGCGGAAGCGGAGGGACCGGAGAAACCATCCCTCTGGAACACAATGAGAATCTAAGCCATGTTGATGGTGCAATCGGTATGGCAAGAGGAACTGAAGAAGACTCGGCAGATTCGCAATGGTACATTGCTGAAACCGAAGCGCATGGGCTCGATCCTGAAAATCGAGACGATGGTGGTTATGCAACCTTTGGCATTGTTCGCGATGGGATGAGTCACGTTCGGGCAATTGCCGAAGTTCCGACCTCCGATGATCCGACAGGTACCAACCTCGACAATCCATTTTCGACCGCCGGCCGTCCTCTATACGAAGTGAAAATCAACACCATTGAGATGATTGGCGTTGCTGACCCAGATGGTGAATTGTCTGGAAAAGCATCGGTTGAAGAATCGGGTTCAGGAGCTGGCACGGCGATCATCGCACTGCTCTTGGTGAGCATTGTGGCAGGCGTTGCGTATTTCGTGTATCAAAAAAATTCACAAGAAGAAGTCAAAATCTACGAAGCAGAACTTCTTGATGAGAACGATGCATCGAGTACGACGTGACGAATTCGTGGGGCATACCACTTGACCTTCTCAAGGTGAAAAGTGTTGACGTACCAATCATGTCCGCATGCCTTTGCATACGCAAGACATTGTTGCAATGTTTCCTCGCACCATTCATCAATACGCTCTTCCTCGACGTTCATGTGAATATGGAGCGTACCCCCTTCTGGTTTGAGCGCTTGAACAGCACCTTCCCAGGTTGCCTCTGAACTCGGTAAATAGCCAAGTAGAACTCGATCTGCAGTTGCCTTAAGGTTTCGAAGTGTGATGCGATTGTCTTGATGATGAATACTCAATTTCGAAGCAACACCGTTCATTTTTGCGGCCCATGCAAGTGCTTTGATGCTGTTTGGATTAATTTCACATGCATGAACATGCTCAACATTCGCATGGACCAAGAGTTGCATCGTATAGTAGCCGATTCCTGCATACGCATCGATGATAATTTCTCCATCAGCATCCATCGTTCCCATTCGATGTCGTTCCGTGACATTACCAGATGAATACATGACCTTGGTTGCATCAAAACCGTACACGATCCCATTATCGTTGACTTCAACCCACCCATCTGTACCATGCAACAATTCCACTTGAGCAGATCGAACAGTATCTGCTGCAATCGGTTGCTGTCGTCCAATACGCTTCGCGTCCAGAGCATCAGCAATTCGTTGGAAGAAGTCATCGTGTTGCTCGATGATTGCTAGCCATTCTTCGCCAAGAAATGCATCTTTGGGAAACAAAATCAAATCGTTCAATCGTTCCCATTTTTTGGGAATTGATTGGGGGAGTTGTTCGTTCGATTCGGTCATTGATACGATGGCTGCATTGAGTCGACTGTGTGGGTCAATAGGCGGCGGTGCATGATTGACATTGATGCTTTCAAGGCGAAAATCAAACTCAAGTTGATTGAGACTTGCATCTTCGTAAATCGGCAATGCAAGTTCATCTCCGATGCGTAATGGAGCGTAGTTATGGTTGAGTATCTGAAGACTGAGCAATGACGTACGAGCCAACTCACCATCAGCGAGTCGAACAAGGAGACAAGGTTGCATTGGCATTGCGACGCCCTCAGCCTTGCTAAGGGGAAGTCCTTTGAAGGTCTTCGGTCTGTTGGAGCATGATGGAAGAACGTAGAGTATGGAAAAATCGTTTCCTGACATTGTGTTTGACGCTGTTTTTTGCGACACCAATTCTTGCTCCGTTGGCTTCAGCGGATGGTATGACAACCTGTGATGGATTGGGTGGAAGCGATTGTGACGATTACGATTCGAGCGATGACGGTACACCGTTCCAGCAAGATTGGATACGTGGCACGTACAATTTCGATCTTCAAGATACAACAACCATTCACATGACCCTGAGTTGGGCAATTCGAGAATTCGACCGTTCAAAACTTGGTCTTGATTCATCGATTATCGAATCTGCTCTTGCAACCGATGGTCTCGACAGTGATGATGGCATCCCTGCCGACATGATTCGTACCTATTGGAATCAGGACGATGGTTCAGGAACATCGACAACCGTCGGTGACCGAATGTTGGTCGAGACACAAGATACCATCGAAGAATTGCTCTCAACTGGTTTTGGTACAGTTTCGGCCATCAATACACAAACGGTTGGAATTTACACCGAAGGAGGTTCATCAGAGGTTTGTACGACCGATGCAACAGAAGACTCGGTCTACGATTCAGGATCAGGTGTTTCTGACAACAACGTCTTCGAACCTCCTATCTGTATTTCGACGATTGCTGAAATTCAACTTTCGACGAGTACCTTCAATCTCTTGGATAATTCAGATCTTGACCTTGAACGTGCGTATCAAGGCCTTCTCATCATGGGTTCTGAATTAACCACACAATTCAATGTCTTCGCAGAACCTGGACATGCCTCAACCTTCTCCATCAACCCGCCCAATTATGCTGCAGTTGTTGGCGTTGATGGAAATGGATCGATTCAACCTACTTCTTGTACACCTGCAACATGCGTCGGTCAATGGACTGTTGACCATCTCAACGCAGCAAATGGCGAAGCCCGCGCTGAGCAAACAGTGAGTTTGACCATGGGGTACCGAAACACTTCGACAACATCGGTTGTTGAATTGGATTCCGAAAAAGAAGCCGTATCGCTTCATTTGAAAGTCGATCTCTTCGATGAACAAGCCGTTCAAATCGACTTTGTTGCAGGCATTTACTATCTCGATACTGCGACCATGGACAGTTGGGGCATTTCATTGGTCGAATTATCTGAATTAGCAACCATTCCACAAATCACATCTGATGGAATTCGTTTAGCTTACGAAAACGGTATTGCACCGCTTGATGATTTTACCGACCAATTCCCAGTTGATTCGGTTGGAAATGCCTTTTCCGATTCAATACCAGGCGGACCGAACGTTGAGATGGGGCCATTATCTTGGGTGAGTGATTCTGTAGCAGAAGGCATCGATGGGCCTGCTGGCGGTTTGAACTACAGTCATTCTGTTGGTTGTTCGGAGACAGTAACGCCACCGAATACGATTTCGTATTGTATTCAAGGTCCGAGCGCTATGGGTTACAATCATCCAATCTATCTTCGTTCAACGAGCAATACATTCGAACTTGGTTTACTCGATATTATCCAAGACAACCTTCCAGACACTGAGTTTTCAGAGTACTTTGATGAGATCACCAACGAAGATTTGCGCCGTGTGATGGATGCCGGTTTATCGCTTGAAACCGTACTTGATACTGCATTCCTCGAGGATATGATTCCTTCCGATCTTCCTCCATCAAAGATTACGCTTGAACTCATCTTGCCAGATTGGATTCAAACAATCGAGGGTGAAGACCGAATCATTCTGCAACATTCCGTGACCGGAGATAATCGAAACAATGTCTCCATTGCAGGGCCTTCTCCTTACACCTACAACCATCCAATCATGGGTGAGAATGGTGAAGCGATTTGTTTGCAAACACAAAAGACCTGTGTTTCAACATCGCTCTCCATCGATTTCGATACCTTTGACATCAACGAATGGACCAAGTCTGTTTCCGTTGAATTTGGGCTTGAAGCAAGTGCAGTTGTTCATCGCGTTGCTTTACCACAAGGATACTACGATATCAACGACGACACAACGGTTCGAATGGAAGTGATTCCCAGTGATTTGGTTCGACTCATTGGCGATATTATGAGCCGTTCCGATAGTCCAATGAAAATTGAGCGCTGCCTTGAGCCAGGTACGGCATTTGCAGATTGCCCCGAATCACGCCAACTTATTTTCAACCTTACTTCAGATGGATTGATGGAATTTGGAACCGATGTTGGTGAACTTCTTACCAATGAGATTCATATCGCATCCGAGAAACTCGAAGATATTGATAAGAACCCGCAATTTAGTAACGTGGACATTAGCGATTTCTCGATTGAGACAAGTCTTGCAGGACTTGGAACACCAGGCCCAGTCGTCTCTGATGAGGTTGGATTAAGTGTCAGTCTCAAGATTCCAAAGGTTCGATTTACATTGGCCATATCAAGTTCATGGGGTGATTTGTTTAGTGGCAATCCTGATTTGATTACCCTTTCACTGATTACGGAAGATATCAGTTCTACATTCCGATCACCATTGCTTCAACCGATGGTAATGATGGTCGATCAAGTCTCTTCGATGATGACCAACAGTTTGGTTTCCTCAGAAGGAGTCACATTCCCGCCTCTTGAAGAAGAAGCCTTGACGTTTGAAACAGGGTCATGGGACACAACGATTCACGAAGAGACCGAATTTGATCTAACAGGTCCTGTAAGTTTCACATTGCCAAAGGGTATTATCGTCAAGGAAGGTACTTCTGCTCAAGGCAACATGGTGATTACAGAAGATTCAGATGGACGACAAGTCATCACCTATACGATTCCTCCAGAAGGATTGGATGATGATGTCACCTTGCGATTGCAAGTCACATGGATGTATTTACTTGGTCAATTCTGGGCGTATCCTGCGGTTGTCATCATACTGCTGATTCTCTTGATACGACGTCGTCGGAAGAAAAAGAAGAAGAAACGAGCTGCGAAAGAAGCGAAAAATTCGCTGTATAAAGCACAAAAGATGGGATTGTCCGAATCAGATTTCGCACAAATGGCAGGCTTGGTCGATCGTCAAGTCGGTGGTTATGAGGAAGGCATCAACCCGTTTGAGGCGATGCATCAAGATCAGCCACCGCCCCGCTAGCGATGCAGTGCTTCATGAATACGCTCAGCAAGCGAAGGCCCAATGCCTGGAACGGTCTTCAAATCGTCCATGCTCGCATTGTTGATGCCTTGTCTGCCTCCAAAATGGCGGAGTAAAGATTGCAATTTCTTTGCACCTAATCCAAGTACGTTCTCGAGTGGATCGCCTAAGCGACTCTTTTTGCGACGCTTTCGATGAAATGCATTGACAAAGCGATGTGCCTCATCTCGAGCATGGACAAAGACACGACCTCGGCGGTCAAGGATAATCGGTTCTTTTCCTTCACGATACAGTGTTTCTTCACGTTTTGCAAGCGCCGCTAATTCAAAACGGTCGATGACACCATGTTCATCCAACATCGAGCGTATTGTACTGAGATGGGTTTCACCTCCATCCAACAGCAACAAATCTGGCCATTCCTCTTGTCGTTTCAACCAACGTTCAACGACTTCACGCATCATTCGTAAATCATCCATTGCATCGCCTTTCACAATGTAGGTTCGATACTCTTTCTTGGTCGGTCGACCATTGCGCAAGACGACACTTGCACCTACGCGTTCATCCCCTTGCAGTTGCGCCATGTCGAAACAAACGACATGATTCATCTGTTCAACGTNCAATAAGATGGCTGCTTCATCAGCTGCCCGTTGTTCCAATGATCCACTCGATTTGTTCGCAAGCCTTGANATCTGAATTTCAGCATTTTGATCAGCAAGCGTTCGCAATGTAACCATATCTCCTCGCATTGGNGTTCGAACTTCAACCGCGGAGCCTCGGCGTTCATCCAACCATTGCTGAAGTCCATCCAGCAACGGTGTAGGTGTTAAGAGCAATCGAGGTGGACGTCGATGGACGTAATGTTCGCTAATGAATCGACTTACGGTTTCACCAACGTCGCCTCGATGAACGTATGGCCATACCTCTTGCCCCTTGACAATTCCTTCATCAGCATGCAAGACGATAAGTGCAGCGAGATCGCCTTGGTCGGCAAAACCGATGGCATCACAATCACGATACAACTTACTTGAAACGACGTGTTGTCCAATCGTCGTACGAATCGATCGAATCAAATCACGGTAATACCCTGCTCGTTCAAATTGCATATTTTCTGAGCAAGTATCCATTTTGTCACCAAGTTCTTCCAACAGTTCGGTCGCCTCACCATCGAGAATGGTTTTCACAGCTCGAACTTGCTCAGCATAGCCCTCGCCATCGATGCACGGTCCAGTACACAGTCCAATGTGCATGGCTAAGCATCCTTGTGGGAGCAATTCCTTGCAATCGCGAATACCAAAATGACGCCTTAGAAGTTGCATAACCTGTTTCGCTGCTCCCGCATTGGGAAACGGCCCCCAACGATGCGCACGTTTCGGCGGGTGACGCGTGTACATGATACGTGGAAATTCTTCATTGGTCAAGACGAGATAAGGATAGGATTTGTCATCCTTGAGCATCGAGTTGAAACGTGGTTTATGCTCTCGAATCAATTGCCGTTCGAGAATCAATGCCTCCTGAGGTGTGGTTGTCACAATGCATTCGACATCATCCGCACGGGCGATCAATTCGGGAATCATTTGGCGATCAGGATTTGTTGCAAAATAGGATCGAATTCGCTCGTTTAATCGCGTTGCCTTTCCAACATACAACACACGACCTTCGTCCGTTTTGAAGAGATAGACGCCTGGTGACGCGGGCAAATCGATGGATGCTGCATCGACCGCCATATCGTTACCATGCGTCCATAGGTCAAAAAAACGTGCATCGAATCGAGAACGCAACAAAAGGACAACATCAAATGTGATGCGTTCAAGGTTAACATGGCGTTCCCGATGTTATCGACCTCAATGTTGCGAATCTTGCGCTGGTTGGATGACCATCCAGCCTCGCTTGAGTCCGCTTGGGACGTTCCTCGAAGCATTTCTCTCGAAGGTATTGCTGATGGAATTGGCGTGGTTCGTTCTGCATTGTTTCAGCCGATGAGCGTCCTCGAAGAGGAAGATCTCATCATGACTCGCCAGGCGCATGTGATCGGTGCAGGCCGGCGGAAGCGCAAGGTTGTCCACATTACAGAACATGGGCGTAAAGCAGTGCATGAAACTGGCGAAGATGTCGCACCACGTCCTTCACGTCAATCATCAAATCTGAAAGGACAGATTCCAGAATATACCATTCTTCACGGCCGAACAGACGAACTGAACCAGTTGCATGAGGCGATCGACCGAGGCGTACCGATTCATCTACGGGGGATGCCAGGCATTGGCAAGTCCACACTTGCTCGTTCGCTCATTCAATCATTGGTTGAAGAAGGTATTCAGGTTCACTGGGGACAACTCGATGCTTATTGCGATGTCCATGAAGCNATGCAACGGATGGAGATTGATGCACCACAAATTCTCGATGTGGACGGTTATGCTTCCTTGTTGAATGGTCAAAACGTGTTCCTCGTTTTTGATGATGTTCACNCCATTTCATCAAGACACCAAACCGCCTTTTCGAACGTCTTCAAATCGCTTCATGATCAAGGCGTCCCATTCCTCCTTATCGGTCGTGATCGAGATACCTTGTCGATTGAAGGAGCGTATCTTGAACTGGGTCCTTTGGACGCTAATGCTGCGATTGAACTGTTGAATCCAGAACTTGGCGACGAGCGCTCATCCATAGTTGAAACATTAGGCGGTCACCCACTTGCCATTCTTCTCTACGATGATGCAACACCACTTCCTGAAACGGACCAAGATGTGAGGGCGTATGTTGAGCAGGTTGTGCTCGGAGAGGCAACATCTGATGTCCATGAAGCGATGTCACCATTTCTGGTCTTACCTTTCCCGATTCCTTCAGAACGCATGCCAAATCCCGATGATGTATCTCTTCTCGATGAGCATACCTTGCTTCGATGGGCTTCGAGGAATACCTCCATGGAAATGCAGCATCTCATTCGAAATGTATGCAAATCATCCTTAGAAGCGCAGGAACTTAACGAATTGCATCTTCAAGCCATACAACACTGGCAACAAGATGACGACGCCTTAGCAGCAATTCTCGAGATGCATCATCGAATTCAACGGGGTGAGGAAGAGGTATCAGACCACCTCTCCTCGCGTGCGAATGAACTTATGCATGCATACTCGGGTGCGTTTGCAACACTTCTCGATGAAGCATTGGAAAACGAATCGAAGAACCTCNCNTTGATCGAATTAGCAGCTCAACATGCCCTGAATCGAGCAGAAATCGATGTTGCAAAGCACTATTTGGAGGACGTTGATTCAACTCAACTCACGAGCATTCGATTGCAAATTGCTCAATTTGAAGGGAAGAAAGGTGTGATGAATGAACTTGAATCGATGCTCAACAGCATTGATGCATCCGACGAAAAGCTACGGGTTCAGATGTCTGTATTATCTCGTAGCATTGATGATCTCTCTCCATCCTCGAGCGAAGAAGCATTCGAACGAATCGACCGTCTCCTTGGTCAGATTGAACTTCCAGATGACGAAACGAATCGCCAAATCGTACTCACGACCCTCGTCGTTATGCAACATGCTCTTGCAATCGAACGTGCTGATTTCANGGGTGCAACGTTCCTCATCGAACAATTACGAGAGATTGCATCATCAAGCGATCCGTTGATTCAATACTTGGAAGTGAAATCAGAACTGAAATCAATTGAATCCAATTCACCATCGGCTTCCTTGGTTCTCAAAAATGCAGAACATACTGCTTCGCAAATGAGCCATCCATTGTACAAAGCCTCAATCTACCTTCTCATTTGTGANGGTTTANTTGATACACAACAGCCGAGAGCACAACTTCTGCACGACCAAATCGACATCCAAACAATCGAATCNATAGAGACGCCTTCAGCACGACGCCTCCTTGCAAAGTGGTGGGAGGTCAAGTCGATGTTCGCTGATCAAGAACGCGTATTCGCACTTCGAGAAGCCATTCTACGATATCGTGCGGTCGGTTGCCCCAACCGTGCTCGAGATTTGTCGAAGCGAATGCATCAATTCTGATTACAATTCAGCGCCGATCATGGTCTTCGTATCTTGAATGCCATTCAATGGTCGAATCTCCTCGACAATGCATCGCGTTAGCGTAAATTCGTCATCAGCTTGNACACGAGCAAGAATGTCAAATTCTCCAAACAGCATCCATCGGTCCGTGACATGTTCAATCGAATCGAGAGCATTTCGAACGCTCTCTTCTTCACCCGGCATGGTCGTAATAAGTACAAATCCTATCGCCATNGTATCGCCTCAATATTCAACTGCAATCAGCGTTTGTGTATCTCGAATCCCTTGAATCACTCTGAATTCCTTCATCAACAGAGATGTGAGGTTCTTGGCTGAGTCGCTGCTCACATGTGCAAGCAGGTCAAATTCGCCATACAATGCATGCACTTCCTTGACCGCTTCATGCGAGGTTAATGCGAGATAGACATCACGCTCATGCGATGGCTCGGTCTTGACGAGGACAAATGCTTCTGGCACGAGGTATGCTTGGAGAGAGGGGTTTTATCGCTTCGGGTCTCATCCTTTCGCCACACATGGAACGGGTGCCTTCAAATGCTATCGCTTGGGATGGGTGCGATATGGAGCGACAGCAATCAGTCCTTGCATTTCTATTGCTGGCACTCCTGCTGTTGATGTCGCTTGGACCGATGGTCGAACCGCTCGATGAGGTTGAACTCGATGTATCCGAAGTATCAGCAAGAGCAACAACAACCTGGTCAGGAACTGTGTCACTTACAAGTGATTACTTCATCAACGTCCAAGATGAATTGATCATCATGTCATGCACCAGCGTCGTGATGTCNCCAGGTATCCGNATCTATGTTGANGGTCGATTAACCGTNCAAGGAACATCAACCTGTCCTGTCGTTCTTTCAAGTTCCTCAACAACGAGCGATCATGAAGGCATTCAGTTCAATGCATCTTCGTATGGACGGGGTAGTACCGTCAACCATATGCACATTGAAGATGCGATTTACGGCATGACATTGTATGGTTCAAATCCGATTCTGAACAATGTGACCATCTTCAATCCTGACCGTGTTGGTATCGATATGTTTGGAAGTTCAAGCCCCGTGATTCGAGACTTGCATATTGAACAAGCTGGTCGAAATATCCCGTTTCAAAATGATTGGCGGTATGGAATTGGTCTTTCCGTCGGTGACGGTTCAACACCCATTGTCGAGGGAGCATATTTTACCGATCATTTGCTTCGTGGATTGAATCTTTGGGGTGCTTCTGGAGGCATTTATCGAGATGTTGTCATGGACAACATCTCAGGCTCGGTGCTTGGTGAAGCAGCGGGTGTCTGGGTCGAGGACAGTGTCCCACTGTTCGAAGACTTGAGCATCGATAAGAGCGATACAGGCATCATCGTTCGTCACATTGATGATTCAGGCAATACGAGAGCGGTTTTCAGAGATGTTGACGTCAGCAATAGCATGTATCGTGGNGTCTACTTGGACAAGAACAACCACACCAATTACACCAATTATGAGACTGCGGACTTCACAAATCTAACCGTCCGTGGAACCGGCTCTTCTGGTGCAACGTCGCCCGGAATTGCTGTTGCTGCAATCGAAATCAATGCTACAGGAGCATGGCTTGAGAACGTACTGGTCGATGGAGCATCATCGGTTGGTGTTCGTTTGTTCTTTGTCGATTCGAGTACAACGCTTCGAAACATGACGATTCGCGATGCTGGAGAAGCGGGCCAAGGTGCGCATTCAGCAGGTTTGAGCATCCAAACATCGTACTTTGCCATCAACCTCGAAGATNTAGAAATCAGTGGCTCACCAGGTCCAGGAATTCATTCCTCAAGTGGCGGTTCGCTCCAAGGCTACGATTGGCATCTTCACAACAACTCGGAACAAGGGTTGTTCATCGATTCTGCTACGGTTGTTGTCGATGGTTTAACCACTGCAGATAATGGTTATTCAGGCGCTCATATTTTCGATGCTCGATACATTACGCTCTCAAATTTCACATCAACGAACGATGGTTCGCTTGGTTCGAATGCAATGGACCAAGCAGGATTGTCCTATCAGAAATCCAATGATTTGGAGACGACATCCGGTGATGTTGCGTGCATGAATTGCCACATTGAAGCATCACAAGGCCATGGCGTCTATGTTATCGATTCGGTAGATCTCTGGCTCGATCAACTCTCCATTACTGGTATCGATGCATCCCTTCCTGCAATGTACGTCGATAATGGAGGTTTGACCCTTGGTACGCAAGGTGGACGCTTTAATCTCTTGAATGCCAACATCGAACATGAATCGTCGACACAACATGCATTGTACATCGAACAGGCTGCTGGAAACATCGATGGATTGACCCTCCAAGGCAATCACAGTGGAATCTANTGGGATGCAAATCATAACGGAAATTTCCCATCAACCTTGAGCAATACCGAATTCGTTGGTAGTGAATGTCTGAAACTTGTCAATCATCCCGATCTTGGAGGATATGGAAACACGATTGGATCGGATTGTGATGGGCGAATATGGGTCGAGAATTCGGATGTGAATCTCTCCAATATGGCTGATGCAACCGGAACGCATATCATCGATCTTGATGCATCATCGGCGATGCATTTGCATCAACCCAGTAACGTGGACCTCACGATTGCAAACATTCCAACAGGCGCGTCCATAGATGTGGCATGGGATGTTACGGTGTGGGTTGTCAACAACCGCTCCAATGGTATTCCCAATGCCTATGCGAATGTGAGTTTTACACAATTCGAACCATCCGTATCTGAGTTTACGAGCGATCTNGGTGTCGTCCTATTGGCTGATTTCATTGGACAACGTTGGACGAATTCTGGTGCATCTGCCATCAATGATGTGACCGTTGAATGCGGATATGACAGCGAAAGCAACACCACAACGGTAAGTTTCGATGGAGACAAAGTGATGTATTGTGTTCTTGAATTGGACAACCAACCTCCATTCTTGAATTGGACTTCACCGATGGATGGAGATGTGTTCCCTTCGCAGGGGCAAGTATTGTTCGATGCACAGGAGTCATGGGATTTGGACGATGATCCTCTCACACTGACATGGACCTCTTCACTTGATGGCGTCATCTCATCGACACAGGGTACAACGCCATTTTCAGTAAATGATGGCGTTTCTGGTTTCGCGCTCAGCGATGGTATTCATGACCTTACGTTGGAAGTCTGCGATGATGCTGGACATTGCATTTCAGAAACACGAACCATCGAATTNACCAATCTTGCACCAGAACTCAACGTTTCCTTTTCACCGGCAGTGACGCAATGGAACGAATTGATCATGCCACAAACAGGTACTGTCACCATCAATACAACAGGAACGGTCGATCCTGAAGGTGATGACTTCGCTTGTATGATTACCTTTGGAGGTTACAACCGACAAGGTCCGGGTTGGAACAATCAATATGTGTGTCCAGAGTTGTTAACCTACACCTTCGACCATTACACGGACGATCCACCAGCATCATTCTTCTTGAACGTCGTTGCATTTGATGAGGTAGGAAATTCAGATACCTATACTGTTGAGGTCAAGTTGTACAATGAGATGCCTACGGCTTCTTTTACACTTGAACGCAATGGTACGACAAGCGAGGANGTGATTTTCTTCAATGGAAGCAGTTCGGTAGACCCAGAAAACAATCCAGTTTCGTTTGAATGGTGGTCGAATGTCGATGGCACGCTCATGGTTGGCCAAGGCATTGAGAACATTTCTTGGAATGGCCATNTATCTCGTGGCGNTCATCAAATTGAGTTGCGTATCACCGACGATCGTATGGACCATGGTGGCCAAATGTCGGTCGNCTCTGAATTGATTACAGTTGACAATTCTGCACCACGAGCTGTGATCGAAGAATTGCCCTTATTCGATGACCTTGANTCGTCCGTTCTGATTCCATTCAGTGCCAATGGAAGTGGTGACTTTGATTCTGCGTGTTCCACGTTCCCGACCGATGGAACGTGGCACTGTGCAGAAAGCGAACCTGCAGCAGGTTCAGAATTCTTGCAAATTGATTGGTCAAGCGATCTTGATGGACGATTAACACCAGAAAACGAAGATTGGCTAACCTTTGAAACTCGACTCTCCGCAGGCACGCATCAGATCACACTCACACTCAGTGATGGCATCAATCCGAACGTCTCTGTTTCAAGAACCCTTGAAGTTGCTGAATCTGCACCTGTCTTGGTGCTGGATTCCCCAGCGAATGGTAGTCAATTCGCTTCAAGTGATTTGATTGTCCTTGATGCCCGGCAAAGTGTTGACTATGATGGAGATGCATTCACCATGACAGTACGTGCATTCGATGACCAAACCTCAACATATCTTCCAACCTTGAGTGATGTTTCAACTTCAGAGGTCCATGACCTACAACTTGATGCCGGCCTTCGAGACATACAAATTGAATTGGTCGATGAGACAGGGAAATCTCGAATTGAAACCCTTCAACTTTTGATTCTACCAAGCGATCCTGAGGCGGTCATTGTCACCCCAGCAAATCTTGATTCCATCGATGCTGGTGCAAGCATCGTGTTTGAAGGAGCATCAAGCGATGCTGACAACGACCTTGTCACACGTGAATGGCGTCTTCACCAACCAGGCGCACAAACAAGTGTGTTGAGTACACAATCGACGTTTACGCAAGTCTTTGCTCCAGGTTCACACCACGTGTCGTTGTTTGTTCAAGATGCGCGAGGTGCATCATCGGAGCAACACATCAACTTCACAGTTCGGTCAAGTCTTCCTGAATTGGTTCAGACCAGTCTTGTTCTCTCGCAAACGGAGTTTGTATCCGATGAACGCGTCACCTTGGATGTATCTGTTCAACTCATCGATGCTGATGGAACAACCGATTCTGTACGTGTCGATATTGTCCACAAAATTCAGACCTGGTCCTTCAACCTCTCCGATGAGGATGGCGATGGTATCTGGACCGGTGAGCTTGATTTCCAACCGTCAGGTGTTGGGCAACCGAGTCTCAAGGTGATTGCTACCGATGGCGAAGGTGATGCAGCAAGTGTGGACATCCTCTACACGCCGCTCAAGGTCGTTGAAGCGGACGGTGCTGGATTCATGTCAACAGGCGTTCTTCTTGGAGGTGTATCGATTTCAATTCTCGCCGCACTCTTGATCGCTCTACAACGTCGCAGAAAAACGGCTGAAGAGATGAAACTGATCGATTCCTGGGGCGTATTCGGCGATGGAATCGCCGAGGATGAATCAACAAAAAATGAATCTGAAGAAGATGAAACATTGGATTGGGATGGTGTTTAAACACAGGCAACAACGTCGCCCATACAATAATATACGAATTATTCCTCATAACTCCCATGAGAAAAGCACTCGCGCTCCTCCTCACCAGCCTATTGATTGCCACAACATTGCCAACAAGTGTTGCTGCAGATGAACCAGAACCCATTGCTTGGGGCATTGAATACGATTATTCAAACCTCAATGGAGACATTGATTCAATGATTGGAATCGACTTGCAAGAAGTCTTCCAAGAGGTGATGAATGCTGGGGATGATGCAGGAATTGACATGTTCATTGCCAGTGTAACATCAGGAAGTACCACCATTGTCTTCGAACAGTACGATGGTCCAATGAAGACACTCTCTGTTGATGGTGTTCAAACCGATTTTTCCACAAAAGTAACTGAGCTCACCGTACGACATGGTCTTTTGGACGATTTCGCAATCAGCTCTGACTGGGATGATTCTTATGGCGGAATTGACCTCACACTCGGTTACGATTCTGAGCAGTTGTTCAACGCTGACGTTGTCTACACAGAGTATTTTGATGCTGAAATGGGGCTTCACGGAATGGACATGGAAATGGACATTGAAGCGGACATCGAATACACATTCGGCGCAAGTGGAGAGATTATGGAAAAGAGGGATGGCGAATCCATACCATTTGACATTGAACTAACACTTGGAACATCCTACAAGATCACCAACGGATTGCTCGAAGTTCGAATGGACGAACCCTCNCCTCTCTACACCGAAATGCAAGATTTGGAACCTGGACAAGAGTTGTCGTGGGCCTGCGGTTCGGATGAATCCTATGTCGATTCCTACTACGATGAGGTTGAAATCAGAGATACATGCTCTGAACACAACATCCACTATGAGACAGAAACATCCGTCCTCTTTGAACTTACAGGCATTCCAACAGAAGAATTGGGATTGCCACCAGGTGATTTCGATCTTTCCATCTCGGACACTGTCACCGATATGTATGATGGTGAAGTCAAAGAATTCTTCACGTTCGGTGGTATGGAATTGCTCGATGAACCAACGCAATTGATCACCATTGATGACGGAAGCACGATTGAGGTACATCAAGCACATGCTTCACCTACACCAGTCGCCTTCCCATCCATGTGGTCCATGCTTTGGGTCAATTCCGTCCTTGGAAGCGGTGATTATCCGAGCATTGTTGATGCATTGATTGGTAATGAAGACTTTGATGATGCATTTGGTTCATGGTTTGATGAAGTCTTTGATTCAGCAGAAGAGGACGANGATGATTACTATTATGGCGATGATTACTTTGTGTGTGCAAACTTGAATCAAATCCCACGGTATTATGTTGAAGATGGTTACGACGATTGTGGAGACAATTCCGATGAGGAATTTGTCTGCGATGATGGGCAGATCCTCGACGGATGGGATGTCAACGATGGATATGAAGACTGCATGGGTGGTGAAGATGAAACCTATGAACGCCCGGTACAGATTTCGATCTACATGGATGATGCGGATGAATCAGAAATGGAGTTTGATTACGAAGTATGGGACATGGATGGAGACGAAAATTACGAAATTTCTTGGACTGTAACAGATGATGAAGGAACGACCACTGATTCTGGTTCAAGTGCTGTCTCATCGACCTCTTCACACTATCAATCGACCTATGCAGAACTTGACGGATTTGGCGAATATTGTCTTGAAATTGAAGTCATTCGAGTCAGCGATAACGAAGTGGTTGCAACAGAAGAAGAATGTGAATCAGTTCGTAAAGAAATTGAACCGAGCGACCGATTGATCAAGATTGGAGAGGCACTTGCAGACTCCACGCTTGAAATGACGATGGAGTCCTTCGAACGGAATCTCGAAAACCGTTTGGATGGTTTCGATAGTGAATTCGATCCTGCTTATGAGGATGTTATGGCATACGCATTGTATGACACAACCACCGATCGTTTCGTTGGTGCCCAATTGGTCGTCTCACCTGGTGGAACACAATGGTACACATTGATTGGACCTGACAGCAACGCATACGGTACCCCACAACGTGACATTTCTGTCAACTACTTCACAGGAATTGACGCTGTTGAAGAAGCTGAAGAAATTGAAGATCAGACTGATTTGACCGACCTTGTTGATGTTACCCAACACAACACGGATGAAGTTGAAGCAGTGAACGAAGGTGTTGATCCAGCAACACTCCCTGATACTCCAGAAGATGGTGATGATGGAGAAGTAACCGAAGACGATGTCTCGAGTCTGCTTCCGTTCCTCTCTCCAGCGACAACCCTTGCAATGATTGCTCTTGCAGGAATGTTTGTATCAATCCGTTCGAAGGACGAAGAATGAGCGAAGGTGCTGGGTTACAACCCATAGCCCGGTGGCGAATTGTCGCCAGTCTCGCTCTGATCGCTCAGGTCGTGATTCTCCTCGCCTTCAAATCGGCGTTAGAAGAAGAATCCTGGTTTGTTGGAAGCGTTTCAGCAACGGTTGACGAAGGACCACTCCAACTTGAGGGTGTATCAGTCAACTTGTCCATCGATATGCAAGAGGAACAGGATGATGTAAGCATCGAATATTTTGGTTTCGCTCGTTTGTCCTTTTGGCAAAATGAACGTGATGATCGAGCCGTACTGTCTGAACAGGAAGTCGAGGAGTATGATGAGAATTTGAACGATACGTTCGATTCTCCATCACCAGATATCGTCAAATCGACAACGTTCACACTCATCAATGTTGGAATTGGTCTTTCGGTTCTTCTTATTGCAGTTCTTTGTTTTGATTTACGGAAGCAAGCGAGCCAGTCTTGGCTGACAATATGTCGTCGTTTTGTTTCGTTTGGAGCGTTTGTGAACACATTCGCCATTCTGCTCCTGATTCTTCTTGCCTTACCTGCATCGTGGTTTGGAACGATCGCAGAAAATCCTCAGGATTTTTCAAACAGCAGGGACAATGAAGCCTTCCTTGCGCATGCTGATTTTTCGACAGAGACCAGTATCGGCTTGGAAGGTATTGTCCTTGAATTTGAAGCTAGTGGATACGATATCGGTATGGTGCGGCCAGCAAATCGGAGTGCGGTTGAAGCTGAGCCGCCAATGCCCGGCACACCTGATGCTGAATCGTACATTTTGCTTTCAGGAGAAATGCGTACGGATACGCCACCATATGTCTCTGAAATGGTCTACTTTTGGTTCGTCTTGTGGNTTCTCGTACCGTTCGCTTTGTTGATTCAACAACGAACTGCAATCGATGTACAACTTGCCCCACTCAAGAGAATTGAATGATCACTGTTCGGGCAATGTTCCGTTCAAACTGTCAGGATTATCCTCAAGTGGACCCCACTCGGATCGTGTTCGATGTAGGCCGAATCGTTTCGCATAGAGGAATCGAAGGTTCTTCCAGCCATCGCCCCATGTGTGGATTTCTGCTTCTCCAACACGTTCACGATATGGAACGGAGATTTCGATTGCCTTCTTTCGTCCAAGGTGTTTTCGAGCAAGNATCTTGATTTCTTCTGAAAGTGGCATACCATCGTTCGTTGGACGCATCTTCGGATTATCAAAAATTGATTTTCGAAAGACCCACATACCTGATTGTGAATCTTTGACACCATAGCCGAACAGAAGACGTGCATTGAATGAAAGGACCCAATTTCCAAAACCATGGAGTCCAGACATTGAACCATCTTCAGCCATGCTCAAACGGTCGCACGTAATGAAGTCAAGATCATCATCGAGGAGTCGCTTCACCAATTCAGGAATCAACTCAGCAGGATAGGTACAATCCGCATCCATTGTGACGATAATGTCATTTGAAGCGACAACGAAACCAGTACGATAGGCTCTTCCGTATCCTTTTCGAGGTTCAAGATGTACACGAACGTCTTTCTCCAATGCAATTTCTCGAGTGCGGTCGGTTGAGGAACCGTCCACGATCATGATCTCAAGTGATTCACACCATCCTCGTGGAATTGCATCAACGGTTGCACCGAGTGCTTCTTCTTCATTTCGAGTAGGAAGAAGGACTGTGACAGAGACTGGTAAAACCTCGTCCATGGACAGACCAGAGGCGATGAGGGTTTGAATGCATTGCCTATACGGTCAAACGATTATGACCATCGAGCACGCAGACGTCGAAGCGATAGTTTTGCAGCTAAGCGAATCTTTCTCCATTTCGATAGACTTGGACGCTTGCTAAAGACATCACCTGAACGTCGAACGATTTCATGGAAGATCGCTTCATAAGCTTCACACATGAGTTGTGGCTGCAATCGAGACTTTGCATCGAGATACTCAAACAGGTGTTGAGCTGATTCTTGATGTCGTCGAACGATTTCGATGTACTCTTGAACAAAGGATTTCCATCGATGATTGGTACCAAATTCTGTATTACCCAATTCCGAAATATCGATGTTGTATTCGCCCAGTGCATTGATTGGAAGGTAAATGCGTCCACTTCGATAATCTTCTGCAACGTCGCGTAGAATATTGATCATTTGCAGTTGAATGCCCATATCGATGGCGTGAATTCGAGCGCCAGCATCTTCACAACCGTAGATTTCGATGAGGACCAATCCAACCGCAGATGCAACCTTGTAACAGTAAGCACGAACTTCATCCCACGTCTTATGTCGAACTTCGAAGAGGTCGTCTTCCATTCCTTCGATAATGGTTTCAAAATCTGTCAATCGGACTGGAAACTGCTTGAACACTTCATTCATTGCAATGAAAACGGCTTCGCCCTGTGCAGCCGTTGCATCGCCTTCATACAATCGAGTAAGACGTTCCTTTGCATCAACCAAAGCCATCAACCGATATCGGTGTTCTTGTTCAGAGTTGTTCATCGAAGTTTGATGGATCTCGCGTAAAAGCCGGTCTCGTTCTTCTACGAGTTGTGTTAATTCTTCAGATTCCTGAACGACAGGATGTGTATCGCCATCAGCAATGTCGTCAAGGTATCGACAGAGGGCATACACTGCATGGACGGCACGTCGCTTTTGATAGGGAAGAGCGGAAAAACTTGCATAAAATGTGGATGATGCACGACGACAGATCTCTTCACATTCGATGAATGCTTCTTCGATCGATTTTGTCGTTTGCATATATANTCCTCAAATTGTTCAGTTATGAATACGTGTTGTTGTCCTTATTGATTTGTACGGATATGAAGTGAATGGCGAGTCCTACTGGCATGAGCATGACACCAAACAAGATTGCGACTTGGGCAACCGTTTTGTTCATTTCCATCTCAACACTTCGCTTCCAAATCCATCGAGTCACAATGATGTCACCGATGACGAAATGCGTCCAAGCGAGCACAGCTCCATCATCGGTTCCAAGAACATCAGCAAGACCCGACACGACTCCACTTAGCGTACCATCACCGATCATGTCACTTAGAGCGCCAAGATTCATGGCGAGAACGATGAGATAGGCAACGAGAGGTCCAAGAACAAACCACGGACCTTCCATCCATCGTTTTGTTCGTTCTTCAAATGGTTGTAGGAGCATGAGTAACCAGAACGGGCCAACCCACATCGTAGCCGTAAAAAACGCAACCAAGAGCATCGTATCAACCATCAAATCACCTTGTTGTAAGCCCGTTCAATCTCTCCGATTGAATCTTCGTTTGGATAGTACGTGTTGCTCTCCCATTGAATGACACCTTGTTGGTCGATAAGGAACAATTCTGGAGTACCTGGAAGACCATAGTATTCGAAGATTGATTGACTCATGTTGGCTTGATCTTCAATCCGCTGAATGGATTCCTCTTCACTAGGAAGCACGATTGGCCATGGCGTGTAGTGGTTGCTTTCAGGCGTACCGAATTCTGCAGCAACATCCTCATGAGTTTCGTAAGCAGGATAGCGTTCAACAGAAACAATTTGCAATGGAGGATTCATTGCCATCCATTCTTGATGATGTTCACGAAGATCATCTGTCCAATCCTTGCATCCTATGCAACCAACACCGATGAAGAGTACAAGAACTGGACCTTGGCTAAGGTTGTCCTTCATGGAATACATCGGTCCAGCATCTTCCATTCTGTCAAGTGTCTGAACGGTGAAGACACGACCCTCTTCTGTCGTCGATTGAATACAACCAGATAGGAGGATGACAAGGACGAGGGCAACGAATCGCACGCTGCTCCCTCATGCGTTTGTCGGCGTTCCTGTCTCTTTTGTGGTGGTCACTCGGCGTTGGGCTTTGCGGCCAGCTGGTGAGCGACGAACATTTTCGAACCACGTCTCAACACCGTTCCAATCAGGGTCGATTCCAAGGTCATCAAGTACCAATTTGCTGCTGATGCGGGCGCTTTCAAAAATGGTAGGNAGGCCACTGCCTGGATGAGTTCCACCGCCAACAATGTAGAGGTTGTTGGCTTCTTCAAATCGGTTGTGTGGGCGTCGCCACAACATTTGCTTGAGATCGTGTGTAAGATTGAAAACTGCACCACGATAGATGTCAGACGCGCCCCAGTCATCTGGTGTAATCACGGTCTCTGAGACGATGTGGTCGCCGATATCATCGTAGCCCAGTTTCGAAAGTTGCTTAACAACGATTTCTCTGAAATCTGCTTTGATGTCATCCCAAACGATGCTCTCGTGTTGGTTTGGTACAGGCACGAGAACATAAACTGTTGAGTGGCCTTCAGGAGCAAGCGAATCGTCGGTAATCGAAGCATTCTGCACGTAAACGGAAGGGTCGTCCCAAGTCAACCGATGGTTGGTGATGTCCTTGAGGTTGTTTTCGTATTCAGAAGATGCATAAATTTGGTGATGCGGCAGATCATATTGTTTGTCAACACCGAGGTAAAGCATGAACGTCGAGCAGGAGTATCCTTTCTTTTCCAGCTTTTTATCGGACCACTTCTTTCGCTTTTCGTTGGGTACAAGGGTGGTCATTGCATGAGCAAAGTCTGCGTTGACGACCACTCTGTCCGCCATTATCTCGCCACCATCAATTCGAACACCTGTGACGGTTTTACCCTCATAGATGAGGGACTTGACAGGAGTGCTGAGTCGGATATCGACGCCCATTTCTTCAGCGATTTCTCCCATACGGGCCGTGATGCTTCCTAAGCCTCCCTTAGCGTGGAAGATTCCGTGCTCATATTCAAGGAAAGCGAGAATGGTAAACAGCGATGGTGCATGGAATGGGCTCATCCCCAGATACTTGGTTTGGAATGACATGGCGAGTCTGATGCGCTCATCGTCGAAGTGCTTGCCGAGATCGCCTGCAACGCTGGCCCAAGGCTTCAGGACTGAGGCGACACGCATGGCACGCTTGGATAGGATGTCCAACGGGCTTCTCCAAGGGGTTTGCAAGCACTTTTTGCTGAGGTCCAGTTTCCTACGATTTTGCTTGACGTAGTTTTTGAATCCGTCAGCGTTCTTGTCGCCAGCGAGTTCTCGAATTCGTTCAGTCATTTCTTCGAGGTTGCTTGTTGCATCAATGTGGCCACCTGCGCCAAAGACGAGACGATACATTGGGTCCAACGGCATCAGCCCTAGTTCCTTATGGGCATCACGACCAATGGCTTGAAAAATTTCTTCGATGACCTCTGGGTAATGGAAGAAAGTTGGTCCACGGTCGAATGTGTAACCGTCTTTTGTGAAAAGTCGAGTGCGTCCACCGACTGCATCGGCCTTTTCGAGTACGGTGACTTTGACGCCAGAGTGAGCGAGTAGAAGTGCGGAAGCAAGACCCCCGGGTCCTGAGCCTACGATGATGGCAGTTGGTGCATTGTGGGTAGTCATACTGCAACTACGGAGATGCGGCTTATAAATCGACGTTTTACGCCACTAGTCGGTAGGCTTCAAATTCCCTTCCCAAAAGGCCGCTGTTGATGTCTTTTGGGAACTTGAGTCTCCTGTGTATGGCAACTCGACAATCGATGCAAACTCATCAAGGTAAGGGCCCATCGACGAAATAAGATCGACTTCAGGATGTCCCCGCAAAACCATGCCGTCCATGTACATCAAAGATCTGATGATTGGGAAGGCCTCCTCACCGAATCTGCACCCAGCTAGAACCGCAATTCGTACCGTTTTCATCATCTGCTGAGTGAGGCTGACTTCACTTACCGATTTTCCAACAAAGCCGTCGTACGTTTCATGCATCTCACGCATGTAACGTGCTTTTGCTTCGCCCGTCGGAGGCGTATCAGCCATGGTCAACATGGCTTCGAATGCATCCTCAAGTTCTCCTTTTGCAAGATAGTAGAAGAAACCAAACAATGCTGAACGAACGCTTTCTGGGGCATGTGAGATCGCTCCGGTATCAATGAATGTGAACATTCCATCGTTATCGACCATGGCGTTGCCAGGATGAAGATCTCCGTGGAAGGTTCCGATGCCGAACATGTAGGCTCCGTGGATGCGGAAAAGCTGCAACAAATCTTCCCATGAAAGGTCTTTGTTGGCCAAACGCGATTCGAGTGTTGGTGCTTTGATGTGCTCCATAACCAGTATGTGACGATTGGATAACTCTGGCCAAACCTTCGGGAATTTCAACAATGGCATAGGAAACTGATGCTCAACTTCTTTTGTTTTGGCTTGTAGCAATTCAGCCCCTTGGATTTCATTTCGAAGATCGAGTTCCCTCAACGTGTAATCCTCGACGTGTTGAAGCAACCCAACAGGATTCCCAACCTTCCGCAATCGTGGATTCAAAAAGAGGCCGATGCGAAGCCATCGTCGCATTCGAGCAACATCCTTGCGGAAGGATTTCTCAAAATCGGACTTGATGATTTTGACAACCACTTCACTCCCATCTTTCAACACACCACGGTGAACTTGACCAATGCTTGCCGCTGCAAACGGTTCCTCTTCAAACGACTCGAAAGCATCGAGGAAGCCGGATGGTGCTCGATTTGCAATCAGTTTCATTGAGTCCTCTTTGGGAATGGAATTTGCTCTTTGATACAGAGATTGCAGTTGTCGGCACTTCTCCTCAGAGAGCAAATCTGGTCGAAGTGCGAAGATTTGGGTGAGTTTGACAGCGAGAAGCCCCATGTCCTGAATTTTATCCAAATCTGCAGGCCCATCCTTCGTAATCATACGAACAAATCGAACGAATGTCAGGAGGCGCATAGTTAGAAAATCCCCCTCCCATTTATCAATCGGCGTTTTTCTTCAAGAGTGCACGTATGGGGTTTGCGAACATCGCAGGGGTCGTCGTCACCCATTCTTGGTAACCATCACGTTCCTGTAAGTCGACCTCAGACATCTTAACGCCACTCACATAACGTAGGAGAAGTGTTAGAATCGCTGGCCCAATGAGGGCAAGCAATGCATTGCTACCTCCAACCACGACTGCAAATCCGCCGATGGACCACCAAAGAATCGCCTCCCCGAGGTGGTTGGGGTGGCGTGTGATTGAAAACATGCCATCGGTTTTGAGATTCCCAGGGCCATGGAGTTCTCGAAATCGCTTGAGCTCCATATCGGCTTTGTGTTCAAGTAACAACCCAATCAAGAAACCAACCAAGCAAACCAATGACAAGACGATTTTTCCCGCTGTCCAATCTACGGAATCACTAGGTCCTGGAATGAGCAGGAAAATAGGCAGGGAGATGATGAGGAGGAGAACGCCTTGGAGGACGAAGACTTGTAGGAAACTGATCCACCACCAGTGTTGTCCAGCAGTTTTCCGCATACGCACGTAACGAGGATCTTCTCCACGGTTCTTGGTGCGTTTGTGCAGTACAAAGCCGAGTCGTAGACCCCACAAGTTGACACATACGAGGCAGGCAATCGCTGCGATGTTCATCGTGTCCGACAACAAAAATCGAGTCCAAGCGATGAGGACAAACCCCATCCCCCAAAGGACATCCATGACCGTAACATTACCTGATGAAACGGTCTTAAGCCATGCAGTTGTAACGTAGGCGAACACAACCAAGACGGTGATTTCGTTTGGGCCCATCATGACGATGGTTCCGCTGGCTGTTCTTCATTGTTCATGATGATGTGGTAGCGCCAAAGGTCATCTGGCTCACCTGTGCCGTCGTATCGTCGAACATTGACGTTTCCATCCTTTGGAAAACGCGTCATCAAAGCACCTTCGATGATGCCATCATCGAGTTCCCACATGGGGAGAACGTCAGGATCTTCACTCGGAGGATGGTCGAGACCAACCTGCACGTGGAATACTGGGTCGATGCCGTACTCGAGTCGACCAAGGCCAGCAAACTCCCACCAATCCATCATCTCATCCAAGAATTCGACGTGATTTTCGATGGATCGAAGTGAAAATGCGAGTTCGTGGCCAACACGGTTTCCTACTTGTCGGAGCATGCGTGAGAGATCGATGCCGAGGATTTTCAGATTCGATAGACGGCCCTTGGTCAGTTCTTGTCGTGCCTGATTGACTTCAGTTCCTGCAGCGAGGAAAGCATCAGGGTCGAACGGTGTGTCGTGTTCAGGCAAGTCGTCGACGCCCAATGCCCCAACAAGGGAGTCGAGGAATGAACCTTCGCCAATGGTCAGTCGAAGTGGGTCATGAATCCGGCCTTTTGAGAATCGGGCTTCAGCGACTTCGAACTGAACGGCGTCTTCCCAGATTGTGTCGATGAGGTTTTCCTGTGCTTTGGCGAATGGTTCGCTTTCGATGACTAAGGCAGCATCTTCCTTACCTCGGCCGACTGGGTTTTCCTCGATGTTCAAGAATTGAACAACGTGGGTACAGTCCTGCAAGAATCCTTGCGAGTCAAGGTCGTCAGAGTGCTTGATTTCAATAGAATCATGGAGTTTCTGGAAGAATCGAGTTGTTCGTCGATCGAGTTGAGCAATGACCTGGACAACAACGCCTTTTTCCGCAACCATGTTCACGGTTTCGAGCGCTTCGCTTCGGCATAGGTGCAGGATACCGTAGCGTCCGAGCAGGAGCACGAGTCGTTCTTCGGCTTCTTCTGCCATTCGTTCCAGTCGCCGATAGATGTGGCTCCGCTCCTTCAAAACAGCGAAACGAGGTTCGTCTCTCTGACGGCGGTTTGCCTCGTAGGAAGCGTTTGCTTCACTGATTCCTTTGGAGAGTTCGTTAAACCCTTCCTCAAGGTTGTCGAGTTGACGTCGTCGCATCTCAATGATGTGCTGCAGAGCCTCGTCAACTCGAAGGCTCGAGAACAACATCGGGCGGTCAGCGGTTGCGGTAACGATGCCCATCTCTTGCAAGCGAGACAGGCTGTTGTATGCATCGAGGCGAGTGGTTTGAAGTTCCTTAGCAAGCTCGCTCGCTCGCATGTTGGGGTTGTTGCCGAGGACCATGATGGAGCGAACCTCTCGCTCCGTCAGGCCAGCCTCATTGAGAAGACTGTCCCACATCAGTCAGATCCTCCGGTAACAGATGAGAGGCTCTTGAGAATTCGAGCGACGTGACGACGGGGGCGGAAAAGCCAGTCGTAGACGTGATGAATCCGGTTGTCAGGTCCAATGAGGAAGCTCGACTTTGCAGGGAACATTCCGAGGTGTACGGGAACGAGGAACTTGTCTGCAACTGCACGGTCAGGATCGGCAAGGAGTGGGAATGGAAGTCCGCCGAGTTCCTTCTTGAACTTGGCATGAGATTCGCTTGTTCCTTCACCGATTCCGACGACTTGACATCCTGCTGAAACGAATAAATCGTGTTGTTCTTTGAAGGTCAAACAACCTCGCTTACAGGTCGGTGAGCCGTCTTTGGCGTAGAAGAATAAAATTCTCCACGAACCATCGAGGCTCGAACTGTGAAATTCGTTGCCCGCATCGTCTGTGAGCATGAACTCCGGGGCAAGTTCGCCAATCAAATCTTTGCTCACTCGCTTCGCCTCTGCCTGTGTGAGGCGGTCCGCCGTCAAAATGACTTCTCCCATGTGTATCAACCTCAGATTGGCAGAATGTGACGCATTCGCAACGCTTTTGTTCGTAGGTAATCTTTGTTTTCAGAGCACATGCCAGCCTTGTGCTCGACTCGATCGACGACGTTGATTCCATGCTGCTTGAGTTGTTCGACTTTGTCTGGGTTGTTCGTCATGAGCCGGATACTGTCAACACCCATGTCGGTGAGTATGTGTGCCGCGATGGTGTAATCACGACCGTCAGCTGGCAGGTTGAGCGCAAGGTTTGCATCAAGCGTGTCAAGGCCACGATCTTGAAGGTTGTAAGCTTGCATTTTAGCAAACAATCCGATGCCACGGCCTTCCTGACGGAGATACAACACGATGCCTCGTCCTTCTTTTTGGATGGTCTCTAGAGCTCGCTGCAGTTGTGGTCCACAATCACAACGGAGACTTCCTAGCGCATCGCCAGTGAGACACTCGGAGTGCACTCGCACGATCGGAGGGGCTTGGTCGTTCATGTCTCCATAGTAAATGGCGGCATGTTCAGCACCATCGCGTGGATCGACATAGGAGCGAATACGGAAGTCGCCATACTTTGTTGGCAACTTTGCATCTGCTGGTACTGCGGTAAAATTCTGAGCAAACGGGCCTTTCATACTACATGAAAACGACGTTCTATGTATAAAGGACTGTTTCTTGACAACCGTCTTTGTGGCGATTTTGTAAACGGTTCTTCAAATACTGGGCCCGCACAAATTCACACGTGACTGGAAACTTTGACATCGGCGTGGCTGCTGCTGTAGTCACAGATTCCAGCATCCTTTTGGTGCAAGAAGCGAAAGGAGCGTATGCCGGTTGTTGGGGCCTTCCTAAAGGACATGTCGAGCCCAATGAATCCATCGAAAACGCAGTACTGCGTGAACTTCAGGAAGAGACAAACATCACAGGAGACATCTCCGGATTCATTGGATTGAGGACAACGCAGACCAGACACGGCGTTGGCCTCTTCCTATGCTACAAAATTTTGGCGAGCAACTTCAATGCGAAACCGCAGGAAGATGAAATCTCCGATCTGCGATTTTACAAAGCAGAAGAGTTCGATAGCATTGAGTGGGTTTCTGCTGCGATGCGAGGATTTGCCGAGGTTGCCCTTAAAGACTCCTCACTCCCACTTATCGATCTTAGTACCGAATCAAAGAGACCCTATCAGTTGGTCTTCAGTGATGGTCGCATAACGCTCTCTGAAGAGGTGGTTCAGTGATCGACGACCGACGCATAGATGCCAATGACAAGCCGGTCAATCCGGACGGAACACACATCGTCTATTGGATGACAAGCGCCCGTCGAGCTCGATGGAATTACGCTCTCGATCATGCTATTGACCTGGCCAACGAGCACGACGTTCCACTCATTGTTGTCGAGTGCCTCGCACTTGGACACCGATGGGCAAACGACCGAATTCACACCTTTGTCCTCCAAGGAATGATCGACAACAGAAAGTTGTTCGAATCAAGCCCGGTCACATACGTTCCGCATGTCGAAACAAAGAAAGGACAGGCAGGAGGCCTCTTGCAGTCGTTCTCGAAAGATGCTGTCGCAGTCGTTATCGACGACTTCCCTACGTACATGCCACGTGATGTTGCCCAGCGTGCAAAGGAGATCGCAGAATGTTCAGTTCAATGCGTGGATAGCAACGGAATCATTCCACTTCGGGCTCCTGAACGATCGTTCTCCACGGCCCACTCTTTCAGGCGCTACATCCACCAAAACGTCCTGAATTTTGTTTCAACACCACCATCATCGAATCCTCTGAAGAACCTTTCAGACGTCGGTAGTGGTTCCCACATCGTTACTCAGTGCTTCAACAATGCAGACGTTCCAACAACACCTCTTGAGTTCATTTGGCGAGTTTCCGAAGCCTCACGTGAAGGCAGAGAGGCACTTGCAGTTCTCGAAATCGATCATGAGGTTTCACCAGTCGATGACCGTCGAGGTGGCTCGCTTACGGCGCGTACCGAATTGAAGAAATTCATTGAGCAACGTCTCGACACATACCATATCGACCGTAACCATCCTGAACGCGGAGGCGGAAGTGGATTGTCTCCTTGGCTCCATTTCGGTCATATTTCGTCGTTTGAAATCGTTCATGAAGTGCTCAATCATGAGGACTGGAATCCTATGAAAATCACCCCCCCTCACAACGGTCGCCGTGCAGGATGGTGGGGAATGAGCGAGGGTGCTGAAGCCTTCCTCGACCAGGTAATCACATGGAGAGAACTCGGGTTTGTTTACTGCTTTGAACATCCTGACCATACATCCTACGAGACGCTACCAGAATGGGCAAAAAACACCCTCCAAGAACACGCGAATGACGAGCGACCATACATCTACTCCTTCGAGCAACTGGAACGAGGCGAAACGCACGATCCGCTTTGGAATGCGGCTCAACATCAACTTCGTAAGGAAGGCATCATTCACAACTATCTACGTATGCTCTGGGGGAAGAAGGTGCTGGAATGGTGCCCTGACCCTGAAACTGCATGCGAATGGTTGATTCAATTGAACGACCGATGGGCACTTGATGGCCGAGATCCAAATTCCTACACAGGTATTTTCTGGATTTTCGGTCGATTCGACCGTGGTTGGTTTGAACGTGCCGTATTTGGAAAGGTTCGTTACATGACATCCGCTTCAACTCAGCGCAAGTTCAAAACTGAGGATTATATACGAAAATACGCAGATTCCTAACAATAGGTGAAGCGTATGCCGATTTTTGAACATAATGCGACGTTTCCATTTTCTCGACAGACTGTTTGGAACTGGCACGCTCGACCAGGTGCAGTACGTCGGATTATGCCAGACTGGGAAGGCATTCGTCCCGTACAAGTTGGAGGGATTACCGACGGTGCAGTCACTGAATTCCGAATGAGCATTGGTATCCTACCACAACGCTGGGTTGCCAAACATCACAGCTACATCGAGGGTGAACAATTCTGTGATGATTCCATCAAAGGGCCTTTCGCACGCTGGAATCACGTTCACAAGTTTGTTGATGGGGGAGAGCAAGAAATGACCATCGAGGACAAGATTGATTGGAAACTACCGTTTCATTTCTTTTCGAGAATTGGTGCTCCAATCATGGTCATGCCTCGGGTTCGGACGATGTTCAAACATCGAACACGAAGGATTCTCGCTGATCTTACCCGACAACAGGTGTTCAAGGATGTTCCACGACGTCGTATCCTCATCAGCGGCTCGACTGGATTGATTGGAACTCAACTCGGTGCTTTCCTCGAAACAGACGGTCATGACGTCCATCGTCTTCTTCGTACGTCAACGAAGTTGCATGCGGATCAGAATCCTGACAACATCGTCCGATGGAACGACCAAACCGGTGAAATCCTTGAAGGCTCTTTGGAAGGATTCGACGTCGTTATTCATTTAGCAGGTGCGGGAATTGGTGACAAGCGCTGGAGTAAGAAAAGAAAGAATTTGATTGCTCAAAGCCGTTCCATTCCAACAGAACATCTCTCGAAAGCCCTTGCTGCACTTGAATCACCCCCGGGTGTGTTCATGTGCGCCTCTGCAGTCGGTTTTTACGACAACAGAGGCGATGAGGAGTTGGATGAAACAAGCAGCATTGGCGATGGCTTCCTTGCCAAAATTTGCAAGCAATGGGAGGATGCAACGATTCCTGCTTCGAGTGCTGGAATCCGTACCATTCTCATGCGAACAGGGATTGTTACAACTGCTGCCGGTGGTATGCTCAAACAGATTCTTCCAATCGCCAAGATGGGTGCACTTGGCCCGATTGGAGGAGGAAAGCAATGGCAATCTTGGATTTCTCTCGACGATCAAATCTATGCTATACACCATCTCATGAACCAAGAGGATGCAGAAGGTGTTTACAATCTGACTGCTCCTAACCCAGTGACACAAAAGGAATTCGCCAAGACACTTGGCAAGGTCCTGCGCCGGCCTGCATTCGCTCCTGCACCCGGTTTCGTCATGAAAATTCTGTTTGGAGAGATGGGTAAATCCCTGATTTTGGACGGACAAAAAGTCCATCCGAAACGATTGTTAGAATCTGGATATAGATTCGAACATGAAACCCTTGAACCTGCCCTCCGTGATGCGTTAGGACGATTCAATTCATCGACGCGCTCTTCTTAACCCGTATGTGTTATGGCCAAACATGCTCGGGCGTAGCATCGCTATTGGCATGTTTGCCCTCATGGTGCTCTCCATGGTGCCATCGGTACATGCTGATGATACGCAGGCGTCCTCAAATCTGCTCACCGATGGCGTTTCATCCAACGGTTATGTGTGTGATCCCGATGGGTGCTCACCCAACGATGGAACGGATTGGTGGCGTATCTATGCCTACAAGGGCGACATCGTTAGTATCGCTTTTTCAGGTTCAATGAGCAACGCAGCTTGGTGGTGTCCTGGCGATGGTTGGGAAGGTGATTACTCGATGCACGATGAATCAGGTTCTCAAGTTGCAACCATGGGACGGAGCGATGACAACCCATCTGGAACGTTATCGAAAACCATGTCCCAAGCAGGGTATGTTTACGTTAAAATCAAAGGAAAGAATTCCTGGTGCAACGATGGATTCGACTACACGCTTCTCGCTTCCATCGATAAGACCGACCGAGACACCGATGAGGATGGCTTTGTTGACGCCGATGATGATTGCGATTTGATCGTTGGAACGTCCACCAACGACCGAAAGGGCTGCATCGACACCGATTCAGATGGTTGGTCAGATACCGATCCTGGATGGGACGTACAGAACGGTGCGGATGCTTTCGAAAACGATGCGACACAATGGCGTGACCGTGATTTTGACGGTTACGGCGATAACATTCTCGGCAACCAACCGGACCACTGTCCGGACAGCCGTGGATACTCAACTTCAGACCGATATGGTTGCATTGATTCTGACGGAGATTCCTATTCCGATGCAGACCCCGGTGGTCTCAATGGGCTTGAGCCGTGGTATGCTCATCCAAATGGTTTAGCTGACGCATTCCCGCTTGAGGTAACGCAGTGGCAAGATACGGATGGAGACGGTTACGGCGACAATTGGGAGGATCCTCTATGGAACCAAACCCACTTGGAGTGGGGAATCGGCCAGTGGCTTGAAACCGCTCACCAACCCGATGCATGCCCGTTCGTCCTCGGAATCTCTTTTGCCGACCGATACGGTTGCCCTGATGCCGATGGGGATGCATGGTCCGACCCTGGTGAGAACTGGACTGCAGCCGATGGTGCCGATGCGTTCCCATTTGAGCCAACGCAATGGCGAGACCGAGACTTCGATGGGTACGGGGACAACCAATCAGAAGGTGCCAATCTTACCGATGATTTCCCAGATAATCCAACCCAATTCCGTGATACTGATTTTGATGGTTGGGGTGATAACCAAACTTATGGAGCCACACAAATCGATGATTTCCCAATGATACCGAGCCAGTATCGAGATACCGATGGTGATGGATACGGTGACAATCTCACTGGTTTTGAAGGCGATGTCTGTATGAACTCCAACGCTGAGGAAGTTGAAAGTGGCTGGATTTCACGTTTCGACAGACTCGGTTGTCGAGATGTCGACAAGGATGGATATTCCGATCCAACCGATGATTGGATTGCGCATCCACAAGGCTTTGCTGATGCCTTCCCGAACGATGCTTCACAATGGCACGATACCGACAATGACGGATTTGGCGATAACATGGAATATTTCGATGGTCAAGCATGGCGTCTTGCCTACCGTGGAGATGGATGTAAGACCACCTTTGGACTATCGACATTCGATCGGTGGGGCTGCCCAGATTTCGATGAAGATGGCTGGTCTGACCCAACACCGTATTGGCTCGCTAGTCCGGGTGGTACAGCGGATGCTTGGCCAGAAGATCCAACTCAATGGCATGACCGTGATGGTGATGGCCGAGGAGACAATCCATCGGGCACAACCGCTGATGTTTGCCCATCTCAACCTGGAACTTCTGTTGGTCCAAGTTCAGGAGGCGACCGCTGGGGTTGCCCCGATACAGATGGTGACGGTTGGTCGAATCTTGGTGATGCCTTCATTCACGAACCAACACAATGGCGAGATACGGACGGTGACGGCTACGGTGATGAAACCGATGGAAATGAGGCAGATGCATGTCCAAGTATCCGCGGAACTTCGATACTTGATCGATTGGGATGCCGAGATACCGATGGTGACGGCTGGTCCGACCCAACCGACGGCTGGGATGCTCATCCATACGGTTCAGCAGATGCCTTCCCGACCGAAGCCCTGCAATGGAGGGACAGCGACGGTGATGGATTTGGTGATGTACCTCTCGGCGCCCTGCGAGATGACTGTCCCGAGCAGTTCGGAACCTCCATGCGAGACGTACAAGGCTGCGAGGACAACAACGGCGATGGTTGGTCGAATGAGTACGGTGAATGGAATGCTGCTCTTGCAATCATGGGTGAGGACCCTGCAGCATCGTGGTTGACATATCTTATCGTTGGTGTCTCGTTCATTCTCGGGGCTTCTGCAGCACTTGTTGTCCGTACCATGCGTTCAGAAGATGAGAAAATGTTGACAGAGGATTTCCTTGCAGTTCATGATACGTCTGAACACATTGCACCACCCACTTCTACTGAGATGGCATTACCAGAATTGGCAATACCTCTCCCTCCTCCTCCAGGAGGTGAAAACGATGCGTAGGATGGCGACGATCTTGGTTCTAATGTTCGTTGTACCTATGCTCAGTCTTGGGCAGGTGAGTGCAGAAGCAGATATTGGACTTGAGGAGGCAGGAATCACGATGGTCGCACTTCGCAACGATACACTTGATTTGAATCAAGACGGTGACATCGATGCTGTACGGGTTGTCGTTATTCTCAACTCAACCATCGAGTCGACCATTGTTGATGTTCGTCTTATCGCAACACACAACGATAGAGAAGTCGTTGAGTCAACAATCATCGAGATTGTTGGTCAATCGAATGTGAGCCTCACCTACGATGCTTGGTCACGAGGTTCTCATGACCTTGCTCTCGGATTTTTCGACATGAACGGTGTTGAGATTTCAACAATCGCTCTCCCCAGCTACGAGATGGTCCCTGCACTTCAGACGCCGATGATATCGCTCCAGTTCACTGGCCAGAGCAATTTGCAAACGGGCTCGAATTGTGAAATTAATCGATTGTTTATGGATGAAACAGGACCGAGATACGGTGCAATTGGAACCCTAACTTTCACCGGTGCACCGTTCATCGTTCTCGATAATGCAACAAGCATCGATTGTTCCTCTTGGCCTGCAGGTCAATACTCTCTTCGTGAAACCTATCGCAACGAACTTGGCCAAACCGCTGAAGCGTCGTTGAATCTAACGATTGAAAATCGACCTGCTCCTACCTTCGAACTCGTGGTCACCGGCGATGGCTTGTCCACAGACCGTTCGTGTCTGATCGCCATACAACCAACAAATTCCAACGAGGATTTCACTCCATACACCAAGGAATGGGACGTCTCAACAACCTCAACAACAACCGATGGTTCTGTGTACGATTGTTCGGCACTTCCAGCAGGTGTTCATCTCGTGGTTCTCAAAGTGACCAACCTCGAGAACATCGCAAGCACGCAGGCCGTGAACATCGTTCGCCTTCCGGCTGCTGAACTCACTCCAGAAGAGCAAGAAGCTCTGCCGAGCCAGTCGTTTGGGGATGAGACACCAACCGAGGAAGTCGGTTGGTACACAATCGCCGTTCTCGGTTTCATCGTTGCAATCATCGTGTTCGTTTTGCTTGTTCGAATACGAGAAGACGACGAGTTGCTGACCTTGCCTGAGCTTGGTCCAGCACCTCAAATCCTCAACGATGGTTCTCCAGACCCGCAAGGTTTGCCAACTGTCCTCGACGATGATGGTCAACTTTGGAGAAAACATCCGGATGGTTCACTCGATTGGTGGGATACAACCTACAACATTTGGCAACGTTGGTGAAACGATGGCGGACTGGATACTGTATCTTCTCCTTGGTTTGGGCGGTCTCATTGGATTGCTCATCCTTAACGGTGTTCGAATCTGGTGGACGCGTGTTCGCCCACGACAACCCAAGTTGCATGCAGAGTGGGCTGCAGATTGTGAGCTTACAACCAGTGCTGTCTTCAACGATTCGATGATTACATTCCGAAACGTCCGTGACTTTCACTGGCGAACGACGAGAGATCGAGATGAAAAGTGGGCGGATGAAGTCACGGTTGATTCAACCAAGGTCAAACACATCTGGTTCGTTGTTGACCAATTCCACGCTTTTCGAGGTATGTCGCATACTTATCTAACGTTCGAATTCTTCGATGGAACGTGTCTCTCCTTTTCGTTTGAAACTCGACGTGAGCGGGGCAAGAAGTACCATCCATGGACTGGATTATGGCGCTCGTATGAACTCTACCTTCTCGTTGGCTTTGAACGCGATGTGACTCAACTTCGAACGCACGGACGCAACAACATCGTCCAAATGTATCGTGTCATTACACCCCCCGATAAGGAACGACAGATGATTGTTCAAATGACGCATCGATTGAATCAACTCGCAACACGGCCTGAATTCTATCATACTCTGTTCAAGACGTGCAACACTTCCATCGTTAATGCAGTGAACGCTGTTACCCCTGGTCGTATTCCGTTTCTTTGGCGCAACTTCCTACCGGGATACACGCCCAAGGCTGCCCTGAAGTTGAAACTCATCGAAGATTGGGGCGGACTGGAGGCGACGATGGAGAAGGCAAGAGTCGACCGATACGCCCAAGATTGGGATGGGGAGAGCGATTACAGTGCCTTCATTCGAGGCGCATTACCGCCATCACCGCATGATGAGCAGTAGCAAATCTCCCGATTCCACTGAAACGGTGATTGAGGGTTCAGTAGCTATGTTGGAGATACCTCTTGTTCCAGTGGTCAACGATTCGTTCTCAAGTGGAAACTGGCAACCTTTGATGGTCGCACCAGTAACGTCTCCAAACGGAATCAAACTGAAGATCGAATTTGGCTCTGTCTCGACGTTGGTTGGAGTTTGAGGAACTCGTCGAGCTTGCCAACCATCGAGGAGAATTGTAGCATCGCTGTTGCATTCAAACAAGGCCGAGTAAGCAGCAAGGTGATGATCATAGCGTCCAATCTCAACACCGATGATGTCAACGTCTGAATTTGGATACGTTCCCTGAACCCATTCCAATCCTTTGGAGATATCACTGCTCTGTTGGTCAGGCGTGTGTACAATGGTAACGCCGGATGCTTTGCACTGCTTGAGAACCGATTCAGAAACACTGTCAAGATCGCCCAAAAGGACATCCGGGGTCATGTTGCTTCCAATCAATCGGTTTGCAGCACCATCGAGTGCTACAACCACTCGATAGGCTTCAGCACGATGTGCAACATCGAATTGCTTTGGCCATTCACCATTTGCAACGATGAGCACCTTCGACATGGGGTTCCTACATCGAAGCCATTCTTGACCTCATGGGTCGCTTTGAATGAACCAAATTTTGAGTCGAATGCAGACAATGGTTTAGAACGTTGAGTGTTCTAAGTAATTTATGCGCAGGGAGCGGACGCTTTGTGAATCGGTCCTTTCGTTTGGACTCGTCCTACTTCTGCTGCTCCAGTTGGTGGCTCCACTCGGCATCCAAACGGCGACTGATGAGGCAATTCTATCTGAAAAGAACCTTGTCGATTTGACACTTCCAAGCAACCTTGAACACGGACATGACCTTGCTGGTCAAACCATCGATGTGGAGGGTATGACTGAATTGTTGGTTCGCTCGGATTCATCCATCGACATGTGGATGAGCAACGTTCTCGTTGAAGGAACAATCAGCAACTTGAGTACACCCAGCGTTTACTTGGCAGAAAACGGTTCGAGTTACTTTTGCTGGACGAACGACCTTGGTGAAGTCCGCATGGGTATCTACACGGCTGCCGGCGTCTTTTCACATTCACTCATCGACACGGTTAGTACCACCCACGGGCTCATTGGATGTTCCGTTGTTGCCGATGAATCCTACCGTCCACTGGCTTTGTTCGGAGATGGAGCCAACCTCAAGATGGCCCGCATGGCCTTTGAAGGACAAGTTTACACAACGGATACGTGGCTTAAGCGGACCATTGTGGAGGACCTATTCCCTGAATCAATGACGCTTCGACTCACCGAAGATGGTAATGAATTCGCCGTTGTTCGAACCTCATCAGGAGAACTATGGCAGGTCAACAACAGTGGATTGCGCTGGTATCACAGTCTCCTTGACATC
>PBET01000010.1 GCA_002719815.1 Methanobacteriota archaeon | reverse complement strand
GACCAAGGATGTGTATGTGTTGGAACTAAAAAAAGAAGCTAAATCTAATCTCTCCGCTTTAGCGCTTAGGAAGTTCCCTTCATCAAAATACCCTGAAATTAATGATGAGCCGAAAGGTTTCGTGTATGTAGGTGTCGCTGATGATGTAAAACACAGATTTCTAGTTCACAACGGAACTATAACATCCGGAAAGAGTAAACCAGCAAAGATTGCGAGACGTGGCTTTTTGAAAGACCCGACTTCCTTCGAAAATTGTGGTGAAGAATTAACCGAAAAATATGGGATAAGACAGATAGGATGGCAGCAAAGCAAACAATATGAGAAAGTAGAATCATGGCTAGGTTATGCATTATACAAATCCGGGTATTGGGTTTGGGGGCCTCACCGCCATGAAAAGGAAGACTTTCTAGGAATTGGAGATTTTATTTGAAATCCTTTTGTTGTAACAAGCGACATATGATTTCCACGAAATCACAAGGGTTCTCGCGAACCCCTCATGACATTATGGAGGAGTACAATGGGTGTTCAATCCTCCAGTACACCCGCTACCGACGCGTGGAGTGCCAGTAGAAAGGGTATCTCGAAGGATAATGAACTTCAATCAATTTTCTAGTTATTCCCATTGTTGAGGGGTTTGTATGAAAATTGGTGTTGGATTACCTTTGTTCCCCCTGCGAAACAACATGATGATTAGCAAAATTGCTATCAAAATCAAAAGTCCTAGGCTTGCCCATAGCAATCTTGCTTCAGTAGAACTTTCTTTATCACCCGCACCAATTGTTGCTTCTAGACATAAATTCTCGACTGAATCTGGGCATGGATCCGTCGCATCAACCAAACCATCGCCGTCGAAATCTCGTTGATATGCATCGCATCCTTCAAGATTAGCAGTTGATGTGTCTTTCGAATCTTCGCAAGCATCCAATGAGTCAACAACACCGTCGTTATCGGTGTCTCTTTGAGAAGCTCCACAACCGTTTTCATCGACATATCGCCTTTCACTCGAACTTGTTCCCGGGCAACGGTCACCATCAACTCCGTTTGGGTTATCGCCATATCCATCATTGTCAGAATCTTGCCATTGCGATGGCTCATTTTTGAATGCATCTGGGTTGTTTCCGCTTTGCGAGTCTCCATAACCGTCTCCATCTGAATCTCTAAATTGGGTTGCGTCCAATGGAAAGTCATCTCCGTTGTTGCCCGATGGGTTGTCTCCGTATCCATCTCCATCCGAATCTTTCCATTGTGTTGAGTCATATGGGAATTCGTCGGTGTTGTCTCCCCAGCCATCATCACAATATCCATCTCCGTCATAGTCTTGCCATTGATAATAATCATCAGGGCACATGTCTGGACTGAACCCATTTGGATTGTCGCAATATCCATCCCCATCAGCATCTTGCCATTGCGTGTAATCTTCTGGACAACGATCTCCGTTGTACCCCCATGGATTGTCTCCATACCCATCATTGTCACTATCGGATTGTTGGGTTGAATCGTTTGGAAAACTATCCCTCCCATCTCCAATTTCATCTCCATCAGAATCTAGGTCTAACAACGCAACAAACATGTCGTCATAACCACTAGTACTTCTTTCATCCAAACCTATGCTTAGGGAGGTTGAATTGGTTCTACCTGTGACATAAACTACTCCGTTTGAATGGATATCAACAGACTTTAGTTTGTCCATCTCGTTACCCGTAGCCCCAACAACGCCTTGCCATTCACCCGTTGAGTCTAACCAGGACACGTACATGTCCCAATCTGGTTCCCATGAGTTTGTATTGTAGAGATAGTAATTTCCAAACGTGATTGACGTGGACATAAAATGACCTATGATTACCACTTTATCGTTCGAACCTATTGTCACATCAAAAGCACAATCTTGACCATTACCTTCGGCAGACTCGGCCCAAACCCAGTTCCCATCACTATTGACTCGAGAGATAAAAATATCTTGTTGACCTACGTAACTTTGTAAATTTGTTGAACCCAAAGACATAGCTCCGCTGAAGTAACCAACTATTGCGAAATCGCCATTTTGAAACGAAGAGATCCCCGTAATTCGCACCAGGTTCGCTTCTAAGTTTGTAGCACCTAGCCAAGTTCCATTTTCCGATGAAATGAATGAAACGAAGTTTTGGCTTTCAAATGTTGATGCTAGTGTGTAAGGCCCGAATTGTATTTGTCCATTGTATACTCCAACAATAGAAACTATACCCTCTGAATTTATTGCTAAATCGTATCCAGCATCGCCATTGTTGCCTTCAGCGCTATTCGCCCATTGCCAATCTCCATTTCCGTCTATTTTAGCGATAAATACCTCTGCTTGACTGACATTGGAATTGAAAATTGTGTGAAGACCGAAATTCATAGAATCTGCCCGAAAGTAACCAGCAACAATTGCACCCCCATCTGAAGAATCATGAACTGAGTAGATGAAGGAATGTTGGTCTTGATTAATCATTTTGCCCCATGTAAAATCACCGCCTGAAGTGGCTTTGAGGATAAATGGCTGGTAAATCCCGGGATAGGAATTCGTCATAGTGATCCCCTGTGCTGAAATTTCTGAAGAATTAGAAGCACCTCCTATGAAAACGCCATTTGATGTCAGCGATAGTGTATGATGCTGTGAGCTTGTGTAACCATCAACGCCTCCAATTTGGTTAGCCCACATCCAGTAACCATTCGGTGACATTTTTGCTAGGAATAAATCACAAATTCCAATTCGTTCAAGGAGAATCGCTCCTAGTTTCAAGTCATAGCAAAAAACTCCAGAAATATACGCATTGCCAGAGGAATCTACAACAATCGCCTCACCATATTCATTTCCTGAGCCTTCTGATTGGATTTGTCTCTCCCAGCCAATGTTAACGCCAGAACTTCTCGCCTCAGTTAGTGCAACCTCCTGAATTACAGTTAGTTCGTTCACAATATCATTTTCCTTGTATTGTTCTTCTTTGTGGTCAAAGTTGAACAAAGGAGATAGTAAAATCGCCGAGATTAATAATGCGATTGGGATTCTTGAATGAGCCATATTCAACCTCCTGTACATTCATTCGATATTATTCGGCTCTTTCAATGCATCCCCGGACTGAGAATTAAATTATTATCTCCGTATCAGAATTTCAGTATAACCCTTGAATCCTCTTTGAATAAAATACATTCAACCGACAAATCATTACCAGGAAATCTCAAGGGTTCTTGTAAACCCCTCAAGACATTATGGAGGAATACGATGGGTGTTCAGTCCCTCAGTACACTGCCTAGGCTATGACATAGCCCACTGCGAACCCTATGATTTTGATAATGCGAATCAATGGGTCAATGGCATAACCCACTGCTTGGTTTAGGTATCGCTTGAATCGAGGATTAGTTTACGCGCCATGTTGAAGTGATTTAACTAACTGGAGCGAACGATGGGTCAAGTCTACATCCTCAAATTAGAAGGAGGAATGTGGTATGTTGGCTATACTGAGAGAGCCATCAAGAGAATTTTGCAACATGCAGAAAAAAAGGGTGCAAAATGGACAAAAAAACACCGCCCTATCGAACCAATTCCTTACTCTATGTCTGAGCCTATCTATTCAAAAGAAGATGAAGACCGAATCACCCTTTCCATGATGTCCGAACACGGGATTCAAAATGTCCGTGGAGGAAAATGGTGCATGGTAGATATGAAATCCAGAACTGTTAAACAGATTCAGAAGTTACTTCCTAAGATAAGTGGCAAACAATATTGCGATCGGTGTGGAAGAAACTCTCATAATAGAGCGCAATGTTATGCAGCCACTACTATTGACGGTGTCAAAATTACCACCCGCAACTGGAAGTATGACCCAAACAAGAAAAAGCAAATCGAGAAACAAAATTCAGTCGCAAATAAGCGAAGAAGAGGAAGAGCGACTGCCGACCAAATTTCTCATTCTATTGAGTCATTAAGGGAAAGAAATGTCTATTGTGATGATGAAAAACTGAATTACAATGTAAAATCAATGTGGAGAAATTTCAGGAATTATCGAAATCAACCAGACCTAACAGACCCAAAGTGGTTTGAAGTTTTAGAAGAGAATAATCGGAAATGCCGAAATGTACCACTTGCTCCTTTGTATCCTGAAGATCATTGGTTTCACAATCCTGATTTCTTCGATAAAGATTTGTCATCTCAATTTGAGTCTGAAGGATATTTATGGACGAAGAGTGGTGCTGCAGTAAATCCAGAAATATGGAAAAAGCAACAAGATGAAATCGAGCGTCTGCGGCAAGAGCAACTCAAAATTCAGGAACAGAATCGAATAGCACAACAAAAGCGACAAGAAGAAGCTAGATTGCAAAGAGAACAACAGGTCAAGGAAGCCGAGGAAAAAAGACGGCAAGAGCAAGAACGTCAAGAGCGTGAAAGGCTAGAAAAAGAGAACCACAGGCTAGACTGTATCAATAATTTGTCAAAACGCGGGGTTATGATTGAACATTCGATGGCATCGACCCCCACAACATTTGTTAGATATCTCAACACAAACGCTCCCACTGATGAGATGGCAGCAAAATGGAGAGATTACTTCAATTCTGTATCGAGAAAAATCGACCTTACGCCGTTGTACCCAATTGATCATTGGCTACACAACGAAGAGAGATTTGATAGTTCAATCTCGTCCGAATTTGAGCATGACGGATTTGGTTGGACTGAATCAGGAACAGCGGCAAAAAATCCTAATCCTTCAAAGCAAGATGCTCCGGCTGAGGATACAAATGATACTTCAATCGATGGAATTGATTTGATAGTTAAATCAGTCACGAAAGAAATTGAGAAGGTTGGTAAAGCCGCTAAGAAAAAAGTTGGCAAAATTAAGAAGCAGTTCAAGAAGAAATTTGGGTTTTAATTTGTCTAATCAAAGGGGACCCCTTTGATTACCCGTCTGGGCAGACGGTACCCACTACTTACCCGTCCTATCAATGGATCCCCCTCTGCTCATATACCCTTTGATTACATCCGATTTCGAATTGGCAAGGGATTTATTTATTTATTTATCAATATAAAGAAAGGCCATGCGAAGCCACCAATTTTTTGTTTTACTGTTTGTTTTGTTTCTGCCATTATCGGGTTGTCTCGATGAGCAAAATAGAGATGATGATGACGAAGATAATTCAAGTGAATCCTTTGCAATGATGCAGGCAAGGGCAGATGACCATGCGGACGAGGTTACAACAAACACCAATGACAACCTCATGAATATTGAAGTGACTTATTTGAAAAATGTCGAATTGCAATGGTCCGACTTGATAATCACATTGGATGATGATGGAGATGGAACCAATCAAATTACTTGTTCAAATCCAGGTCAAGCATCAACATCCGATTGCAAGATAACTGAAATACAGGGTAATGGGGATGGAATTTTCGATCTTGGAGAAAAGATAACAATCTCAGAAAACGGAATGGATATCTGCTCCTCAGCGACATGTGAAAAGTATGTTACGATCTATGAGAACACAACAAGATTTGCTGATAACCAACCGTCAGACAAAATTCAGGTATTCATGGAATGAATTTCCACAAAGCCGCCGATTAGAGAAACCAATCATATCATCACAAAGAGTACCTTTTGCTCCAACAATGAACAACATTGCATAGGGCAACTACACTGGCGTTTTATTTATTTGAAAAACCGAACTCGTGACTTGACTTAATCCCCGATCCTTCTCATCGGTCAAATCAAGTTGTTCCAAACATTCTACTTCGAAACCGTTTGAGAACAATTCCTTGACCTCGNTGTCAGAGAGGGAAAAGGGAGGTCCTTGCATTTCTTCTTGTGGATAAGCGAAGGTAANGAGTAAGCCGACAGCATTTGGTTTGGTAAGTTGGCGAATTTGTTCGACATAGGCTTCTCGCATGGTTGGTGGAATGGCGATCATAGCTGCACGATCGTACCAAGCATCCGCTTGTGTGAGACCTGCTTTGAGATTGAAGATATCACCTTCAATGATTGTAAACGGTTCACTCGTGTGATGAATTTGTTCATGAATCGTCTCACGAGAAACATCCAATTTGTTCTCTCCAAAGAATGCCTGAATCGCCTCTTCGACCATTTCAAGCCCAACTACGGTATGTCCTTGACTTGCAAACCAGAGCATATCGAGCGACTTTCCGCACAATGGAACGAGGACTTCATCGCCTCTGTTTGAACCGATTCGTTCCCAATGCTTTGTCAATAAATCATTGTAGGCATCTCGATGCCATCCGATTTGCTGCGTTTGCCAGCGATTGTGCCAGAATGTCATGCAAACCACATCTGATTGAGAGCAAGAACAGTTGGTCAGTAACGGACCTTCTGGCGTGTAATCGTTCTCCAGATACGCTGGAGAGGATCGTAGTATCGATCAACAACACGTTCTTTCAACTGGATGATGGCATCATCTGTGATTTGGATTCCTGCAGGACAGACTTCCGTACAGCATCGCGTAATGTTGCAGTATTCAATACCAAATTCCTTCTTNATTTCAGGAACACGATCTTCCGTATCGAGTGGGTGCATTTCGTATTGTGCAAGACGTACGAGGTTTCGTGGCCCTGCAAATTCATCAAACATCTCATGATCTCGAAGAACGTGACATGTATTGACACATAGGAAACATTCGATGCATTCACGGAAGTGTTGAACTCGGTCAGCTTCCATTTGATTGAACTGCCAATCCATTTCTTCTGGACCGTTGATTGGTGCGATACGTTGAGCAACATCATAGTTCCAAGAAACATCCGTCACCAAGTCCTTGATGTGGGGGAAGGCCTTCATCGGACGAATTTCGATCGGCTTTCCTTCAGGCGTTTCTGCAACAACATCGCTCATTCGAGTCATGCACATCAAGCGTGGTCGGCCGTTGATTTCTGCTGAACAGGAACCACACTTACCAGCCTTACAGTTCCAACGAACAGCCATGTCAGGCTCTTGTTCGTGTTGAATACGATGCATACAATCGAGAACGACCATGCCTTCATCGAGTGTAATTTCGTATTCTTCGAGATTGGTTTCTCCATCTTCTCCACGAGCGACTTTGAACGCCTGCTTTCTTCCTTTTAATGACATCACTCGCCACCTCCTTGTTCCTTGGCCCGCTCAGCAATCATGGCTTTGACCTCCTTGATTGCATCTTGGAGGTCTTCGCGTATTTCTTCAACTGGTTCCTGTCGAATCTTGATTTCACCATCTTCCATCCAGATGATGTTGAGCGTTTTGCCCCAGTATTCATCCTCAGGTGTTGGCATGTCTTCACGAGTGTGGCCTCCACGGCTTTCTTCTCGAGTGAGCGCAGCAAGAGCACAAGCACGAGAAACATCGGCCATGTTAATCAAATCAAGGGCTTGATGCCAACCTGAATTGTAGCGTCGACTCGTACCTGGGAAGGATGTCATCGCACGCTCTTTGAAGGCTGTAAGGTCATCCAATGCTTCCTCAAGTTCGTTCTTGGTTCGGATGATTCCAACCTTGTGCTGCATCATCTCTCGCATTTCATCGTAAATCATACCTGGATTTTCGCCACCTTCTCGTGCAAGTGGTGCAAGCATGTCTTCAATCGCCTTGTTGACTTGTGCATCATCNATGCTTGGTTGCGCAAGNTCCGTTGCTCGCTTTGCTGCAAATTCACCTGCACGCTTTCCGAACGTGATTAAATCAGACAGAGAGTTTCCACCAAGACGGTTTGCTCCGTGAAGTCCGGATGCAGCCTCTCCACAAGCAAACAGGCCAGGAACGGTTGTCTCTTGGGATTCAGCATCAACTCGGATACCGCCCATGATGTAGTGTGCAGTCGGTCCGACTTCCATCGCATCCTTGGTAATGTCAACACCAGCCAATTCCATGAATTGGTGATACATGGATGGGAGTTTCTTCTTGATGGCTTCTTCACCACGATGGGAAATATCGAGGAAGGCTCCGCCGTGTGGTGAACCTCGTCCTGCTTCAACTTCAGCCTTGATCGCCTTCGCAACGACGTCACGCGTCAAAAGTTCAGGTGGTCGNCGAACGGTTGCAAGTTTACCACTCACGACCTCTTCGACCCATTGGTCAGCTTCTTCAATGGTTTCAGCATGNTCNCCTTGGAACATTTCTGGAACATAGTTGAACATGAATCGGTCGCCTTCGCTATTGGTCAATCGGCCACCTTCACCACGAACACCTTCTGTCACGAGAATACCGCGAACGGATGGAGGCCAAACCATCCCNGTAGGATGGAATTGAACGAATTCCATATCTCTCAGTTCTGCGCCTGCCCATAGTGCGAGTGCATGGCCATCGCCTGTGTATTCCCACGAACCGGAACAAACGCTCCAGCATCGTGTACTGCCTCCAGTGGCGAGTATCACCGACTTTGCTGAGAAGGCGTGGAANTCNCCATCAACACGAGTGTAGGCAACACAACCCGTAACACGGTCACCTTCCTTCAACAGATGACGAACGGTGTATTCCATGAAGATGTCAATGCCTTCGTGGATGCCTCGTTCCTGAAGTGTACGAATAATCTCGAGACCAGTAGCGTCTCCGACGTGCGCAAGTCGTGGGAANGTNTGCCCTCCAAAGTTGCGTTGATTGATGAGATGCTTTTGTGTCCGGTCGAAGACAGCACCCCATTGTTCGAGTTCTCGTACTCGATCGGGTGCTTCTTTAGCATGGAATTCAGCCATGCGCCAGTCGGCAAGCCACTTGCTTCCTTTCATGGTATCATGGAAGTGAACCTTCCAACTGTCACGAGGATCAGCGTTCTGAAGAGCTGCAGCACAACCACCTTCGGCCATGACCGTGTGCGCCTTGCCGAGAAGAGACTTCGTAATGATCGCAGTTTTCGCACCGCTTCGTGCAGCTTCGATGGCNGCTCGCAAGCCTGCACCACCAGCACCGATGACAACGACNTCGTATTCGTGTTTGGTATATGTTTCACTCATCTTGTTCACCCCACCAAAACAAAGGCCATGTCACTGATNTGTCCTTCTGCGACGGCGATGGTCCAAAGGTCGCCAAGGAAGACAAAGCCGAGNCTTGTCCAGAACCAAAATCCGTGTGATCGGTTGAACACGCTGATTCGCTTGAAGAGACGACCGCGAAGTGCAGAAATTCCACTCGCCCATCGGTCAAGGCTGCCACCTGCAAGGTGGCGTAGTGCGTGACAGGAGGTCACGTACATGGTCAAAAGGAAGGCTTCTGTTGCCATGATGAAGGTTCCAAAAGAGAAGCCCCAGCCAGCGTCAAAGTGCAACGTATGGGTCACATCCCACCACTTGATGACGATGATGATCATCGCAGCATAGAGGAAGTAACGATGAAGGTTGTTGAAGATGAACAATCGCTTCTCACCGCCATAGCCAATCTTCTTGTTGATCTCAGGTTCATCAACCCAACAACCGGTTGGTGATTGGAAGAAGGTTCGATAGTAGACGCGTCGCATGTAGTAGCACGTTCCACGGAATCCGAATGGAATCCACAGAACAAGAATTGCAGCATTGACCCAACTGGGGTGGTCCCATTCATTGAGTCCAAACAAACTCCACTCGAGGATGTTTGGAGAGAAAATTGGAGAAACAACCGTCGAACCTTCGAGTTTGTAAGAAATGCTTTCCGGGAACAGTATCAATCGCCAAGCAGTGTAAATCAATGCAGCGGTGAGCGCAAGCCCCATCCAGAAGGGTTGTGCCCACCAATTGTCGATTCGGTCGGTACGTCCAAGCCCGTTAATTACGGGGAGTTTGATGCCTTCGCCCATAGGTTCACACCCTTCCCTTTCAGGGGAGATNGTNGTTCCAACAACTTGGGGTCTTTGAGGTTGGCCCTTCGCTCGTGTGCAACGTTTGAAAGAAAACCAATGGTAATTCGAACGATTAAGCGAGTTCGTCCCATCGAACTTCTGCTTCAACCATCTCGATTTCCTCAACATCCATTTGTGCAAGTTGCAACTTTCCAGAGAGTTCATCGTTGACAGCATGCCAGTANGAATAGGCTTCAATAACCCATATTCCTGATTCACGTGTACCATTTCCACTGCCCTTAACGCCACCAAACGGAAGGTGAGCTTCAGCACCCGTAGTCGAGTTGTTGATTCCTGTCATACCTGCCTTGATGCCCGTCTTGAAGCGATAGGCTTCGAGTCGATCGTTGGTGTAAATGGCTGAGGACAAACCGTAGGGGCTTGCGTTGGCTAAATGGAGCGCATGATCGAAGTCATCGGCCTTGACCAAAGTGATCGCAGGTCCGAACATTTCCTCGTGGAAGCATCGCATGTCTTCNGTAACATCTGCATAGACGTGTGGCCACATNAAGACACCATCTTCAGCAGTACCAACGAAGCCAGATGGCTGGTTGTCCGATGTGATTCGTCCTTGGCCGTAGAGTTTGGTTGCTCCGTCCTGTTCGCAGATTTGGATGACTTCAAGGAAATCCTTTGCGTACTTTTCAGATAGCATCGAACCATAGAGAACGCCTTCGTGTTGAAGAGAATCACCTATTCGAGTAGAGTGAACCTTCTCCATGAGTTTCGAAACGAATTCATCGTAGATGTCCTTGTGAATGATGAGGTTTCCAAGCGACGTACAACGTTGCCCAGCCGTTCCGAATCCAGCCCAATATGCGCCTTCAACAGCGTTTTCAAGATTTGCAGTGGGCATAATGACCAACGGATTCTTTCCGCCAAGTTCGAGCGAGCAAGAAACGAGATTTCGTCCACATACTTCGCCAATCATCTTTCCAACAGCGGTTGATCCTGTGAAAGAGACTTTGTTGACGCGACCTTCATCGACAGCGTCGATGAGGTGCTGACCCGCTCCACTGCCCTTGCCATGAACGAGGTTGATAACACCATCTGGCAATCCAGCCTGGTGCATGATTCGAGCGAGTGCAAACGAAAGCAATGGCGAATCTTGAGGCGACTTCCAAACGCATGTGTTTCCACACATAATGGCTGGAATCATCTTCCAGAATGGAACTGCAGATGGGAAGTTGCAAGCGTTGATGATTCCACATACACCGAGAGGCCTACGGTACGTGAACAACTCCTTGTCAGGAAGTTCAGAATTGACCGTTTGGCCGTAAAGTCGTCGACCTTCCGATTGGAAGAACAAGCAGGTGTCAATCGCTTCTTGGATTTCACCACCACATTCTTTCAGTGTTTTTCCAATTTCACGCGCTTGAAGTCGAACCAGATCGTCTTTGTGGTCCATGAGCAATCGTCCCATGTTGCCGATGATCTGTCCGCGTGTTGGAGCAGGTGTCGCAGCCCATGCAGGGAATGCAGCATGAGCAGCATCGAGTGCAGCATTGACGTCGTCCTTCGTCGACAGTGGAAATGCACCAAGAACGTCGAGAAGGATTGCTGGATTGCGCGATTCAAAGGTTGCACCATCGCTCGATTCAGCGAGTTGCCCATTGATGATATTGAACCCTTTTACACTCGGGCGATTGTTTGGATTGTTGGCTTCAAGAAATGTCAGACCTGCTTCAAGAACGTGGACCATAAACACTCCGAGTTGAAGACCCACCATCAAGGCTACGATTCAATCGCATGAAATTCATAAGGGATTTTCCGAACTCATGGTTTTAGTAGTGTCGCAACTTGGAACTGGTATGTCCGGCGAAGATAACGAAGTATCATTACGTGTAGCAAAAGCCATTCCATCCGATGTAGGGCATGGTCGTGCCAGAATTTCAGGCGAACATGGTCTCGACCTCAAGCCAGGTGACATCGTTGAAATCAAGGGCGAAAAGCGCTCAACAGCAGCCATCTATTGGCGTAGTCGTCCAGAAGATGCGAAGATGGACATCGTCCGAATCGATGGAATCATCCGCAAGAATGCAGGCGTTAGTCTTGGAGATCGTGTGTCCATCGTTAAGGCAGAAGCAAAAGAGTGCACGAAACTCACCCTTTCTCCTGTCATGGCCAACAAGCAGAAGGTCAAGTTTGGCCCTGGAATCGAGGGCTTTGCACGACGAGGCCTTTCAAAGCGTCCTGTCATGGCAGGCGACAGAATCTTCATCCCTGGCATGACCTTGTTCGCTGAAGCATTGCCCTTCGCNGTCGTTCAGACCACGCCAAAAGGCATTGTCAAAGTGACCAGTGATACTGACATCATCATCAAGGATGAAGCCATCGACGATGAGGATGTTGGCCAATCCGAAGGTATCACTTACGAGGACGTTGGCGGAATTGGTCAGCAATTGCAAAAAGTTCGAGAAATGATAGAACTGCCGCTTAAGCATCCTGAGTTGTTCCGACGTCTCGGTATCGACCCTCCAAAAGGTGTCTTGCTCCACGGGCCTCCTGGTACTGGGAAAACGATGATTGCAAAGGCTGTTGCTACTGAGGTAAACGCTCACTTCAAGGCGATTAACGGTCCTGAAATCATATCAAAGTACTACGGTGAATCGGAAAAACAACTTCGTGAGATTTTCGATGAGGCGAGTGAAAAGGCACCTGCGATTATCTTCATCGATGAAATCGATTCAATCTGTCCAAAGCGAGAAGATGTTAGTGGCGAAGTTGAGCGACGTGTTGTTGCTCAAATGTTGACACTGCTCGATGGAATGCAAGGAAGAGACAACGTTGTCGTTATCGGTGCAACCAACCGTCGGGATGCCCTCGATCCAGCACTCCGTCGTGGCGGGCGTTTCGACCGAGAAATCGAAATTGGTGTGCCCGACCGTGAAGGCCGAAAGGAAATCATGGAAGTTCACACCCGTCAGATGCCGATAGCAGACGACTTTGAAGTCAACTGGGTGCTCGACAATACCTATGGATTCGTCGGCGCTGACCTCGCAGCCCTAGTGCGAGAAGCTGCCATGAAGGCGCTTCGAAGGTACTTGCCAGAAATCGACCTCGATGAGGAAACAATCCCTCCTGAAGTTCTTGAGAAGATGGAAGTACGAATGAGTGATTTCCGTGACGCCATTAAGGATATCGAACCTTCTGCACTTCGAGAAATCTATGTCGAAGTTCCTGAAATTGCTTGGGATGAAGTCGGTGGACTCGATGAAGTCAAGGACCGACTCAAGGAATCNGTTGAATGGCCACTTACCAAACCAGAAGTATTCGAACACTTCAACATCAAACCGCCACGAGGCATCGTTCTCTTCGGTGCGCCAGGAACGGGTAAAACACTCCTTGCAAAGGCAATTGCCAACGAAGCACAAGCGAATTTCATCTCCATCAAAGGTCCTGAAATGATATCCAAGTGGGTCGGTGAATCTGAGCGAGGTATTCGCGAGATTTTCAAGAAAGCAAAGCAATCCTCACCATCGATCATTTTCCTTGATGAGTTTGAATCCATTGCGAGCATGCGAAACGCTTCGAACGGCGAAGGAAGTGACGTCGGTAACCGAGTCGTGAACCAACTTCTTGCCAGTATGGATGGAGTTGAATCACTCGACGGCGTCATTGTTGTTGCAGCGACCAACCGTCCAGAGATGATTGACCCTGCGCTGTTGCGAAGTGGACGATTTGAACGTGTTCTTCACGTTCCACCGCCCGACGCTCCAGCACGAGAAGCGATTTTTGAAATCCACTCAAGCGGCATGCCACTCTCGAAATTCTCCATCAAGGATCTCCTTTCCAGCATGGATGGATTTACGGGCGCTGATATCGAAGCTGTCTGCCGAGAAGCTGCGTTGATCGCCATGCGAGAAAACAAGAAGAAGGTTGCAAAGAAGCACTTCGATGAAGCCATCACCCGTGTTCGTCCAACCGTCACGCCTGAGATGCTTGAGTACTATCAAAAGATGGAAACTCGATTGACATCGGGCCTGTCGAACATCAAACGGAATCGAGACTACGGTTTCGGTATCGAAACGATGTGAGCACGGAAACGGTCAAGTCCTTTCTTCACTGACAGGATAGCAAGGCGAGAGCATGTCATCGAGTTTCGGTCAAGAAATGCTTGGACGCATTGTCCAGGATAAAAAGGGCAAGGAACTTGGTACGCTTGCTGATCTTGTTATCGACGTATCCAATGGCGAAATTTCAGAGTTATTGGTTCGATGTGCGAGCAACATCGATGCAAACCGTTTACCGTTTCCACAAAAAGATGGTTCTGTTGCCATTCCATCGACTGAAGTCGCCTCCTTTGGGGCCGTAATTATGCTCAAACTCTGATGAGCATTTTTGCAACAGGGTTGGACAACCTTCTAAACCGATGTGAAACCGTGTATGTATGAACGGTGTACTAGGGAGGTGAGGAAATGGCGGCCGAGCGAAGCAGAAATTTCAAGCGAATTGGTCTTCAAGTCGCGTTCTGGGCTGTTCTTGGGATCCTTCTGCTCACCATCCTTCAGAATTTCATCAATCTGAGCCAGACGACACAATTGTCTGCGTATGATGATGATTGGGACGATATGTCTGCATTCCGNGAAGACATCAATGCAATGGGTGTTGAAACGAAATCATTGGTCAGCAGTCCGCTGCTTTTGGCGGACATTGAAGATCCTCGAAATACGACTTTCGTTGTTGCGGGTGTTGAACGCGATACGCTCTCTTTTCCGCAATTTGATGAGGATGGATTCATAACGATTGCAACCGAAGACGGTTATTCACCCTCAGAAGTTGATGCCATTGTGGAATTTGTCGATAATGGGGGGACTGTCATCGTCCTCGAAGACTTTGGTTATGCAGGAAGCATTGGTGAGGCATATGGCGTTCGGTATACAGGTCACCAACTCTATGATACCAATTACGTGGCTGAACTTGATAAGAACTACATTTGGATGTGCATGCAAGCGACATCGTGTGGCATGAACGGTACCGAACTCGACCCTTCAACAATCGAAGAACATGAACGTTGGTCATCTGAAATCGGTGAACATCCGTGTTCAAATTTTGGAACAGAAACGATGACCAAGGAAGAGGCAGGCGTTTGTTCCCACCATTGGGTCCAGACCTCTGGCGATTTTGGTCGAATCGAATACAATTCAACCTATACGATGCTGTTGAACAATGTCACGGGTCTTGAGATTGTACCTGGTGTTCGTGGTGCGCTCAACGATGTGAGTGTTCGAGCGATCACAAGCAATCAAGCAACTGTTGACGTCAACGGTGACGGCAAATTCTGGGTTGGCAATGAACAAACCAGCGAAACGCCAGACCTCTGGGGTCAATTCAACCTCTCGATTGAAGCCTGTGCCTCTTCCAATTGCGACCCCGATGAGGGAGGCCGAGTCTTCTTCATTGCAGATGGTAGCGCGTTGATCAATGCCATTTACGATTATGAAGGCTTCAATGCTGGTGAATATGGTAAAACAGAGAACTTCATTCCAGCCAACGACAACCGTAAATGGGCACTGGATGTCATCGCAGANGCAACAATGAGTACAGTCGAAGGATATGGTGGACAACCTTCCGAGAATGCACTGGTCATCTTTGACGAAAGTCGTCATCCACAAAACGCATTGCTCGCTGATTCCTACAACACGGTGTATTTCCTGCTGGTCTACTTCACAGGCGAGGGTCTTGCCATGCTNGTTCTCTTCGTCGTTCTTTTCATCACGTTCGAGGCTGTTCTTCTCAAGAAGAAGGACCCAGAACCATGGCGACACGTCTTCAGCATCATTTACTACGGCTTTGGTGATGCCAATCGGTACACCTATTACGCAAAAACGGAGAAGATACGGCAGGTGTTTTTGTCGAAGGTACGAAATCAGAATGGATTGACTGTCGAGGAATTCCATGCAATGTCGGCAAAGGAATTGGTTGGATTAATTCAAGATCCTGTGTTAGCTAAATTTGCGATTGAACCGGGTAAATATTCCCTGGAACAATCGGTCGCATTGGTCAAACGCATCAAAGCATGGGGGCGTAGGTGACGATTATGTGGACCCGCAAAGCAGCATTCACATTCACGGGAGGTATTGCCCTCATTCTTATTGGAATGATGATCACCAACAATCAGATGATGATTCTTGGTTTGGCATTGATCACATTCATCGTCGTCAACTCGTGGGTTTCAGGACATGGAGACATCGAGGTACAACGTACGCTTTCTGCAGATAACTTGTACAAAGGTGATGACTTGTACGTNGAACTTCTTGTTACCAATCGTTCGAATCGACGTACGCAACTCTTGGATGTTTACGATAACATTCCTCACGAAATGAAACTTCGAAGTGGCTTGAACCAAATGCGTCTCAATCTCCGTCCTGGTGAAAGCGCTCGTATTCGCTATGTGCTTCGTTGCCCTCTACGAGGCCATTATTCGATTGGACCGGTTTCTTTACGAGTCCGCAACACATTTAATCTCGGTATTGAGGATATGTATGTCGATCATCACTCCGATATTGTCATCTTCCCACAAATCAAGGAAGTCGAGGAAGCGTTCCTTCGTTCAAGAACTCCGAAGATGTACACAGGCGCTACAACGCTCCGTACACCTGGTCAAGGTTCTGAGTTCTATTCACTCCGAGAATACGTGCCTGGAGATCCATTCAAAAACATCAACTGGAAGGCATTCGCTCGAACTGGGGATTTGATGGTCAATGAGAAGTGCCGAGATGCAGTCACCGACCTCTACCTACTTCTTGATTCAAGAGATGTCTCTCGAATTGGGACCGTTTTGAAGAACCCGCTCGAGATGGGNACCGTGAGTGCTGCAAGTCTTGCAGCTTTCTTCCTCAAGCGAAGAGATAGCGTAGCCTTGGGAATTTATGGGGATGGACTTGCCTATCTTCCACCAGATACAGGTGACAAGCAGTACTTCAAGATTCTAAGNTCTCTTGCAGGAGTAAAACCAGAAGGGAGTATGCCTCTACAAGCTGTAACGAACTCACTGAGCGGTCGATTCAGTCGTGGAAGTCCAGTGTTCATTATTTCCTCCTGTGAGGGTGATGGTACCGTTCCAGCAGCAGTTCGAGACCTAGTTGGACGTGGACACGAGGTCACGGTTCTCTCACCTTCAAGCATTGATTTTGAGCGACTCGTTTCTCGTATTCCTCGAATGTCCTATGAAGTTCTCAAATTAGAGCGACAGAATCGGTTGACAACACTTGCAGGTTCGGGCGCACAGGTCATCGACTGGATGCCTGACATGGATTTGTCACAGGCGATTATGCAGGTAAGGGGGTATTAGATGGCAGGTGAAGTCGATCCACAGAGCGATGTTTCCCTGATGGGGGGTCGTGCTCGTACGCTTCATCTCAAGACCTTGCGAAAGCAATGGCAAATCATTACACTCCAGGTCGTTGCAACCATCGCACTTGTATGGATGTATCTTGAGGTCGTTTCGACCTACGTCGTCAACAGCATTGACCATACAATGCTGTTCGCTTCACTTGAAGATCTCGTTGGTGAAATTCCAATCGGAGATTGGTTGATTGGTTCAGGCCGAACTGGACTTGCTCGTTTCTATGTTCCAATCGTTTTGGGCCTCGGTCTGGGTGGTTCAATGGCCCTCTTAGCCTTCCAATCTCCTCGTGTTCAACAACGCATCAAACTTGGATTCATCATTACCCTGATGGTCCTTCTCATCGGTCGTTTGGTCCTCACCTGGATTCCTTCCATGCTTTTCTCTTGGGATTTACGACCTCCTTCAGAGGGTGAACTCAAGACCTTGGAATGGCCATTGTTGATGATTCTCTCACTGGTTATTCTCTTCATCTATCTTCTTCCAGTGATTATGGGTACACGAGGAATATGGGGATTGTCTCGTCGTTCCATTGGCTGGGCGATTGGATTCACCTTGTTGTTCTTGGGAATTCACGCCATCCTCACGTTCCCATTGATCAAAACACAACTTGGCGATTGGGGTTCCAACCTCATCTCGCTTGAATCACAAGTAAGCGATCCAAGCGTCGGAATCTTTGGATTTGATTTGGTTACGCCTGAACAATTCTCATTGATTCTGATCGCCGTCCTTATCATGGTCTTCCAAGAGTCTGGCTTTGGTGTTATTCGCTACCTCGAATACGCCTACCGCCTGCCTGAATCGTGCAAGCGAGATCCTGAATATGTCCGCCAAATGGACAACGTTCTCAACGGTCATTTGCGACATACTGCTGGATTCCTCACCATCACTGGTTTGGTGACGATGATCGCACTCGGCTTCCACAGCGTCTTGCTGGAAGTGGTTCGAGAATCAACAGGAAGCCAATGGGCTGCTCAAGTTTCTGAATCGATCGAATTATCGCTTACCTACGGGTTGGTCATATCGGCTCTTCTCTTCTTGAGTCTTGTCGCAGTCTTACGATTCTTTGTTCCATGGCAACGTGTTTGGGGACTGATTGAATCAATGACCAATCGGACACCTGAACCTGTCCAAGAGAAAGAGTACTGATCACTTGGATGCACGGATGGATTGGATCATCCGTCCAATGATTTCGGTTAGAATAAGCATGCTGAGTGCGAGTCCAATCGTTCCAAGCCATTGATACACGACCTTATCGGTCGACGACCATAGATATTCATTGAGAAAAACGAAACCGACGATGGCTGCAATGAATACAAGTTTTTCCAACAACATTGGATAAGCAGAACCTTTGGCTTCATTCCGCAAAAGAAGTGTTTCTGTCATGCAATCACATCAGAAATCCAAATCGGAGAGTTGATCGTGCAACGCATCAAGTCGAGGGTCGCTCTTCGGTTCTTCCACTTGAGGTGTTCGCAAGTTGCGTTCAGCATCAAGACGAGCCAACTCGGCTTCTAGATCGGCCCGATCTTCTTTGATAGGAACTTGACGAATTTCTTCAACAACTTCGACCTCAATCTCGGAATCATCAGGTCCTGGCATCGCTTCCCATGCATCAACCAATTCAACAACTGGTTCAGCATCAAGTGATACACGCTCTTCGACGACCAATGTAGGCTGAATGTGCTCCATCATATCCTCCGTGACGGGTGTGCGTTGGCCGACTGGGATGGATGTTCGTTCAAATGGAAGGAACCCATCGCGTTGGAAATCCCACATTGCACCACGAGGTACACCTTTGGTTAGGCCAGAGGCATCGATTTGTGTAAGCAATTCTTCCAATACTTGCGCCGTCTGTTCGAGTGCAATCGCCTCTCCAGCATCACGTTGATCGGCTTCAAGATAGATATCATCGAGAGCGACACGAATCAAGCGTCGAGTTTCAACTGCAACACTCGGCAACGCCTCAGGACGCATACAATTCATTCGCAACGCTTCAATCTCTTCGGGTGGAGCACCAAAGTTGCCGAGTTGATCCAGCACATTTCGCATCCTTCGAAGCATAGTAATCGAGCGATCATAATCTTCGAGAATACCTTCTAGATCGATGATAAGATGGCCAACGGTTTCCCCAAGTTGGTTTTCCAATCGTTGTTGAACGGACCATCGAGCCAATCCTCGTACAGCACCAGCGGTTTGCGGAACCTGTCGTTCAAGAAGCGTCATGACTTCACTGCTCAACAAGTGACGAGGTGTTGCAGCAATGTGATCAACGGTCGATTGAACAATTTGCAATGCTCGCTCAACTGCACGATCCAAGAGGACAACAGAGTATCCAAGCGTTCGAGCATGCTCAAGGCGTTCAAGCACAGGGCCAAGGCCTCTAAAGGTTGCATCATCATTGAGCAATGCTTGTGCAAGCGGTTCTTCAGCGAGTCGAGCACGAAGCCGTTCAGCTTCTGCAATATCAGCAACGGCTTCCTCGTGCGCATCACTCAATGCTTCAGCACGAGAAATAAGCCCAGAAAGTTCGGTTTCCGCATTACCTCGACGCGCACCAAGGTTACCGAGTTCGGTCAGCAACTCCTTTCGCTCGCCCATCAATTCTCGCATTTCGGAATGAAGTTGCATACGTCGTGCTTCATCTTCAGCAAGTCGTTGACGTTCTTCTTCTGCTCGGTGGCGACTGGAAAGTGTCTCTGCCTCGATTTGATCCAATCGAGCTTGAGCAGATCGGATTTTTTCTTCAGAGGCACTGCTCTTCGATTGTGCATCGGCTTGACGGTCACGGAGTGTGACGACTTGCTCCTCAAGTGAACGCAAACGACGTTCTTCCAGTTCAATCTGCTCACGTATTGAGGACAGTCGTTCTGCATTGGATTCGAGTTCAGCACGCGTGGTTGCTTCCTGGTTCGAGAGCGTTTCAAGTTCATCTCGTAGCGCAGCACTGCTCTCCGTATCTCCAAGCGCCTTTGCAAGTTCAGATGCACGTTCACTCAGTTGATGTTCAAGTTCGCTGACTCGACGTAGGAGGCGGTCTGCACGTTCTTCCGCTTGTTCCATCCGAGTTCTCGACTCAGATACTGTGACTTGCACCCGATTCAATTCATCGTTTTTCGATTGAATGGTTTCAGTGTGTTGGCCTGAGGACTGTTTGATTTCATCAAGACGAACCATCGCTTCAACGCGTTCTTTTTCCGCTTCTTGCAGTTGTGTGGTTAAACTCGCATTGGTTCGCATCAATGTGTCTGCTCGACGTTCAGATTCTTCGAGACGTCGACGCAATCCAGCATCAACACCTGCGAGTGGAGCAGCATCTGGTAGTGCTTGTGCCGTTTCTTGACCACCAACATGGATGCTCAATTTCGATCGTATCACTCGTACATCAGCGAGTCCAATCTCGAAGCCATACATCGTTGTCAACCGATGCATCATCGAATCACGACGCTTCTCAGAGCGGGTACGAACGGATGATAGCGCCTCAACAAATTGCTTGAGTGAGAAATCCTCAACATCACCCGTTGATGATGAGACCATCGTACCTGAAGCAAGCCGATGCAGTTTCAGAATACGTTTGCTTTCCGTCAATCCAAGCATTGCATCATCGAATGACTGCCCATTCGCAGCCATTGCAACAGGAAGGCCGTTGTTGAGTGCAAGCGATACGGCTTTATCGCTCGCACCCGCTTTGAGATGCCCTGTAACTCGCTCTTCAAGCGCTGCTGTAAGCATGGACATGACGGCATCAGAACCACCTTTTCCTTCTCGAAGAACAAATCCATCTGGGAGCGAAGCAGAACCTTCCGCATAGGTGCCAATTTCACCATCAAGTTTTGCTGCAACATCGGTCAACAAGCGAGCATGATTCGCATCGAGCTCGGTCCAAATGGCCAGAACAATGGTGCTACTCGAAGCAAGTAAGAGAGAAGCATCGCCTCTGTTCAAGGAAGCATATCCGTTGTTCCCACCTAGGTTATCTTGTTGAGCATTCAATGCATCGGAAAGGGAAGCAACTGAAGCGGACAACGCATCAGCCTCTCCTGGTAATTTGCCCATGCTATCGATGAGAATGCCCTGATCGGCAGCTAACGCGCCTTGAACATGCTCGTAATCAGAGAGGGCTTGGAGAACAGCGGAGATGTTTCGTGCAAAGAGTCGATCGGTCAGCGAATGACTTGCACCAAGTCCTTGTGCGTCTGCTTGGAATTCGAACGCTTCTGGCAACAATGTAGCCAATTCAGCAAGACCATGCATCGAACAACTGGAAGCAATCAATCGATGCTGATTCTTTTCAGCTTCTTCCAATGCTTCACGAGCATCTGCGCCACCGAGGAGTTTGGTTGCACTCGTCCCTTCGCAAATCCATCCAACAATACGTCCAGCACGGACCAATCGATGGCCAAAGGGCGTCTTCCGTCGACCCACCCAGGTCGTGATGTAGCCGTGTTCAAACGGTTGGATGGTCCCAGCGGACACATCAACATCATCATCAATTCGTTCAATGTGTGGTAAATCAAACATCATATCACCTCAGGTTGCTTTGCGTTCCATTCTTGTCGCAAGCGTTCCAATCCATATCGCCATGCGCCTTTTTTCCCATCCTTTCCGGAAAGGTGGATGAAGAGATTATTGTCAAAATGATCGAAGAGCGTCAATCGACGACCTTCGCTCCAGGTTTCAAACAGTGGGTAGATGCCGAGTTGCTCGCCCAATGAACAATAATTTGCCCATTCCTGTCGCTGTTCTTCGACCGATTCTGGCCACTTCTTCGTGCTCAGAATCTCTTTTCCGAACTGATCGGTTAATCGAACATGACGAACTCCTTCGAGTTCGCAAAGTTGAGAAAATAACCTGTCCAGCATAGGAGCCCAAAACCCTTGACAACAACGTGCCATTCAAGAACTTTCCCGAAACTCTTCCCCCGTAGGGGGATTTGGCAACCAAATTCAAAATTCCAACTGCGAAATTTCAGTTTGATGAGCGCGGAGGATGAAAGAAGCATCATTTTCCGCGCTACGCTCATGTGAAAAATACGAAGGGCTGGATAAAAAATCCAATTGAATTTTTTATTTTCCAATTAGAGTTTTACTCATCAAATACAACTCAATCGGAGGCGTTTAATGGAGGTGATGTGACGATTCACCATGGCCGAGGCAATCTCCAACCCATTCCAGGCTCCGGCCTGTGATGTATGTGGAAAGGATGCGGTTGTTGAGCAGGCTTACTCTGGTCGTATCCTCTGTGGCCATCATCTCGAGAAATCGATCCGCAAGAAAGTCGCTAAGGAACTGCGTAAGCAATTGCATCTGGACAAATCAAAACCAACCACGGTGTTTGTTGCCATATCTGGTGGAAAGGACTCAGCTGTACTGTTGACACTTCTCGTCGAACTTATCGGAATGCGAAGAGATGTTCGTTTGGTTGCTGGATGCGTTGATGAAGGCATTGAGGGATACCGCCCACCTTCACTGCAATGTGCAATCGATCTCTGTGAATCACTCGATGTTGAATTCATTTCAACAAGTTACGAAAACCTCGACTTCCATGACATGGATGAGGTTGTGAAACGCTTACCCATCATTTCGGAATCAAACGAAGGTGTTTCGATGATGCCTTGTTCGTACTGTGGTGTCTTCCGTCGACAAGGCATTAATGCATTAGCACGTCAAGTTGGTGCAGATGTTGTTGCTCTTGGCCACAATTTGGACGATATGGCACAAACCGTTCTGATGAACATGACCAATGGAGACATCGATCGAACGTTACGACTTGCTCCTCATACGGATGCTCCTGTCGATGGTTTACCACCAAGAATCGTTCCATTACGCTGGATTCCTGAACAAGAAATTCATCTTCTTGCTATGCACAAACAACTACCGCTTCACCATGAGGAATGCCCCTATGCGCAAGGAGCATTACGCTGGCGCTATCGAGACATCGTTGCTCAGCTCGAGCAAGATGTTCCAGGAACGAGGCACAGTTTGGTACGGATGTCGGACAACATCAAGCAGGTTGCTCGACAAGGCACGCCTTCTGTCCAATCCCATCCTACAAAATGCGAGCGTTGTGGCTCACCAACATCTGGAACAACATGCAAAGCATGCGATATGCGAGACTTACTCGATGTGGATTTAGATTAGATTGAGAATCAATTCATCCAAATTCTGCGGGCGCTGGCAATAATAACAGCGTAGCATCAACGGGTCGGTCTTCATAACGACCAATCGATGGGGAAGTGGCTCTCTTGGATTCTGCGTAATGCAGTTTGAGAAGGTGCAGCGGACAACATTCCGGACTTCTTCGCCCAAGTTCACATTCAATTTCTCTGCAACCGAATACGCTCGAATGATGGCAATGCTCGAATCTGGAGCAACCAATGCGAGTCGGTCGAGTTCAGACTGCGTTAGTTCACGGTCTTCGACCTTGATGATGTCTTTCGCCCCCATCTTCTTTGATGGGACATTCATCACCAAGGAAACAGGAACAGAGGTATCACCAGAAAGGTTGAGTAATTCGAGTACTTTGAGAGCTTGACCAGATGGAATATGGTCAATGACCGTACCGTTCTTGATCGCCGTAACTCTTCGCATGTTATGTTCATCAGCCATCAGGCATCACCTCCACCGATTATAGCAGGAACTTCGATGTTTAAGAGTCGACACAAGAGGGCCATTCGGGCGACGACACCGTTGAAGGCTTGCTCAAAGTAACGAGCGTGTCGGGTTGAGTCGACGCTCGGATGAATCTCATCAACACGTGGAAGAGGATGGAGAATGATCATCTCTGACTTGGTATTGTCAAGGTCGCGTGCATGCAATTTGTAGGCGCCAGCAACCTTGGCGTATTCATCCTCATCAGCGAAGCGCTCCTTCTGGATTCGTGTCATATAGACGACATCGGCTTGGTTGATGTTGCCGAGAAGATCTTCTGTTTCGGTCACATCCGCTCCATGTTCGCGTAGATCTTCAACGATTTCAGTCGGCATACGCAACAATTCAGGTGATGCAAAGATCAAGCGACAACCGAATCGAACAAGCGCATGTGAAAGGCTGTGGACCGTACGCCCATAGCGAAGGTCACCAGCAAGAATCACGGTCAAACCTTCGAGCGTACCATGCGATTGTTGAATGGTAAAGAGATCGAGCATGGTTTGAGTAGGATGGTGGCCTGCTCCATCACCTCCGTTGAGAATAGGGACGCGCGCAGCATCTTGTGCATAGCGCGCAGCACCTTGTCGTGGATGGCGCATAGCGATGATATCGGTGTAACCATCGACCATTTGGATGGTATCGAAGAGCGTTTCTCCTTTGACAACCGAGGACGTCTTAACGTCACCAAGATTGACAACATCGCCACCCAATCGCTTCATGGCGGTCTCAAAGGACATTCGAGTACGCGTGCTCGGTTCAAAGAACAGATTGCCGAGAATCTTCCCTTGGAGTAGCGGCAGATACAGTTCGCCTCGAGCAACAGGAAGAAGTCGCTCAGCATCGGATAGAATGCTGTGTATATCGTCATTGGTCAAATCGTCCATCGTGATGAGTCCTTTCATAGGAAGCCCCCTTCTCCATCAACCATCCAACCACACCCTTGAACATTGTTGCCGAACAGTATGCAAAGAGTCGGTGGTTTCTTCATCAAAACCTTCTCTGGACAAATCATGCTCTGGGGCGATGTTGAGGAGGCTATCAAAGCCGAGCGCTTGCTTCGTATCCAAAGAATCGAGCGCTTGAGCACCATTTGTGCGCTCTTTTGCCTGAGTGGAGCAGTATGGTTAGCATGGCCAATTTTGAAAGAAGCCTTCGTTGGGGATGCAAGTTTACTCACAGGCCTTGGCATGCCTGTTCTCGTCCTCTTGTGGGGCATTGTGATTCAAGATCTCATTCTCGATGATCCGCGTGCACGAACGAGAATTGGAGCAGCGACAAGCATCGCATGGCCAATTCTGTTGATGTTTTCCATTCGCGCTTATTCGACGGATATGAGTGAATTGCTCGCAGCGATCTTGTTTGCAGCACTAGGTTTTGCAATGTACCAATTCTCAGCAAATACGTTACGTGGTGGCATCGATGTGATGCGTTTTCGAGCGATGATGACCAGCATTGGAGCCTTAACGGTGCTTGGAATGTTGGTTGGTGATCGTGCTGGAGAAACGTGGATTGTTGAAACCGAAGATTGGGCGCATCCGATTCTGGCTGTGGTTATGATCGGTCACGTGTGCTTCCTTTGGTTCGCTGGTGATGATATGCGTGAGGAACGCAAAGCGTTCCGTAAAGAGCTCGATTCGATTGAAAACCGACTCTTAGTTCTCCGTTCACAAGGAGCAGCAGTCGATCAAGCGAGTAGCCTTGTCATGACTGCGAAGGAGGAGGGCCACATCGACCCATCCTTTGGAATGCGTCTTCTCAAAGAGGCAGTGGAAGACATCGAACGCTCACTTTCGCTTGCAACAGATGTCGATGTTGTACGAAGTGAGGCCCTCCTTGTCATTCAACATGCAGAAGAGCTGGCTCCGCTGGCAAAGCGCCCTCGAAAGTCCTACGAGATGGGTGAGCGAGAGATGACGCTTGGCTCGCTACGTGAAGCAGAAGGATTGTTTCGTCAAGCAAAACGTCGAGCCCAAGAGATCGTCACCTGGTGGGAACAAGCAGAAACTTCGATTCGAGAAGCTGAAGAATTACTTACGGGTCAATCGGGAGCAACCATTGACACTCTTCGACAAATAATTCGCGATGCCAAGAAACAACTCGATCGTGAAGCGCCGAAGAAGGCGTTCGAATTGGCTTGCGTGATTCCTATTCAACTTCAAGCAGATGGTGATGCGAAAGAACGTGCAGTCGAAGTTCTCAACGATGCTGCGAAAGCGCTCAAAGCTGCGGATGGATTTGATACATCCGAACTTGAGCATCGATTGGAACAAGCAGAAACTGCGCTTGATGCAGGCGATACGGGCCAATCCATCGGTCTCGCAGAAGGGGTCATTCGCGTGATTCAAATCGAACGCGAGGCGATGGAAAGCGTACGTCGAGCCCTCCGTCAACGGAAGAAAATCACTGAACGATTCGATGCATTTGATGATTCAGATGCATGGATGGATCGATTCAAGCAGGTCCAAAAAGCAGCAGATGAACGTCAATGGAGTCATGCTGCAACCTTGCTTGAACGACTTACCATTGACCTTGACGCCCTTGGAAATGAACAAGGTGAAGCACAAGCCTTGTTGGACTTCGTTCGCCAAGAATGGAAGATCTTGAGAAATCAATGCACTGCTTCCAGTATTGCTGTTACCGATGAGGATATGAAGCAAACCGAGGCTGCAATTTCACTTGCAGAAGAGCGCTTGAATGGCGGACAAGTTGAGGCCGCTCTCGAACAACTTGGACAAGCAGATGCTTCGATGGAACGATTGCGAAGGCGAGTCTAATCATACAAGGTCTCGTAACATCAAATCGTTGTAATTGATACCACTTGGTAATCCAAGGTCAACAGGCATACCAGCAATCGTCGTAATCACACCATAGAGATGCAAATAGAGTCCATGTGGAGGTTGTTGTTCCCCATTGTATGGAATCTTCTTCCACAGATTCGATTTCATCCAATACTTGGAAACGGATTGCTCCTTCGAGTGAACAATCCAAGCATTGGCTCGACCTGCATGTTTCCGTGCTTGTGTTGAACCCAATCGTGGTGAGATGTGGACCGTATGAAGAATTGGCCATTCCCGCATCCAGTCGCCTGCTGAATCGATCAACATGGTCATCTTTGTTGGTTCGGTTGCCATCGCATCGAGGAGCCCCAATTCGTTGAGAATACGGATCAATGAGCGAACATGTGGATGGCGTGGTTCACTTCTCCGAAGTTCACGAGCGATTCGAACCGCAGTGTTTGGTCGATTTGCATCAAGATGCAACAATGCTGCAACCACTCGGCCTTGTGACCATGTTGTTGTTGGTAGTTCGGCATGCTCCTCATGCTTCTTCATGAAGGATTCAAGTATCGATAAGGCCTCTTCACTGCGTCCACTTAAGCGCATACGTGCACAATCGCCCAGCAACATAAGGCGGTCTGCAGGCTTGTTTCGATACGTGGTATTCGCTCGAGGTTCTCCTTCAGACGTACGCTTGAGCAAATCGATGTTTCGACGCATCAATGGGTCGATACCGAGAACAGGTTGTGATGCACTGGGAACACTTCGCTTTGCATCGATTACAGCGGCAAACCATTGCAAACGTGCTGCCTCAATATCGCTCTTGTTCAACAAGGCAAGACGAGGCGCAGCCTCAGGTAGATCTCGTTGACATAGACTTGCAGCGGCAAGAATCAATCTCGCAACTTGAGCATCTCGGCCGGTTTGCAATGCAAGCAAAGAGACAGCATTTTCTTCAGCTTCTTCCCAACGATTCAAACCTGCAAACAACTGCATTTTTGCACCTGTCTGTCGAAGTAAATCCAATCCTTGTGTCGATGCTTCAGTTGGATTCAAAATTTCATCATAGTGTTCAATGGCTCGCGTCCATTTGTCCTGAGCGATGAGTTCTGTGAATGGACGTTGCTTGAGATAGATCATGTCTTCCATCTGTGTCAACATCTGACGCTGTTCACTGATGCTCGCATCGAAGGTAATGTCATCCAGTTTTGAACCGACCTGAAGCGAGGTTAACCATATGAAAAGGAAACAAATCTGGCCACCAGAAGCCAGCATCCAGGTCAATTCCTCCATTGCATCCTTTTCGACATAGATGCACAATGTATTCTCCCAATTGCCACAGGCGCCTCCTTGTGGAAGGAAACTCGAATCCCAGAACGTGATCATTGCTAAAGCGAGAAGAAGCATTGATTGGCCAGCAAATCCAGTGAAACAGAAGTTGAGTACTTTTGCTTGTTGCGAACGCTCAGCTCGAAGCAATCGACTATCTGCTAAACGAATTCCACCTCGACCAGATACATCTTGAACATCGAGGAAGAGAATCCTTGCAACTTCGTAAACGAAGAGGAAACCAACCAAGGCAACGTTGAGCAACAAAAACAACAGAATCGATGTAACCAAAGGAACACGCAAACCAGGGTCAGGTATGTTGGAAAACAACTCGATAAGGAAGAAACCAAGAATTCCACCTTCTTCCATAATCGTCGCTTGTTCACGATATTCTGGAAGTTCAATGACGCGGTCGGAATGGGTAAACAACTCAGGTGAAACGATGATCGCAATGAGGGACAGTAAGGTGTTGATGGCTACAACAGGCATGGCCAAGGTGTTCAGATGAACAATCCGAGCAATCACTTGTTGTCGGGCATTGGGTGCATGATTGTGAAACGGTGATGCATTACCTCGAGCAATTTGAGCCGATGATTGTCGCAGTGCTTGCCAAGATGTACCCATGACACGACCGTAGGCAACAATCGAGGGCGAGAACGCTAGAAGAAGTGAAGCACTCAATTGATGCGTAAAGGAAACGCCCCATGAACTTAGGAGAGAGTAAAACAGACCAACACCGATGAACCAAAAGATGGTGAGTGCGATGTATCCTGTATTTCGAGCACGACTCGACTCTTGCAACTTGGCTTTACCATGTCCAATCGGTTTGATGATTTGTGCGCCCAGTGATGATCCCGAGGAAATGATGGCTGGAAGGATGATTAGAATCAATGCAAGGGCGATGTTTGGCGCATGGAACCCATCACTCCATCCTTGGGCATAGATGATGTATTCAAAGAACAACAACAGAGCACCAGTCAGAGCGAACAAATAGGTTGCAACACCAAATCGCATACCTCGACTTCGCAGAAGATCACGTGCTTCAGTAAACGATTCAGTCACCGTGTGAACTTCATATCGCTTCGGTCCTGTTTCAAAAGCAACCTGCAATCCACGTAATTGACGAGGAACAACGGTTCGCCAGAACAAGAGGGCAATAATGCCTGCTAAAATCAATGGCAAAACGGCGATGGAGGCAAAACCCTCAACAATCACCGGGCCAGTCATGCTTTTCCCAAACCATGTTTGCTTTTATGGAATGCGAATCAAAGTGACACGGAACTCAGTTTTCGCTAGGTTCAGGGACCAAGCTGGGCTCAGCAGTTTTGTTCTCAATTTCATCCATGAGGCTTGTGATGAATTCTTCGACAGGAAGGTCCGAAATCTGTGCTCCAGTTCGTGAACGTAGTGAAACACAATTGTTGTTCATCTCACCATCACCAAGAATCATCATGTAGGCTGGGCGCATCTTTCGATGGGTTCGAATCTTCTTTCCAATGGTATCGTCACCATCATCGACCTTGACGCGAACACCGTGGTTTTTCAATTGTTGAGCAACGTCAGCAGCATATTGCTTATGCTTTTCAGAAATCGTTAGAATGTGGACTTGTGTTGGCGATAACCAAGTTGGGAACTTACCAGCAAAATGTTCGATAAGGACGCCACAGAATCGTTCCATTGAACCAAATGGTGCTCGATGGATCATGACAGGACGGTGGTTTTCTCCATCGCTTCCCTTGTACCACAAATCAAATCGTTCAGGAAGATTGTAATCCACTTGAACGGTTCCCAGTTGCCATTCTCGACCGATAACATCCTTGACGACGAAATCGATTTTCGGGCCATAAAACGCAGCCTCACCCTCTTCTTCGGACCAATTGACACCGAGTTTCGCAGCTGCTGAACGACATGCTTCTTCGGCTNGATCCCAACGTTCGGATTCACCAACGTACTTGTCGCTGTTTGGNTCACGCAATCCAACTCGAACTCGATAATCATGCATTCCAAGCACATCGAAGATGGTCTGAACCAATTCAATACAACCCATGACTTCGTCAGCAATTTGATCTTCAGTAACGAAGAGGTGGGCATCATCTTGGGTGAAGCCACGTACGCGAGTCATACCAGAAATTTCACCAGACTGCTCCCATCGATAGACGGTTCCAAATTCAGCAAGGCGTAGGGGAAGGTCTCGATAGGAACGTGCTTGCGAAGCATAGATTTTGACGTGATGTGGACAATTCATTGGCTTGAGCATGTAACCATCGATGTCGCCCGTACTCATCATATTGGATAACTCGGAACACGANCAGCCTTCATCTGCAAGTTTCTTCATCAAATCTCGCTCGACCAATGGCGGATACTGACTGTCTTGATAATACGGGAAATGGCCAGAGGTTCGATACAAATCCAGTTTTCCAATATGNGGCGTGAAGACTTGATCGTAGCCTTGTCGGCGAAGATGATGCGAAATGAAATCTTGCAATTGTTGGCGAACAATGGCTCCACGAGGCGTCCAAAGAATCAGTCCTTGACCGACTTCTTCATCCACATGGAACAATTGCAAATCCTTGCCAAGTTTACGATGGTCGCGTAATTTCGCTTGTTCCATTCGATGCAGTGTAGCCTTGAGCGCCTCCTTTGTTGGCTCAACAATGCCGTAAATTCGTACCAACTGCTCTCGAGATTGGTCGCCTCGCCAGTAAGCAGAGGAGACTGAAGTAAGTCGGCTAAACATCAATTTCGCCGTACTTGGAACGTGCGGTCCAAGGCAGAGATCGTACCATTCACCTTGCTTGTAAATCGTTGATCCATCACCATCTTCCAACTTATCATCGATGATTTCAATCTTGTATGGATTGGATGTGAAGTGGTCACGAAGTTCCTGATCATCCAATTCAACACGCTCAACCTTGAGATTGCGTCGTGCGATTTCATGCATTTTCTTCTCAATAGGTTTCAAGTCGCCTTCACCAATCGGTTCCATGGCAAAATCGTAGTAGAATCCACGATCGATGGCAGGGCCGATGGTTGGCTTTGCATCAGGATAGAGTTCCATGACCGCTTGTGCCAACAGGTGCGCAGCACTGTGACGTAGAATGTGAATTCCTTCATCACTCTCTGCAAGGATGCCTTCGATATGGCAATCATCGGTTAGCGCCGTCGAGAGGTCTCGCTCAATATCATTGATGCGTGCTGCAAGGCAACCATGCTTCTTTCCAAGCGCATCGGTGACAACTTCGCCAGCGGTTACGCCAGCAGCGTATTCGTTGACTGTTCCATCAGGAAGGGTAACGTTGACCATCGACATGGGGAGCGCCTCTTGACTACGCCTCGACGGTCCTCTTCATCAAATCGACGCTTGAAATCACCACTCAACGATGATGTCATCATCCAAACTCTGCGACGGTTTGTCGAGAATGACTTGTTCCTTTTTCTCTGTTTTCGGCTTTTCTTTTTGAGAATCCACGACAAAGGACTCAGGTGTTTTCACTTCACCAAGTTTGAACCCAAATTGAGGCTTCATAACTTCTTCCTTTGGAGTTTCATCGGGTGTCTTTTGCTCGATCGATTCCTGCTCAATCTCACCCTTTCCCATTTCTTTCATGCTCTCTTTCATGATGTCATCGAGAACAATTTCGTCAGGAACGGACTTTTTCACCATAGTTTTCCATATCTGTCATGAACTTGAAATCATCGGTAAACAGGGCGATGCATCGTTGATTTGACCATGAAGCATATAGCCATCTTATGCAAGCATCAATCAGAATGGAAGAAGGTACGTCTGTCCGATATTCTGACGCATCTCAGCCCTTGGAGGCTGAACTGCCTCCTGTTTCGTACAATGGCGTCTTCTTTCTCATCGGCATGTTGNTCATCTTGTTCATCGGTGCGATGACCCAGGGTGATTTCAGCCGAACGTTACGATTGATGGGTTGGCGAGACCCTGTTACGAAGGCATACACGATCATGTTGACGACGCCTATTTTCTTCGAGATGCTGTTTCATCCATTGGATCGTTTGGTGAAGGATTATCCTCGTATTCGCGCGTATCTTCACAACCTGCATCGACATGCTCCCTATTTGATCATCACTGGATTAGTGATGCTCTTGATGCGAATCGAGAATGTCTTCGACGTTCCGTTTAACGAATGGTTAGGTTATGATTTGACACCAATCGTCTATTCGATTGAAGGCAACATCGTTCCAGACATCCAGGCAGCAATGCGGACAGGATGGATGGACACGGCCATGGTCACGGTCTACGTTGGTTTGTATGCGCTCTTACACGTGGGTTGTATCTTCGGATTTTCCTTAAGTGGAAATACGGAGATGGTGAAGAAGTTCACATTCACCTGGTGCGGTGTTTATCTTGCAGCCTTACCGTTCTACCTCTTTGTTCCAGTCAACGAGGTTTGGGTGACGAGTAGTTTGCATTGTGATCTGTATGGTTGGAATGAAGCGAGCGGTATTTTGTACACGAATTGCGATGACACATCTGGATACATCCATGCCATCGCTTCGATCAACAACTGTTTCCCATCGCTTCACAATGCATTTGCATGGGCGCTACCGTTTCTCTTTTGGAAGACTGGACACAAGCGAGCGGGTAATCTTTCAGCCATTTTTGCGAGTTTGGTGACACTCAGCACCGTGTATCTCGCCATTCATTGGCTAATCGATATTGCAGCAGGCATCCTTCTCGCTTGGATCATAACCCATTATGCAGTACGAGTCAACTACACGATTCAACCATCGTTGAAAGTGACCGATATCGAATGGATAGAGAAGGAAGCAACCATTGAAAATGAATAGGCTTTAGCAGGCCCATGCGCATCGGTATCGTCGTCAATCCAGATGCTGGTCTGGGAGGCCGTCTTGGCTTCAAAGGAAGCGACGGTCGAGCAAAAGAAGCACGAGAAGCTGGTGCAGTCGATCGTTCAGGTCCAAGGATGCAACAATGCATTACCAAATTCTTAGAACTTCAACAATCGAGTTTGAATCGCATGGGTGTAACCCCAACCTTCGTAGCATGGACAGGTCGAATGGGCGGCGATTGGATGGATGGTGTTGATTATGAGCAACGCCAGCCATCGCCATCTGAATCGACTGCGGACGATACAGCAGCACTTGTTTTGGACTTAATTTCTGCAAACGTTGATGCCATTCTCTATGCAGGTGGAGATGGAACAACTCGCGATATCGTCAATGCACTCAATGGTCATGAATCGCCACTGATCGGCGTTCCTGCTGGGGTGAAAATGCATTCAGGCTGTTTTGCTACGACACCAAATGCTGCAGCGGAAGTACTCCTTTCATTCCTTCAAGGCGATTTGATGGTCGCCATTACTGAAGTGATGGATTTGGACGAAGAGATTTATCAGCGAGGTGAATGGAAGGTGCGTATGTATGGAGAAGCCTGGACGCCTTCAAGTCCTCGATTCATGCAAGGAGCTAAGGAACAAGTTGAGCGAGCAAGTGAAGCTGAAACCATTGAAGGGCTTGCAAACCATATCGGGAACCTCATCGAAGATGACCCTGAATTGATGGTCATTTGGGGAAGTGGTGGTACACTTCGACGTATGGGTGAACACCTTGATGTTGAATTGACACTCCTTGGAATTGACATTCAGCACAAAGGGAAAATCTATGCTGATTTGAATGAGGCTACTTTACTTCAACATCTTGTGAAGTATGACGGGCCACGACTTCTTCTTCTTTCACCGATGGGCGGACAAGGTTTCCTCATCGGTCGAGGCAATCTTCAACTCTCGCCAGATGTCTTGCGTGCCATCGGTTTAGATTCGATTCTTGGTGTTGCAACACCATCGAAATTGCTTGGACTTTCAAGTGTCCGAATCGATACAGGTGATGTATCACTTGATGAGGAATTTCAACAACGAAAGTTCGTGAAATTACTCCAAGGGTATCGAACGACCCGTGTCATTCGTGTCCTTGANGCCTAAGGTAGTGGCTGACCTGTTGATGCGAGAAGAAGTCCGAGGAACGGAGGACTCGGTCGTCCTGGTCGTGATTTGAATTCAGGATGGTACTGGACGCCAACATAGTACGGATGTCCATCGAGTTCAAAGATTTCACAACGCTGTCCACTCTCATCCTTTCCAACAAATTTCAGACCTGCTGCTTCGATTTGTTCAACGAGATCTGGATTGATTTCGTAACGATGTCGATGTCGTTCGTCGACGGAATCGCTTCCACCATAGAGTCGCTTTGTGACACAATCATCGACTTGGAAGATGGTTGGTCGTGAACCAAGACGCATTGTTCCTCCAAGATGCGTCTTNGAAATCTCAGGCATGAAGATGACTGCAGGGTTGGCAGCATCAGCATCGAATTCGGTTGATGTAGCATCCTTGATACCCAAGACGTTTCGACAGAATTCAATCGTTGCAACCTGTAAACCGAGACAAATTCCGAGGTAAGGAACGTTGTTTTCTCGAGCGTATTGTGCGGCAAGAATCTTCCCTTCAATTCCACGATCGCCAAAGCCGCCGGGCACCAAGACACCGTTTGCATTGCGAAGAAGATTCCAAGCATCGGAGTTGTTATCGCCTTCCAAGTCGCTTGCTTCAATCCAATCAATGTTCAATTTTCGCTCAACAGCTAACGCTGCATGTTGCAAGGATTTGATAACGGAGAGATACGCATCGGACAGGTCTGTATACTTGCCAACCATTGCAATGTTTACTTCCTGCGTCAATTCATCGAGACGGTGCGCCATGGCTCTCCAGTCTGCAAGAAGTCCCGTTTTGTCACAATCAATGTTGAGGATGTTGCAGAAACCTTGTTTTTCAAGCATCAACGGAACATGGTAGATGTTGGGAACATCGTGGGTCGAAAAGACAGCATTTGGATGAACATGGCAGAATGCAGAGAGTTTCTGTCGAGTTTCATCGTTCAGAGGTTGGCTTGAACGACAGACCAGTACATCTGGCGTGATACCAAGTCCCATGAGTTCTTTCACCGTGTGTTGGGTCGGTTTTGTCTTTTGTTCACCAACTGGTCCCATAACGGGGACAAGCGAGACGTGAACGAATGTGACATTCTCTCGACCGACACGGAATTGGAACTGACGTAAGGCTTCCAGATACGGTGCGCTTTCGATGTCACCGACGGTTCCACCAAGTTCGATGATGCAGACATCGGGTGTTTCATCACTTCCATCGGCTGGACGTTTTGCAACATCGATGATCCAATCTTGAACTGCATCGGTGATGTGCGGAATAACTTGGACAGTCTTGCCAAGATANTCGCCACGTCGTTCTGCTTCAAGGACCTTGGAGTATATTTTTCCAGTTGTAAGATTGTTGTCCCGAGCGAGATTCAAGTCGAGGAATCGTTCATAATTTCCGAGGTCGAGATCGACTTCGCCACCATCATCGAGAACGAAGACTTCGCCATGTTCGAATGGACTCATCGTTCCAGCATCACTGTTGAGATATGGGTCGATTTTGATGGAGGTGACGCGTAGCCCAGCACTCTTCAGAAGAACGCCGATGCTACTTGCTGTAACACCTTTGCCCAGTCCACTGAGCACGCCCCCGCTGACAATTACGTACCTCAAGCCTATCAACGGGATTTCTAGCGGTCGCGCATACCATATCAATATTGGCCATGAGAATTGACTATGCTTCATCTCTAATTTCAAGTATCGTCAGAATTAGCACGGTTTATGTCGGGGCTTTCCGGTGACAAAATTCTGGTCACTGGAGCACTGGGCCAGATTGGTACCGAACTTGTTGAAGCTTTGCGAAAGCATCACGGCGCTTCATCCGTCATCGCTTCCGACCTTCGACCCGTCGATCAGGTTGACGGGAGTCAAGGCCCATACATTCAACTCGATGTTCTCGATACTGATTTGATCGTCAAGGTGTGCAAAGAGGAAGGCGTTGGTACCGTGTATCACTTGGCAGCCTTGCTTTCTGCAACGGGTGAGAAGAATCCAGCATTGTGTCGAAAGGTCAATGTTGGGGGGACAGTCTCGGTCTTTGANGCAGCTCGACAGTGTTCGATGCGTGTCTTTACGCCTTCATCCATCGCCGTTTTCGGACCCGATGCACCAAAACATGCTCCACAACTCACAGACCTCAATCCGACCACTGTGTATGGAGAAACCAAGGTCGAGGGGGAGCAACTTGCCAAAGAGTATGAAAAGAAGTATGGACTTGACATACGCGGGATTCGATATCCTGGTCTCATCTCCTACAAGGCGCCTGCAGGTGGAGGAACGACGGATTATGCCGTAGAAATATTCGAAGCGGCGCTCAACGATGGATACTACGATTGCTTCGTTCGACCCGATACGCGATTACCGATGCTCTACATGGACGATGCGATTCGTGCAACGTTGATGTTGATGGATGAGCCGAGTGAGAATCTTGGTCCATCGAAAGCAGGATACAACATCGACTGCTTCTCGTTTACTGCGGAAGAACTAGCAAACGCGATTGCAAACGAAGTGGACGGATTCAAATGTGATTTCACACCTGATGTCCGCCAGAACTATGCGGATTCATGGCCAGATTCCATCGATGGATCTGTTGCAAAAGAGGAATGGAACTGGTCGCCTGAATTCGATCTCGATTCGATGGTCAAAGCCATGCTCGATGGAATGTCGAAGAAGCAATGATTTCTGTTTGAATTTGAAATCATTGAGAAATCCACTTGTAGGTGCGGGCGCCTTCGTTTGCACCATCTTCACCAATTTCGACAAGTGCAAACTCACCTCGAGGAGAGACAACGCTCTCTTCCTGCAAGCCTTTGTGGAGATTTTCGTAGGTGATTTGGTCGATGGCGACACGTCCAGCAAGACGTTCAAACAATTGCCATCGAGCAACGACTTCACGCCAGCGAGGAGCAACTTTGCCTTCAAACACCTTGGCTTTCGCTCCAGATCCATAGCCACACAATCCGAACAGTTCGCCTTCAAGTTTGGAATTGTCTTCCAAATCGGATTCAAAGGTCGACATAAGCGCTAAGAAAATCGAACCCGTGTACTGGTTTCCAATGAGGCTTGAAGCACGCTGTCCTTTCTCGATTCGCTCCTTATGGAATTCCATGTATTCGGGTGTCTTCGAGATGGCTCGTCGATAACCATCCATTTCTTTCTCCCAAGCCATGATGGCTTCAGGATCGTCCGTCTCAGGCTTCTCTGGTTGTTCGCCAATTTGTTTGATGACCGCAGGCCACATTGGTGTGTTCATGCGGTCGTGTCGAAATACGTCAGGGAACATTCGCTTGGCTTGGAAAGCATACGGAAGGTGCATGATGATGCGAGACCATTGTTCCGTAAATTGTGTATCGAGTTCAGGGTCCCATCGCTTTTGTTTGATGGCTCGTTGGCTAAAGTTGTGGAACGCTTGTCGAACAGCCTGTTGATAGCATCGATTGGAGAACTGGCCATCGAAAACGGGTTCATCGCGATGAACGCTCACGGACTCTTCGCCATGTGCAAAGATTCCGAGGCGTCGAACGGTTGATTCGGGAAGATGCTTGACCATTCGATCAACGATTCCCTTCTTGAGTGATTGACCAGTCTCTTGAGCCAATGTCATGACGTTTGAGATGACTGATCGGAGGCTAACATTTCGACGAGGCTTGAAGAAATCATGGACAGGTGTCGTCGAAACACCCCAACAATCTGGGATTTCGAGGAGACGAGGATTCTGGCGAATCAACAGCGCACCACCGCCTGCACCTTGTGTGTATTCGCCACTGGATTCGAGATCGTATTTGGCATTATCAGAGAAAATAACGATACCAATGCGGTCATCCTCTTCGCTCGAACGAGCAGCCCAGTCGAGTGTTGTATGAAGTGCATCGACTGCACCGATGCAAGCAAAGGTCATGTCAACAACATCGCAGTTACGGAAACAGTCCTCTCCAAAACGGTCTTGATAGCGTTGTGTAAGCATATCGAGAATGTATGTAGCGGTCGGTTTCGCACCATCCAATGCTGATTCAGTACCCAAATACATGCGACCAATATCTCGAGGGTCGATGCCATTTCGATCGATAAGACGCATGACAGCCATAGCACCCATCGTTGCAGTATCTTCGTGAACATCGGGGATGGCCATGGCTTGCAAGCCCAGCCCTTTGTTCAATTTCCCATAGTCTGCACCGCGCATCTCTGCGAAGTCACGCATGTCCATGTAAAGGCGAGGAAAATGAATCGCCACATCGTCAATCCCAACGTTGACCATACCACTCCGCCGAATTTTGCATATTTATAAGGTGGTTCTCAAACGGAGAATTCCATAATGACTTATCTGCGGTCAGGAGCTGTTCCATCGAGTTTGGCTTGAACATCATCAGGAACACCAATTTCTTGCTTCGCCCACAGAACATCATCAATACGTAGTACAGCGATAGTCGCTTCACTCGCACCCGAAATTGCTTGTTCAAGAACACGTGATGGTTCAACGACATTGGACGTTCGCATGTTTTCAGGTTGCCTTGAAACAACGTTCAATCCAATGGTATCATCCTCTTCCTTTGTTTGGATGGCTACGATTTCCAACAGCGTGTCGATTGGATCCATTCCAGCATTTTCTGCGAGAACTCGCGGAATGGTTTCCAGTCCATCGGCAAAGGCTTCGATGGCGAGTTGTTCTCGTCCGGGTACAGTTTCAGCATAGCGACGCAATCGTCGTGCTAATGCAATATAGGTCGCACCTCCACCTGGGATTAATTGTGGATTTTCCCGTAGTCGACAAGCTACTCCAAGTGCATCAGCGAAGCATCGTTCAACTTCTCCGACAACCGTTTCAGTGCTTCCAGTTGCAACAAAAGTTGCACCCCCTTCATCCGCTTCGAGAATCCAGTGATCAACATCGCCCCATCGTTCGCATCGACTCGAAATGAACACGCCAACATCGCTTTGTTTTGCTTGATGTATTGTGGGGACAAGTCGTGCACCACAGCCACGAGCGAGTAACTCCAAATCGCTTTTTGCAACTCGACGGAATGCTTTGATTCCTGCTTCAGCAAGGTGCGCGTGCATGCTGTCATCGATGCCTTCACGGCATGCGAGGAGTTTCACATCCAAATCAATGAGCAACTTCACTTGGTCCAAGAGACGCTGTTGTTCAGCATCTCGGAATGATTGCAATACGCTGGTTGACGTAACATTTAGTTGAACATCGTTGGTTAATGATCGAAGTTCAAGCCCACCATCGACGAGAAGAATGGAGCCGGGTCCGAGTGAGGAAGGCATCTCAACATGTGCTCGCTTCTTAGGAAGAGCAAGTCCAGTAATGAGTTTCGATTCTTCAAGCGAAGGACCGCTTCGTGTGATAACCTTCACGCGAGTTGGATCGGCGACTACCGTTCCGTTTGTTTCCATTGCAATAGTTTCTGCAGCCTCAACTGCACAAGCAGAGATGGTCGATTGCATATTCTTGTGAAGTTTTCCAGCCAGTGAGGTCATGGTTGCGGATTGGATATCCTCAATGGTTGCTTCAAAACTCAGCGTTGGTAGATGTTCCTTACAGTAAGTTTCAGCCATGCGGTAGCCACGTGCAATCGTTGCTGGATGAACGCCTTGAACAACGAGATGCCAAGCGTTTTGCAACCATTCTGCGGCGAGAAGGACCGTTGAGGTTGTACCATCACGAACGGTTTGGTCTTGTGCAGCACTTGCAGCGATGAGCATGTGTGCGATTGGATGCTCAACCTTTGCAGATTCAAGCACGGTGATTCCATCGTTGGTCACCATGCTACGTCCTTCATCATCAACGAGCAACTTGTCCAAGCCTTTTGGTCCGAGTGTTGAGCGAACAGCACCTGCAAGTGCCATCGCAGCTTGGATGTTCTTGCGAAGAGCATCACGGCCCGTCGTACGGTCCGTCTCTTCAAGGATTGAAGTATCGCTCATGGCCACACCAACGGTGACTTGCACATAAGTGCGATGTTTCAGTCTTCTTCATCAACGACTTCGAAGTCAGCATCAACAACATCATCACTTTCAACGTTGATGTTTCCATCACCTTCACTGTTTTCGGCTTCAGCCATTTCAGCGGCAGCAGCTTCGTACAACTTCGAGGAGATCGCATGCATTGACTCTTCAACTTCCTTGACCTTTGCTTGAATCGCAGCCTCATCCATCGCTTCATCATCGATTGGCTTCCCATCTTCGTCTTGGACGAGTGCCTCGAGTTCTGTCAATTTCTCTCGAACAGGTTCGAGGTCAGATGCATCGAGTTTGTCTTCGTTCTCATCAAGGGTTCTTCGAGTCTGGTAGACGATTTGGTCGGCCATGTTTCGAAGTTCGATCTTGGCCTTACGTCGCTTATCCTCTTCAGCGAAGGATTCTGCTTCTGCAATCTTGGCTTGAATTTCGTCTTCGGAGAGCGAGGTCTGGGATTCGATCTTAATCGACTGTTCCTTACCCGTTCCCATATCCTTTGCACTGACGTTGACGATACCGTTTGCATCGATGTCGAACGTGACTTCAACTTGTGGAACACCACGTGGTGCTGGCGGAATATCCGTCAAGTGGAATTGTCCAAGTGTGACGTTGTCCTTTGCAAACTCTCGCTCGCCTTGTAGGACGTGAATTTCGACAGCAGGTTGGTTGTCGCTGGCTGTGGAAAAGACTTCACTACGTCGTGCAGGAATGGTTGTGTTTCGCTCGATCATGGTCGTTGTAACGCCACCGAGCGTCTCGATTCCAAGTGTGAGTGGTGTAACATCGAGAAGAAGGATGTCGGAAACTTCGTCATCACCGGCAATGATTCCTGCTTGGAGTGCAGCTCCCATAGCAACTGCTTCATCAGGGTTGATGCCCTTATACGGTGCCTTTCCAGTCTCCTTTTCGATTGCGGACTGTACAGCTGGTACACGCGTTGAACCACCAACAAGAATGACCTTGTCGACATCACCTTTCTTGACACCAGCGTCCTTCATGGCTTGTCGAGTAGGCGCCATCGTATCTTCGATGTGCTTTGCAATGAGATCCTCAAATCGAGCACGAGACAATGTGATATCTAGATGCTCTGGATTTCCGTCCTTCATGGTGATGAACGGGAGGTTGATTTGCGAGGACTGGGTTCCTGAAAGTTCAATCTTGGCTTTCTCAGCAGCTTCTTTGAGCCGACTCATGGCCTGGTTGTCCTTGGACAAATCGATGCCAGTTTCACGCTTGAATTCGCTCACAAGCCATTCAATGATGCGTTCGTCAAAGTCGTCACCACCGAGTTTGTTGTTTCCTGCGGTCGCCTTGACTTCGATTTGTGGTTGTCCATCTACATCGTAGATTTCGAGGATGGAAACGTCAAATGTTCCGCCACCAAGATCGTAGACGAGGATGGTTTGGTCCTCACCTTTGTCCGCACCGTATGCAAGTGCAGCGGCAGTCGGCTCGTTGATGATTCGAAGAACATCCATGCCAGCAATTCGTCCAGCATCCTTGGTCGCCTTTCGCTGAGCATCGGTGAAGTAGGCAGGACAGGTAATGACCGCTTGCTTAACCTCATGGCCAAGATATGCTTCAGCATCTGCCTTCAACTTCTGAAGAATGAACGCAGAGATTTCCTGTGGTGTGTAGTCTGTTCCGTCAATATCGGTCTTCCAGTCTGTCCCCATGTGTCGCTTGACAGAGATCATGGTGCGGTCTGGGTTGGTGACGGCTTGGCGCTTTGCTGTGATACCGATCAATCGCTCGCCATCTTTGTTGAAAGCGACAACGGAAGGTGTTGTTCGCGCGCCTTCAGCGTTTGCAATGACAACGGGTTCACCGTTCTCAATGGTGGCTACACAGCTGTTGGTTGTTCCTAGGTCAATTCCGATTACTTTACTCATTTTTCCATCTCCGTTCATAGAATTGGGATTCCTCCATCATCGTCGTCATCGTCGTCATCGTCAGCTAGATCGATGGTAATGTCGCCGCGTAGGGGAATGGTATCGTCACCATCGTCCGATGGTGGAAGTGCTGCGAAGGCATCCTCAGGAGGAATCAATCGCAAGGTGATATCGAGGATGCCATTGTTGAGTGTAAAGTCAACAACGTCCTCGCAGGCATGTGGGAGTTCAATGCGTGCAACAGGTGCAAGTTGTGTAGTCCGATGGACTTCAACGAGTGTGCCTCCATCAATGAGATTCAACTCGACTTGGTCTTGTTCGAGTTCTTTCTTGGCAAAATCAACGGTGATGGTCATGTTCCATCCCTCGAGGTAGACATCGTCAGCGGGCAGAACCATATCGTCATCTTCTTCGCCATCTGGTGTCTCAATTTCAACAGGTGATGCATCAACGCGAACATCGACGCCCATGTTCTTGAACAACTCATTGAAATCCATGCCCGGTTGGAAGAAATTCTGGAGATTGCTCAAGTCGAAATTGAAGTTGACATCGCCCTTCGCAATGCGTTCTTCATCGATGCCCATCTTCTCAAATTGAGCACGAAATTGTTGGAGAAGCGCACGCAGTTGCTCTCTGGACATGTTCATGCCCATGTTGGAAAGGAGGCGTTCAAGTTGATCCAACATCTTCTCTTCCCAATCGTCTCCAGCCACCGATTTCACCACTACTTAACCTGAGGTTACATAGTAGCGAGTGCGGTGTGGTATATGAACCTGACTTTCCATAAATCGCGAATCAAAGCCCGGTCAAGCCTGAAGCAGTCGTCATCAACACTCCGCGCCCCATTCGTTCAGAAGGGGCACAGAGGTCGCATGTCATCACACAAGCGCCAGAACAAGAAACGAACCTTCTTGCGCTTGCTTTGTTTTATGCTCCCGTGGTTTGCTACCTGGGTGTCGTTGATTCAGTGGTGGAGGGAGGCGACGATGATGCGTTGTGCCTGGGAATAATGCTACCAATTGTTGGTTTTCTGGTCGGTGTTGGTATATATCGTCTTGAATTCTTGAAAGGATTTGGACTTCATCTGGTTTATTCTATTGGCTACAGTTGTAGTCACCCGCATTCACAAGGGAACCCCCAGTATTCATTTACTTCATGGGGTGTGGATTATTCATGAAGAAATTACAAACACTTCTATTTGCTTTGATGATGATGACAGTATCTCTTGCAGGATGTACTGATTCATCCAATCAAATAGATTTGGATAATGATGGCATCCCTGATGTAGATGACCTGTGCCCAGATACTGATGCTCAATTAACCGTGGATTTGAATGGATGTGCTGACAATCAATTGGATGATGATGGAGACCTTGTGATGAACGATGTTGACCTATGTCCACTCACTCCTGCTGGAGGGGCTGTAGATGCCGATGGTTGTTCACAGACCCAACTCGATGATGATGGAGACCTTGTGATGAACAGTGTTGACCTGTGTCCACTCACACCTGCTGGAGAGGCTGTAGATGCCGATGGTTGTTCACAATCCCAACTCGATGATGATGGAGACGGAATTATGAATGATGTTGACCTCTGTCTAATGACTCCACTAGGAGAAATTGTAAACCTTGAAGGATGTGAGAATCCACATGCTTTCTTACAGTTTGCTGATTCGAATAACGCTGGCCCTGACCATTACAACCTTCGTGCACATAATAATTCGTTGTACTGGTGTGCACACAATTCGGTGCCATCACAAAATTCCATTCCAATCGCTTCCCATGGAATTTGGATGTCAGACGGAACTTTTGGCGACATGCATTTGATCAAACAACTGGGGCAAAACAACGATAATTGCTACATTTACGGTTTTGCAAACGACTTTTTCTTTTTCGAAGATAACTCCAACCACGAAATTTGGATGTTTGATACCAACAATCCAATTTCATCTACAAACCCTATTCAAGTATCAAACAGTATTTGTCACGGAAACACACAAATCTTTGATGGCAATTTTTATTTCCATTATGACGATGGCACCAACGGTTGTGAGGTTTGGAAGTTTAACACTTCACAGACCATGTCTTCTACAAACCCATCATTGTTGAAAGAGATGTCTCTCGATTCTGATGCTAATTTTGATTTCGAAGTAGTTGATGCTAACTTGTTTATTTCAACATACCCTGAAAGAGAATTGTGGATTAGTGATGGGTCAACCGCTGGAACAACATTGGTCACAACTAAGTTTGTAGATGGTAAGTATTCTTTATCGCTCCGGGGTCAAGATTGTGCGTATTTATACATCAATTTTTACAATACTACAACTTCGTTAATGGAGTTATGGGTCAGTGATGGAACCGATGCGGGGACAATCAAGTTAAATTCTAACCTATGGATCCCTACTAGTTCTTACTTAGACAAACGCAATGATGGGACCATTTGTTTGAATGATGAATTTTGGTTCATCAATAATGAAGACAATAATGGTAATTTTGGAATATGGAAGAGTGACGGGACTGTTTCTGGGACAAATGTGGTGGTTGAGTTAAGTTGGCCCCGCTTAGCAGGAGTTCTTGATGAAAAAATTCTCGTGAATTCAGACGGTACTTTGTGGATGCTTAAAGGCCCGTCTTATTCACCAACTCAACTGCTAACCGTTGATTCACATCCGATCCATGTTTTTGAGGAGGCTGGAATTAACACGGCACCATACAGACTTACCTCAGTTGGAAGCGTTTTGTATGGGAATATGTGTGTTGACAGCAGTTGTTTAGACAACACAACGGCTGGAACTGGTTTTCAATTTTACAAATATGATATTTCATTACCGATGTCTTCCAGTAATCCAGAATTGATTAAGGAATTCACCCCCGGGCAAGAAGGCACCCCTATCGATAAGATTGTTCATTTAAATGGCAAAATTTACTTCATGCCTAGCCTCTATGCACCAAATGCGTGGTGGGTATACGAGATCTGATAATTTCTCGATAGCCGTTGGTAACACGCTCTATTTCACAGCAAGTGATTGCGATGATTATTGGAGCAGCTGCCAAGCATCGTGGAAGAGCGATGGGACTGCCTCAGGCACGGTGAAGTTTTAGGAAACAAACCTGCAGTTGATTGACGCTGTTGTTAGTGAATGGATAATTGAGCCCCTAATGATCACGAGGGTTTACCAATAACACCCATGTGTATGAGAAAGTCATCTACAAGGGTTCGCAGTAGGCCGTATACATCGCTAGCGTTGTGAACGTATA